>CAZFUD010000105.1:0-13925 GCA_964521705.1 uncultured Opitutaceae bacterium | reverse complement strand
GAGGGCTCTTCCCGCTTGGTATAGGCTTAACGATGCTCGCGGCGAAGCTCCATAGGACAAGTAGCGCTCGTTGGGGTCGTCACCGGAAGCCATCTGCCGAGTGGCGCGCACAAGCTTCAATATGTATGCCTGTATTTCTTCAGACACGTGAACCTGGTCGACTTGTTCGCGTATGTCGAGTAGCTCGTCACCTGTGGAGATGGGATCTAGCTCCGGCTGACGGGTTACTTGCCCCCAGCGTTGCATCATTTCGAATTCGTCCTCTCTCCGCGGATAGTCTACGATCAGCTTGAACAGAAAGCGATCCCTTTGAGCTTCTGGGAGAGGGTAGGTTCCCTCTTGCTCAACAGGGTTTTGCGTCGCCATCACAAAAAAGGGTTTTGGGAGCCTTTGAGATTCGCCGCCAATTGTCACTTGCTTTTCCTGCATGGCTTCCAGAAGGGCGCTTTGCACTTTTGCAGGCGCTCGATTGATCTCATCCGCTAGTAGCATGTTTGCGAATACAGGTCCTCGGTGGGGAACGAATTTCCCATCGTTGGACTGGTAGACCATCGTTCCCACGACATCGCTCGGCAGCAAGTCCGGGGTAAATTGGATTCTTTCAAACTGCAGTCCCAGGGCGGTGCCCAAGCTTCTTATGAGAAGCGTTTTGGCTAGGCCTGGCATTCCTTCCAGCAATACGTGCCCATCCGCCAGTAAAGCGACCAGCATGCGTTCGACGATCGTTTCTTGGCCGATTACAGCCTTCCCCACTTCATTTCTGATTCGTTCAGCCCAATTGCTCATGCGGTATGGTTAATCGTGATAATTAATAGAGAGCTCACTATCTTAGTGAGCTGCGATTGACCATGAAATCAAGACATTGTTTCGGCTGTAATCCGAGAATCTTCTGCTCTCCATGATTTGCCGTAAAATGGTTGTTATGCCTCCTGCTTGTCACGAATTGGCCAAGCTCCGGGATTATGGAGGCGAATGGTTATTGCTCGGTTTCTGAAAAGGCTTCTCGCGGGGATCGTAAATTATCGCGAACACCGGAGAGCATGCTGTCTTGAGAAAGACCGGCATCTTCTCTCAACGAAGTCACGTCCGACCCATGGTCGACAAATCGATCAGGCCATCCGATTCGATGAACAGGGGTCCGTATCTGGGCATCAGAAAGCGTTTCCAATACCGCGGATCCGAAGCCGCCAGAAAGCACGCCGTCCTCCATGGTAACGATGAGCGACGTTTGTCTTGCCTGCTTTAGTAGAAGACTATTATCCAGCGGCTTGCTAAAGCGGGCATTAACGACCCCAATCGAGAGACCGTCTTCGATTTTCAAGCGGTCGCTCAGTTCGATAGCTTCATGTACCATTGGGCCCAACGCCCAAATGACCGCGTCGTCGCCTTCCCGTAGGATCTCCGCCTTGCCGATTTCCAGGGACTCGGGCCGAGGTTTCATCTTCACCCCTATGCTGGCGCCCCGAGGATAGCGAATGAATGTAGGACTGTTGATCGATAAGGACGTATGCATCATATCGACGAGTTCGTCCTCGTCTTTTGGTTGCATAGACGTCGCATTGGGGATGGAGCGAATGTAAGCGATGTCGAAAAGCCCGTGATGGGTTGGACCATCGTTTGGAGACAATCCCGCTCGGTCCATGCAGAACAGGACGGGCAGGTTTTGCAGGCAGATGTCGTGAATGAGCTGATCGAATGCCCGTTGCAAGAAGGTCGAGTAAATCGCCACCACTGGGCGGATGCCTTTGGTCGACAATCCCGCTGCGAATAGTACGGCATGTTCTTCGGCAATCCCGACGTCATAGAATTGATCGGGCAGTTCGTTGTACAGATGGATTAGACCGGTTCCTGAAGGCATGGCGCCGGTGATTCCCACAATCGAGGGATCTTTCTTGGCAAACCGAACGAGAGCTTTTCCGAAAACATCTTGAAAGTTTGGTGGCCCTTGCTTCTTGGACTTCGATTTTCCAGATGCGATTTAGTATGGGCTGGTTCCATGGAAACTTTCGGGATGCTGAATCGCTGGGTCGTAGCCTTTCCCTTTCTTGGTAACGACATGGAGGATGACCGGCTCATTGGCGTCCCTAGCGAATTCCAGATGATGCGTGAGGAGGGAGAGATCGTGTCCATCGATAGGTCCGAAATAGCGAATTCCGTACTGCTCGAAAATGGATGAGGGAACAACAATGCTCTTCCAGCCTTTCTCGGCATTCTTACCGATCTTCAGCAGCAGCTCGCCTCCGGGCACTTTTTGAAGGAGAGTGCCTACATCGTGATGGATTCTATTGTATAAAGGGTTCGTTATCAGCTCGTTAAGGTACTTTGAAATCGCTCCGACGTTTTTTGCGATCGACCACTCATTGTCATTCAGGATGATCACGAGCCTCTTCGTAGAAGCGGCTACATTATTGAGCGCTTCCATGGTGATGCCGCAGGTAAATGCGGCGTCGCCGCAGACGGCAACAACATGTTCATCCCCTCCCAGTCGATCGCGGGCGGTTGCTATTCCCAGGGCTGCTGATAAGGCTGTTCCCGCATGCCCCGCTCCGTAGGCATCGTGGGCGCTCTCGCTTCGTGTCAAGAACCCACTCAGTCCATCGGTTTTTCTAATGCGGTCGAAGTCGGAATGATTGCGGCCGGTAAGGAGCTTGTGGACGTAGCCTTGGTGGGAGGTGTCAAAGACGAATTGATCCTCTGGCGTACTGAAAACCCGGTGCAAGGCGATGGTCAGTTCGACTACGCCTAGGTTTGGACCAAGATGTCCACCGTTCACTGAAGTTGTCGAAATCAGTTTGTTACGTATCTCGCTCCCCAAAGTTTCGAGAGACTCGTCCTCGAGGGCTTTGACATCGGCAGGACCTTCGATTCGGCTAAGAATCGGATATTGCCTGGGGGGCGAGCCACCGGATTGTGTATTCTCGTTCAATGGTCGATGGGAAAAAGCGGGAAGGACAAGCCAATGAGGAGTCTTTGTCCATCATATTGACTTAAAATTATTTAGGCGTCGGGGTCGAAATTTTCGAACTCGGGATCCTCGGCATTCTCGTTTTGCAGAATTTCAATTTTCGCTTCGGCTTCCGCGATACGCTTGTCGCATTGAGTAAGCAGTTTCGAACCGGCTTCGTAGCGTTTGACAAGTTCATCAAGCTTCAGTTCGCCGCTTTCCATTTCTTCAACTATGGATTCGAGCTTCTCCAAGCCCTCCTCGAAGGAAAAATCCTCTTGTTTGGTTTTTTTGCTCACGGACAGAGACTATGTTCGAGAGTCGTGGCGTGACAAGAATAGGTTTCACTCGACACAGGGAAGGGCTTAGCGCCACATTTTCGCGATGACTACTTTGGAAATCGTCTTCGTAATCGCCCTCGTGGCGAAAATCAGCATGGAGATGCTGCTGGAGGGCCTTAATCGCCAGCGAGTACGGCAATTTGGCGATGAGGCGCCGGAGGACTTGAGCGATGTAATGGATGCGGAGACTTACGATAAATCGAACCGCTACACGTTGACGAAAAGCCGCTTTTCTAGTTTCCAGATGTGCGTTGACGGCGTAGTTTTGGCAGCGGCGCTGCTGAGCGGATTGCTGCCCGCTATCTTCAATTGGTGGTCTGGAATGTGGGGAAGCGGGAATGCCTCTTCCGCATTCTTTCTGATTTTCGTTTCGATGATTTTAGGAATCCCGGGACTGCCTTTCGATTATTGGAGCCAGTTCAAGATCGAGGAGCGCTTTGGTTTCAATCGCAGCACCCTTAAGTTGTGGGTAAGCGACAAAATCAAAGGGGCTCTCATCGGAGTAGTGATCGGGTTTCCCTTGCTGTGGCTTCTCATTAGCCTTGTAGGATGGCTAGGAGACTGGTGGTGGATTTATGCCTTCGCTGTCATGATGGCCTTTCAACTACTAATGATGGTACTATATCCGATGATAATCATGCCGCTTTTCAATAAGCTCTCCCCTCTGGAGGAAGGGAGCCTCAAGGATAGGTTGATGGATTTGTCGGACCGAGCCGGTTTCAAGGCCAAAACGATTCAAGTAATGGATGGGAGCAAGCGATCGGGGCACTCCAACGCGTTTTTCACGGGATTCGGCAAGTTTAGGCGTATCGTTCTCTATGATACGCTTATCGATCAACTGTCAGAAGAGGAGCTCGAAGCAGTTTTGGCCCATGAAATTGGCCACTACAAGAAAGGGCATATCCCGAAAATGATAGCGATTTCCGCATTGATGATGCTCCTGGCTTTCTGGATAATAGACCTGCTTATAAGCAGCTCCCTGTTTTACGAGAGCTTCGGCTTTGCTCCGATCGTTTCTGGGGAAATTGGAAATCTAGGGGTGGCCCTATTGTTGTTCAGCCTTTTGGGAGGACTCGTTACATTCTGGACGAGTCCCGTATTCAACTCCATGTCACGTAAGCATGAATACGAGGCGGACGCATTTGCTCGCGATGCGGTGGGCGATTGGAAGCCGCTGAGCCAGGCGTTGAGAAACCTGAGCGAGAAAAACCTCTCCAATTTGAACCCGCATCCTTTGTATAGCGGATTTCACTATTCCCACCCAACCTTGCTGGAGCGGGAACGCGCCATGCGATCTTAAGGATCGCTATCCAATGGTGAGGGTATCAGGGAAAAAGGGGCTTCGGAGCGCTTTGATCGCAGGGTCATGCGTGCTGATGGGAACCTTCGTGATTATCGGGTTTAATAAATCTGCCAAAGTCGAGGTTCCATATGGCTTCCGTGGCGAAGTCTTTAGCGTCGGCGATGTGGGGCATGAGATTCACTATGGTCCGGGCGTCGAGCCTAAGGAGCTTGTAGCGATTGGAGAGTACCTCCAGCGGATCGGTTATTTTGGGCCTAGCTATGGAGGCATCATTCAGCTTGAGAATTCAGGGAGAGAGCTAGATGTGTCTTTGAGCTATTCCAAGCAGCATTGGAACAAATTGGAATTTTCGGAGGAGGTTGCCGGTATCGGACATGATCTGGAGAAGTTCGTTTTGAAACGTCCCATCACCGTTATAGCAGTCGATGAAGACAAGGCGGGATTGCATCGCCGTAAGTTTTACCCTTGATTCTATAACAATGGGCTCGGGGAGAATCGTCAGAAAATATCTTGGTCTAAGGGCGCGGCTCCACTTCGTTTCGATCTGTCTTTCGGTCGTGTTCGGGTTCGGCTGGGCGGAAGAGCCGGAGAGTGTTCGGATCGGCACCTACAATGTCAGAAACTACCTGACCATGGATCGACTAGTGGAAGGGCGTTGGCGACCGGAATACCCGAAGCCCGAATCCGAGAAGAAAGTTGTCAGAGAAACGATTCTCGCCGTCAGGCCTGATCTGATTGCCTTGCAGGAAATCGGTGAAAGGGCGCACTTGCTTGAGTTGCAACGCGACCTGGCCAGCGAAGGACTGGAGTATTCCGGTTCAGCCTGGCTAGAAGCCCACGATTCGGAGAGGCATTTGGCCACCCTATGGACGGAAAATCTTGATGTTGTTGTCGTCGAACATCCGAATCTGCCGATTCGCTACATGGGCGAAGTCGACTTCGTCAAGCGGGGGATGCTCGAATTGAGAATCGAAGACGTCAAGGGCGAATGGAGCCTGTTCAATCTGCATTTGAAAAGCAAATACACTAATGTGAAGTCGGACCCTCTCTCCTCTAAACGAAGAACCCTCGAGGGCCGGGCGGCGCGAGATCGCATTCTAGCAGTGTATCCGCGACCAGACGAGGCCCGATATCTAATCGTGGGAGATCTAAACGATTCTCCAGTTTCTGGAGCGGTTAGAGCTTTCCTTCGGAAGGGCGAGCGAGATCTAAGTTTGCCCGTAGAGAGTTCAGACGACCTAGGGTTCCGTTGGACCCATTATTATCGCAAGGAAGATTCCTATTCGCGAATCGATTATATCCTACGTTCTCCGGGCTGGGGGGACGTTTTCAATGGAATCAAGGGCCGCATTGATCGCCGCCCAAACTATTATGATGGGAGCGACCATAGGCTTGTCTGGGTAGACCTGCCAGTCGGACAGGCTACTGATTGAATACGATGCAGATCGGAGCTGGCACGTTGATTACGCCCGCTCTTTGGAAGGCCAATTCACCCGTTTCTTGATCGATTTCGAATACGGAAACGCTATTCGAGTGGCGACCCGCTGCCAGTAGCCAGCGGCCTTGTTCATCCATGTTGATATTGCGTGGCCAGGCGCCCCGTGCAGGCTCGACTTCCGTCACCTTTAGCCTGCCAGTATTAGGATTTGCTCGGTAGGCGGTCACCGTATCATTGCCACGATTGCCAGAGTAGATGAATCGGCCGTTTGGATGAACGATGATCTCAGAGCTTGAATTGAATACTTCCTTGGCTTTGACCACTTCACTGAGGGCTTTGGTTGTCGATAGCCGTTTTGTGGTTCCCGCTTCCGAATCGTATGCGAAGGTCGTTACTGATAGGCGCAGCTCGTTGAGCAGGTAAATGTAGGAACCATCCACCGAGAAGCGCATGTGTCTGGGGCCTGCGCCGGGGAGCGCTTCCGCGTGCCCATGGGGCGCGAGCTTGGGTCCATTTTCGTCGACTTTGTAAATCACGATCTGATCTATTCCTAGGTCAGGAACAAAAGCGTATCGAGAATCTGGAGAAAATCCGACCCAGTGGGGATGAGGCTTGTCCTGGCGACCGGCAACAACGCCGGAACCTCCTTCGTGCTCAAGCAATTGAGACCGGGCTCCAACTTTGCCATTGGAGTCCAGCGGGAACACGGCTACAGATCCGCCTCCGTATTGGGCCGTGAGCAGGAATTTCCCGGAAGGATGCACTGCTATGTGAGCGCCGCCGCCGTCGCCGATGGGAGTCGCGTTTCTAAGCTCAAGGGAACCGTTCTTCTTGATTTTATAGGCCGCTACGCAAGGACCTTGATCGTTTTGAGCGACCGCATACAGGGCAGTTCGGTTGGGATGCAAAGCTAGAAAGCCGGGTGAAACAATCTCGGCCGCTAGCTCAGCTTGGCCAAGTTTGCCCGTCTCGGTGTCGAAAGTAGCTCGATAGATGCCTTTCGATGGAGATCCCCCGGTTCCGAAGTAGACGTCAACGTTTGCCGCGAAGGCTGAAGCGGCTGTTAGAAGGATGGATAGGCAAGCAAAGAATCTCATGATACTTATGGGTTAGGCAGTTATTATTGCGTAAGCGGTTTTGACGTTTCTTTAGGGCCGAAGGTAGAATGTAGTTGGGCATTCGGCAATTACCAAAGTGGGCGGGATTATTTTTGTTCGATATCCGAGGGGGGAGGAAGAATTCAACTGACTTTGTTCGAATCTTTCCCGTTTAGCCACTTCTGAATACATCGATTCAACGTATCCATCTTAAGGGGCTTTTGCAGATAGTCTCTCATGCCTGTTTCATGGCACCTTTCTTCATCTTTTGTAGTAATGTGGGCTGAGAGAGCGATGATGGGAGTTGGCGGCTGCTTTTGCGAGCGATCTCGAAGCGCTTGGGCCGTTTCGAATCCGTCTAGCTTGGGCATGCGGATATCGAGAAGAATGAGGCCGAAATCCTGTTTGCCGGTTAGGTTTAGGGCTTCAAAACCATCTTTGGCGCATACGACGTGATAGCCTAGGCTACGGATCATCGATGCGCCTAATTCCCGATTCACTCGTTCATCATCAACGAGCAAAATGGATTTGGCCCCGTTATCTTCTTCGTTTCCGTCGGGAATGCTATTCACCGATGCATTATTTAGAGTGGCAACGGTCTCACCATCCTTCAGTTTGATAGGAATCTCGAACCAGAACGTGCTGCCAACTCCAGGTTCGCTGGAACACTCGATCACGCCCCCCAAGGCCTCAACGAAAGCCCGACTGATTGCTAACCCCAGCCCCATGCCGCCATACTTTCGGCTCAGCCCCTCATCAACCTGGGTGAATGGTTCAAAGAGCTTCTTAGAATCCTCTTCGCTAATGCCGATGCCTGTATCTTCTACGCTTACTTTTAGAGAATCTATCCCTTGTTCATTAGAATTGATGATTACCCGGAAGGTGATGCGGCCGTCTTCAGTGAATTTAATGGCGTTGCCGATCAAGTTCAAAACTACCTGCTGCAGGCGTCCTTCGTCAGAATCGAATACGATCGGGCGATCCTTTGGAAACCCTTTGGGGATCTCTAGAATGAATTCGAGGTCGAGGCCCTTTTCTTTGGCTTGGGCGCTCATGAGATGGGTGACATCTCGGCAGCATTCGTTAAGATTGAATTCTTTCATCTGGATCCGAATATCGCCGTGCTCGATTCGGCTGAACTCGAGTATGTCATCTATAAGCCGCAAAAGAAGTTCGGCAGAATTCTTGATAATCTGAAGCTCTCGTTGGCTATCCAGATCTTCGATCTTTTCCATCAGTTGATCAACATATCCAATTATTGGATTCAATGGAGTCCTGAGCTCGTGACTTGTGGTAGCAAGAAAATCGCTTTTCGCATCCGCCGCTGCCCGAGCGGCATTGATGGCCTTGTTCAAGGCCTTGTTGCGTTCATTGAGGTCGCGGGTCCGTTTCTCGACCGTCTTTTCCAATATGGAGTTCGTCGATCTTAGGGTTTCATCCCGCTTTTCAATCGCTTCCAGCATTTGATTAATGCTATCAACGAGCCAGCCTATTTCATCGTCTGAATGCTTGGTGGCCTTTCTTGAATAGTCTTGTTCAGAAGCGATGGACTTAGTGACTTCGACGAGCTCCTTAATTGGCTTAGTAATAAACTTCTGAAGACGATAGGCCAATGCCGTGGTGATGGCTAGCCCTCCAAAAAGAAAAGCGATGTTGGTCCAAAGAAGATTTAGAACCGAATTGCGCAGCGACTTCGTTGATGTTTCGATTAGAATCGAGCCGAGCCGCTCTTCTCCGAAGGTGACTTCATAAGCGAATCGGATATAGTCCTTCTCCGTGGAGACGCCGAGCGCGGCGGGGGGTGGCGTTTCCACTAGGTCTTGCGTTCGATTGTAGGCGGCGAAAACGTTGTCAGCTGCATCGAAGATAGTGACGCTTTCAATGTCAGGTTCCTCACTGAAGGATAGGACGTAATGCTCGGCGATTTCCGGATCGTCGAAGCGCAATGCTGCAGTCGTGTTGCTTCCCAGGATTCGAGCAAGCGTCTCCAGATTGCCGATTTTTTTATTATAGAACGAGTTGCGTTCTCTCAAAAAAGACAAGGAGCAGAGGAGAAATAGGGTAATCAAGCTCGAGACGAACGTTATCAAGAGGATCTTCCGCGATAGCGGGAGGTCATTGAACCAATTCCCAGGGCTTCTCGCTTTTCCGCTCATCGTTTATCGACGGACAACTCGATGAGCTTGGAGCTCAAGACGATGCCCTGTCGATTTGCGTTGTCTTGGTTCACTATGAATCTCAACCGGTTCTTCCTATAGACGAATTGAATGGCGCCGCCATCTTCCATAAAGCCGTTAACTTCGCCGACTAGCAGAATCCCTGCTTCCATGCAATGCCCTTTAATCGTTTGCCAATGGGCGTGTTGGCTCTTCTCGACGAAGAGTATATCGATTCTATCGACCGGGGGGCGAGTTCCTGGTTTCAGATGAATGATTTCGAGTTCCCGACCATTCGCTGGAACTCGGGCGATTCGCCTGAGTTCTCTATAAAGATCATTGTCGCTGAGCACGGCAATCGTCGTCGGGTTTGAGAATGAGTCGGATTCCCAGCGGGCGAAGTCGATAAATCCAACCAGATAATTCGCCTTTAGCCGATCGATCTGAAGGACTTGGCCCATGGATTGCGATGAAAGGCAGCATAGGGCCAAAACCGTGGCGACTCTTAGGGAAAGAGTCAGGTAACAGCGGGAAAGCCTGTAGCCGAAATATTCCATCAGAATTCGGCTTTCACCTCTAAATAGACTTCTCGCTTCATTTCGGTCCAATGACCGAAAAAGTCTTTCAAGCGGGCTTCTTGCGTTTTGGAATCCAGCAAATTGCGGCCGATCAGAGAAAGGCGAACATCGTCATTGATTTGCCAGGAAAGCCGCGAGTCCATTTGGAAAATGGACGGTTGCAGACCTTTGGCGAAATTGTAGCTCTGCGAGTAGCGTAATCCTGCATCCAGATCCCAATTATTGGCAAATTTTGATCGAAAATTGAGGGTCGCCATATTGTTCGGCGTGCTATGATCGAATTCATTAATAGAGAATTGGATCGAGTTTTGAACGAATGGATCGCTAGAATCTACAAGGGATTTAAAGCTGTCCGATAGATGCGAATAGGTTAAGGAAACGCCAAGCGACTCATTGAAGTCCCAGTCCAGGAACGCTTCGAACCCAGTAGCGTGGCCTTCGAGCAAGTTGTCGTATGTGCCTTGAACGTTCAAGTAGGGGAGCGGCGCGAATAGTTCGGGTGTAGCGCTGACTCCGATACGGGCGAAGACTTCATCATACTTGTAGTGAAATGCATTGAGATTGAAGCTGCCCTTGCCCAGCGCGCGCCGATAGCCGATCTCAAAAGCGTCCATAGACTCTTTATCTAGCTCTCTGTCGGAAACAGCATTGCTCAGATCGCGATCTAAGGAAAGGGCGCCTAGAGGCGTATCGATTGGAATGGGTGGCTCGATCCTCTTGCCCGAGCGCAGGCTCTTGATGACTGATAAGGAGACGGGCGTTGTTCGCTTTGCTTGAGAAAAAGAAGCCCAGATTCGGTCAGTTTCTTGGAGCTGCCAAATCAGCCGGGCGTTTGGTGAAACCGTGCTAATGTGGGATTTGTCCTCGTGTCGGAAGTCCAAGCCCCAAGATGCGGTTAGTTTGTCATCGATCAGGACGCACTCGTCTTGGAAGCCCGCGTAAAGAGCGAAGTTGTTAATAAAGTCTTTCGTCCAATCTGAAGTGAGTGTCGCTCGGGTGTATTCCTGATCGTAGGCTCCGCCAAGGTTGAAGCTCAAAGTATGGGCGTCGCTCCAGCGGATCCGGCTCCGGGCTTCGAGTCCCGCCGTGCTCATGCCGAAGGCCGCGTAAGGGGCATCGAGGTCGGAATAAGTGATCCAGCTTCTCACTGAGTGGGCAGTGCCGTCGGAAAAGTTTCGAGTCCATTTCGCCTGAGCGCTTGCCCCTCTAAGGAGCTCCGAATCGGATTGGAAACTGAGATCGCCAGTAGCGAAATCGGCTAAGTCGTAAGCGTATCCTAAATGTGAATAAAAGGCTTCGGTGGAAAAGCTGAGCAAGTCCATTGACGAGGTTCGCTTGTCCATGCGGAACCCGGCCCGAGCGGCATCCCATTGGTTGCTGTAGTCGAAACGGGTTTCGCTTTTGTCCCGGGTGGATCCTTTCACGTAGACACGGGCGGAAGTCGAGTCATCGATGGCCCATCCAACACGGGAAGAGACACCGTGGCTTTCGGTTCCGATGTGGGAGCGGACGGCGTTCCCCTCGGTTTCGAAGGCGGTTTTCATGAGGACATTTACCATCCCGTTGACCGCGTTGTTATCCCAGGTTCCGCCAGCCGGACCGTAGACGACTTCTACAGAGGCTACGTCGTCGAGCAAGAGATCGTGCTGATTTCCAAACAGCCCCGAAAAAATCGAGCTGTAGACGTTTTGCTCGTCGACGTTGAACTCGACGCGGTTGAAGAACCTGGAATTGATCCCTCGCATACCCACACCCCAGATGCCGTTGCTGGGCCGAATTATGTGAACACCGGGAGCGTATCGGAGCATCTCGGCGATTGAATCGATTGGAAGCGAGTCGATTGCAGCTTCGTCGAACACGAATGAACCGACCGGCGCTTCGAATAGCTGGGTCGGGTTTTTCGATGACAAGACGACGGGAACATCTCCGAGCTCCTCGAGAGTTAGACGGTCGAGCGAATCGAGCTGGCCATTTGAATGAGTGGCTGCAAAGAGCCAAATCGTCGCCCCAGCCAATGGGCGGAAAAACTCTAAATGAGTAGGGTATATCTTGCGCAAATGAAGTGGCATAGTTTCAGGGTAACTCCCTAGTTAGGGCCACCTGATGGCTTTAGAGCAAGCCTTCTTTCGAGAATTTGAAGGCTGTATCTGCTTAATGGGCAGGATCCTGCAATGAAGCAGTAGATGACTAGGCCAAGCTGCCAGGATTCGGCTCTACCATCCTTATCTCCAGGAATACATCCTTTCCCCCCGGAGATCCTTAATAGTCCGATACAATAATTGGTTCGGCCCGCTGATGATTCTTTCGCCAGAGGAGCATCATCAGGAATCCGATTATGGCCCCGCCGATGTGAGCGAAGTGGGCTATGCCGCCACCGAACAGGGAAAAGCCTGTGAATCCTGAAAACAGGTCGAGGCAAAGGAGGCCCGGGATGAAGTATTTGGCTGCGACGGGGACGGGGAAAAAGATGAGGCTGAGCTTGGCATTAGGATAAAGGATGCCGAAGGCGACGAGCACTCCGTAGATAGCTCCTGAAGCGCCGACTGCGGAAACGTGGTAAAGCGTGTAGAACTCTCGGAGCGTTTCTAGACCGAGCTTGTCAGTCAGCGCGTCGCTGGCTGAGCCCGTTTTTAAGAGGGCCTGAATGGTTTCACTGGAAACACCAAGTGCGAGAAAGTCGGATTGGAGCGAACTGAACTTGTAGACATTGACGAAGGTATAGATCAGGCTAGCTCCAATACCGGCGATAAAGTAGAAGGTTAGAAACCGGCGGACCCCCCATCGGAATTCCAAGATAGAACCGAAGGATACGAGCGCGAACATATTGAAGAAGATATGGGCTGGGCCGCCATGCATGAACATGTTGGTCACAAATTGCCAAACTTGGAACTGATCGTTTTGCGGAAAATAGAGGGCGAACCAACGCAGCATGAATTCCTTTTGCCCCGGTACCATGTAGGTAAGGACAAACATCACAATGTTGGCGATGAGGAGCGAGAGGACTCCTGGCGACAGTTTCATGAAGTCATCTTCAAAGAGCCAATGAGATGGGCAATCCTTATATTCGCTGATTGACTTGGCCTTGTCTTCGATCGTTTGCTGAAAAGCGAGATCCCCATGCAAACGTCCCCCAATATAATTCTCATCAATTGCGATGATTTAGGCTATGGCGACCTTGGCTGTTATGGTTCCATTCGAAACCGTACGCCGCATATCGATCGGCTTGCCCAAGAAGGCATGCGTTTTACCGACTTCTACATGGCTTCGCCGGTTTGTTCGCCATCGCGGGCCGCCATGATGACGGGATGTTATCCGCCGCGGATTGGATTCGGAAGTTTCCATGGGGAAGTCGTATTGTTTCCAGGATACGATATAGGGCTTAGCCAGGAGGAGGTGACGGTTGCTTCGCAATTGAAGGAGGCGGGCTACGCGACGAAGATTATCGGGAAATGGCACTGTGGTGATCAACCGGAATTCCTTCCGACACGACATGGATTCGACGAGTATTTCGGAATCCCATACAGTAACGACATGGGTATGCAGTCCGATCGCCCTGACAATCCTCCATTGCCGCTAGTGCGGAACGAAAAGGTGGTTCAGGAACAACCTGACCAACGTGGAATCTCGGAACGTTATACGGAAGAAGCGGTCAGTTTCATAGACCGACACAAGGACGAGCCCTTCTTTTTGTATTTGGCGCACATGTACGTTCACGTGCCCTTATTTGTGCCAAAGCAATTTTTAGAATCCTCAAAAAACGGCGCTTATGGCGGGGCGGTGGAATGTATCGATTGGAGTGTTGGCGTTATCATGGATCGACTCATGGAGCTAGGGATCGACGACAACACGCTCGTCGTTTTCACCAGCGATAATGGATCTCGGGCTCAAGGCGAGGGAGGGAGCAACGACCCGTGCCGTGGAACCAAGCAGGAAACCTGGGAAGGCGGTCAACGACTGCCTTGCATAATGCGTTGGCCCGAAAGGATCGAGGCGGGAGAAACCTGCGATGCGGTAGTTACGAGTATGGACTTTTTCCCGACGTTTTCAAATTTGGCTGGCGTCTCGGTT
>CAZFUD010000104.1:5043-13936 GCA_964521705.1 uncultured Opitutaceae bacterium | reverse complement strand
CATTCCAAGCACGCCTTTGCACATCATTCGAGACCGCCAGTTTTACGGCTACCTCTCCGAAGGCCTCCACGAACGGGAAAAGTACCCCGAGCCGATCGCCGATCCCCTAACCTGGATTCCTCATTCGGTTAACGCTTCCGCCACCTCCCAGATCTGGCTTTTCGGAGCTCGCATGGGCGCTCTCAACGATAGTCTTGTCCATATCGGATTCAATCGGGCAGAACTCTTTCAAGTACTGCTGAATGATCGCGGTCCACAACCTCAAGCATCCGTTATTAGCATCACCTCTGAAATGCAGTTCCCTCCCTTGCACGGGTCCATAAACCCCCTCGATGGACAGCTCTATATGGCAGGATTCCAAATTAGCGGTTGGGGAAATAACCGCGAACGACTGACCGGACTCGGACGCGTACGTTACACAGGTAAAACCAACGCCTTGCCCACCGAAATATCGCCCCTAAAAAATGGCGTATTGCTGCGATTCGATGTCGAGCTCGATCCCGCTCTGGCAACCGATCCTGAAAATTATTCCATGGCTTGCTGGGCCTACAAGCGTACCTACCGGTATGGGTCTGCTCAATACAAATCCAATGGCGAAACAGGCATTGATTGGATCACGCCGAGCAGCGCATATCTATCCAAAGATAAAAAAGCGGTATTCATCGCAGCGCCCGACCTTCGAAAAAAGATGCAGCTCCGGATAGGCTGGGCCATAGCCACCACCGACGGAGAGCCCGTCGAAAACAACGCCTACACCACCCCCTACTATTTGCCTCAATTCGATCCTGTATCCGAAGGTTTCGGACGCATAGAAATCGACCTGACTCCAAGGGCACAGTCGCTACCGGAAACGACGCCTATCTCAATCGAAGAAGGTCGTCGCGTCTATAAAATGATGGGATGCGTCGCCTGCCACTCGACTGATGGATCTAACGTGGCCAAGGTCGGGCCCACCTGGAAAGATCTGTACGGCAAGGCGCAAACGGTCATTATCGACGGAAAAAGTCAAACGATAACCTCCGACAAAGCTTACCTTCGAGAATCGATCCTCGACCCCACAGCTAAAGTGGTCAAAGGCTTTGACAGAGGCGAATGGGCCATGCCCAGCTACGCCGGCGTACTGACCGATGAGCAAATCGAATCACTGATTCTGTTTATGAAATCCCTTTAATAAACCTCAATTAGTATCCCAGATCATTAGGTAGCGGCCGATCTCCAAGCGACCATTAGGTTTGGTAAAATACGTGGCCGCTCGGAGAGCGGCCGCAACATTTTCAAAAATGCATCTGTTTTATATAAAAATACCCCTTACTCTAGTCTCCGCCTTGCTTTTCGCTGGCTGCTCTTGTCAAGCGGGCAACACCGTCAATGTTCTTATCGTTGTTGGTCCCTCTACCCACCCGCCAGGCAGCCACGAAGTCGAAGCGGGAGGCCGCCTCATCGAATACTGCCTGGAAAACAATGAAAACGGCGTTGCCGTCCAAGCAGACGTGATCTACGCTTGGGAAGAAATCCCTCGCCCTATCGGCAAATACGACACCTTCGTCTTTATAGGCGACAAATTCCCTGGCGAACGCTTGCCGGAATCAGATCGAGCCATGGAAGATCTGGCGGTCGCTATGGACAAGGGACGCGGGATCGTCTGTCTCCACTACGGCGTCGGCCTCCTGGACGAAGACGTAGCTCGGAATGGGGACCATCCCCTACTGCATTGGATGGGAGGCTATTTCGCCACCCGATGCGAACACCACCAATCCACGGCAAAAATCTACGAAGCGGCTCGTATCGAGGCCGCCAACCCGAACCACCCTACCGCCAATGGCTGGGAGGCTATGGTTCTTCACGACGAGCCCTACACCAATAATTACTTCGGCCCTGACTATAATCAACTTTTGCCCGGAGCCTTCGCCGTTGCCACTTCCATGCTGCCACCCGAACAGCCTAAAGAGGAAATCATTGCTTGGGGCATCGAACGCCCGGATACAGGTAGAGGAATCGGAATTACCCTTCCCCACTTTTACAAGAACTGGCAAGTCGACCCCCTGCGAACTTTCATCTTCAATAGCATCCTATGGTCAGCTAAAGTCCCGATACCCGATGGTGGCATTAAGACTACCTTGCCCGATCTCGAAACCTTCAATCCAGTTTCCGTTGAATTTATTCCTCGCAAGAAAACGGGAAAATAGAATGTATTTCGAAAATGCGGTTCCGATAGGGCAATATTGATGGAAATCCGCTTCAGCCAACTGGATCTAGCGAGTACTTTCAAAAGATATAAGCGCCTGGATATCGCGTTCAAACCTTGCATGAGGGCTTCGAGATTCTGAGGGTAAGCCGCTATCGCTTCTCCCTCTAATCAAAATCGGAATATCGAACTCAACTTCAAAGTCGTATCCATTTGCTTCCGAACGAAACCGGTTCTTTCATCAAGGTAGCTTTGGTTGATCACCAAAAAGACACGGGCGCCAGGTCGGTACTCCCATATCAAACGACTATTGATCCCCATTGTGTCGGAAACATTGTCGTACTGAGCCACCGTCGACCAAGTGAAGTCGGGAGTGAAATTGACCAAGGTCGTCAAGGAAGCCAGCTTGATATTGAAGTCTCCCACGGGCAGTTCTACGTCCTGATCGGAATAACTCAGCTCAGCCCCGAAATGCTTTGACGGCAAGTAGACCAATTCCGATGTATTCTCCGTGCGGGTACCATCGTAGAAATCCCCAAAAGAATAGTCATGCTGGAACTGAAGATTGCGTCGCGAGGAAGTTTGTAAAGCTAAGATCCCCCGTGTCCATGAATAGTCTCCGACCGAAATAAAAACGTCATCGTCGTCGCCTGCGACATTATAGATCCTGAAATCATCGACCGGAACATCAGTGGCATTTTCAATTTCCATTAAAAACGTATCCCCCGACTCGAACAGCAACTGCAACGGTGTCAAGAGGTGCTTGGAGGATTGTAGCTGGTTGGATAAATCCGTGATGTATTCCCCTTCATAGCTGTAATACATCTGCCGCAGCCAGTCTTTGGACTCGATATAAGGCTTATGCACCAATCTTGTGTAGTACCGCCGCACTCCCGTTCGCGGGGCGAAGCCCATAGCCGGATTGAAATCGTCATCCACATGCATGAGGGCCACTTCAATATCGAATTCGTCCGCCGGAAGCACGGCGCTCGTGCCGAATACAGGAGCAAGGCTACCTTCGAAATCTGGATGGTCCGAGTCTGTGGCTACAGCGAAGCCATTTAGCTCAAGTCGATAGTTATCGAGGAAAGTATTGGTCAAATACTGGATGTCGGTGCCCACGAGCAGATTATCGTATTCAGAATTAGGATCTCCATGAGTCACTAAAGCTCCCACAGTCGATTGATCGAAAACCTCGCGCGTGACGCGTCCCACGAATGCGTTCTGGCTATCCAAATCCCCATTGGCGTCGACCACGGCATCGATAACCCCAATATCGAAATTTCCTACCCGGCCTGTGAGCTTGGCCGCCCCAACCAGCGGCACGACCTCTCCAGCGCTACTCAACCCGATACGTCGGCTGAAGTACGGCAGGACGACCGGCGATGAACGGGTCCCCGTTCTACGCCGGAATCGCCCTCCAAGTCCTCCAAAATTGAATACACCCGCATCTTCTAGGAAAAAACGTCGCTTTTCTGGAAAGAACAAGGAGAAACGCGTCAGATTGACTTGACGGGCATCGGTCTCGGCGGCGGCGAAATCCGTATTATAGCTCACAGTGGCGCTCATCTTGGGGGTGATACGGTAGCGAAAATCGCCGCCCCACTCGAACTCGAAGTCATCGGTTCCCAGATCCTTGTCCTCCAATTGCTTTCCCAAAATGTAGGGATTGAGCTCAAAACCCAATCCTTGCTTAAGGCCGCTCAAGCCATTCAGCTTGCCTGCTTCGGACATGTAATAGCCGCGAACCGAGTTTCTCGGCGACGACCAAATCCCCCGCTGATCCGATCGTTTGATTCTTCGACCAACATTGAGGCCCCACTGAGAACTCTCTGGATCGAAACTGAAAGTCGCCAACGGTAGGGCCACTTCCACCTGCCAGCCGTATTCCGTTATCTGAGTTTTCGCGTTCCAAACTCCATCCCAGCGCGAGTTGTAGTTCCCGTTGTTGGTGGAAATCGCGTCGTGCCGCGTGCCGTTGGGATTGACGAGAAAGGTATAGCTGTTCCGCAGATCATTAAAGGTATCGAGGTTGATATTGATCGCGTCGTCATTCCACAGCTCGTCGTCGCGGCGCATGAGACGGGCGACAATCCGGTCCGGCTCCGTATCCCAACACCAGATCGCCACGTACAGATTGTTGTCATCGTAAGCTACGCGAAAGAAGGTTTGCTGATCCAGATGCGTGTAGGAGTTCGGTTGATACTGCAACAAGGGGCCCGCCAGCGGCGCCGAATTCCACACGGCCTCATCGAGATGGCCATCGATCTTCGGTGGCTCGTCCACCCGCACCGCCGTCACCTCCGGCCGATAATCCCGTTTCAAGCGATAGGCTGGAATCTCCTCCCGCTCCGGAATCGGCGATTGTTCGCCCCATAAGAATCCACCAGCCAAACAAAATAGGAAAAGGATGTATCGAAACACTCGAAGCATAGAGGTAAACTCTGGAAATAGTGGGGGTGAACAGTGAATAGTGAAGCAGAATTAAATGGCTAACAATGGAACATCTATCTTCATTCCACCATTCTACGCTCCATCGTACCGATTTATCCAGTACTCATCCCCTTGCCATAGGCTAAACCGACCCGTACCTAAGAGCATCAGCCACACCGCGCTGCAAAACAAAGCCAAGTCGATTCCAACAACAGCGTGTCCGCTATACCGCCAGCTCAGCAACGCTATTAGCAATAGGCACGCCGCCCGGCCGGCGATACCCAAGAAGATGAATACACCTGCAACAACTGCCCCGCCTGACCAAAGGTCGCTTAGCCAGTCGGATCGGCCAAGCGGCGCCGCCAGCATCACGACAACAGCCACCCGCAAGGCCGGTTGAGCGAGGGTTCGACCGAATTTAGTTAGCTTTTGAAAAAATCGGTCCGCGGATTCCGACTGTCTATCGATGCGCCCGCTAACGATCAGCCAGTCGATGAGAAAACCGATCAAAGCCGGAAGCATGAAGGCGAATCCGGCCAGCGAAGTCACCGGCGGTCCAAACAGCGGCCAAAGGACGACGACTAGAAAGCCCATTTGAAAACCCGCCCACGCCCGGCGATGCAGTGCCGACGGCAACGGGTAGACTGGAAGGCCTCGACACTCGCGCCACATTAGTCCGCCATGGAACAAGTAGTAGGCAAGGCCGAAAAGCAGATAGCTGGGATGGACCTGGCCATAGCCAACGGCGAGCAGCGAAGCCACCGCCAACCCCAAGGCATCCGACACCATGTCAAGCTCCTGCCCCAGCAGACTGCCGTGACCTGTCCGTCGGGCAACATAGTCGTCGACCCGATCTAGGACAGCAGCGAAAAGATACAATATCCCCGGTAGCCAGGTTAGCATAGGTCCGTCCGGCCAAGGCTGAAAGAGAAACCCGCCTACTGCTCCGATCAGCCAGGACCGCAATAGCGTCAGCCGATTTCCCCAGCCCAGCTCCTCGTAAGCTGGAGCATCGCTGTCTTCCCTATTGAGGTGCAGACGCCTTCTACCCTGATAACCGACAAAACCCCACAACAGGCACGCCTGAAGCATCCATTGACCCGCGCTCTGCCACTCCCAAGCCAAACCTAGCAACCCAGCAACGACAACCAGGGCCACCACACCCGACCCAACAATCCTGCCAAACTCGGTATTCAGCGAATCGCTCAAAGTTGGGGGCCCGTCATCTCGCATCCCCCAATCAAAACACCGAACACCCCAGGAACAAATAAATATTGAATTGTGAATGTTGAATTGGTTTTCAAACTCGCCAAATGGAATCCGTCGATGTCACTAAACGCAGTTTTGAATTCGCTGCCCGAATAGTTAGACTTTGCCGTTTCTTTGATGGGCAAGATCGATTTTCACAAACTATGGCCAGTCAATTGCTGCGATCTGGTACCTCGATCGGAGCTAACATCGGAGAGGCTCAAGCTGGTCAAAGTAGAGCTGACTTTGTCTCCAAAATCTCGATCTCTTGCAAGGAGGCTCGTGAAACTCTGTATTGGCTAAGGCTTCTCGAAGCATCTGAGTCAATCAGTGCCGAAAAGCTACGACCAATAGCCAAGGAAGCAGATGAACTAGTTAGGTTACTAACCAGTATCGTTAAATCAGCACAGAACTCTTTAAACCGAAAGAGGTAACCACCAGGAGACACTCACCGAAATCGCATGGCTACGACATCTTCCCTACACTGCCTCAACATTCCCAATTCATAACTCTACCCCTCGCATGTCCGATTTCTCTATCTACTTCGCCTACCCCGGTGATCTCGATACGCCCACGGGCGGCTATCGCTATGATCGTCGCCTAATAGCGGAGTTGGAGAAACTGGGCCTGAACATAAAAACCCTTTCCCTTCCCCCGTGCGCTCCAGAGCCAGACCAACAAAGCCTCAAGACGATTGAGCAAACTTTCACGGAGATCCCCGATCAGTCCGTTGTCGTGATAGACGGGCTCGCCTTCGGCGTATTAGACAATCTGGCTGCTGCCGAATCTCATCGCCTGAAACTAGTGGCTCTGTGTCATCATCCCCTCGCCTTGGAGACTGGCCTAGAAGAGTATCAGAAGCGCCGATTGCTAAAATCCGAACGACGAGCTCTAGCTTTCACCCGAGCCACCGTGGTGACCAGCGAAAAGACGAAGAGCATCCTAATTGACCAATTCGCCGTTTCCCCCGATCACATCGTCGTCGCAGTCCCGGGTGTCGATCCCGTACCCCTCGCCCCATGCGATGGCAATCCGATCCGGCTGCTGACCGTGGCCTCGCTGACACGTCGCAAGGCCCACGACGTGCTTATCGACTCCCTATCTGCCCTTGCCGACCTGCCCTGGCGAGCGCGCTTCGTCGGCAGTGATGATCTTGATCCAGATTGGGCAACGAGCCTGAAAGCCCGCGTGTCGGATCTGGGATTATCCGAGCGCAT
This sequence comes from uncultured Opitutaceae bacterium, assembly GCA_964521705.1. GTDB lineage: Bacteria > Verrucomicrobiota > Verrucomicrobiia > Opitutales > Opitutaceae > Pelagisphaera. Next base: position 6,853 of record CAZFUD010000104.1, on the reverse strand, counting down.
CTGTTTCACTGGTTCTGTAGAAGATGCTCGGCCTGAATTCCAACAGGCGGATACGTTTGTACTGTCTTCCCGCTTCGAGGGTTACGGCATGGTTTTCGCCGAGGCGTTGGCTGCGGGATTGCCGGTAGTCGCTGCCCGAACCGGGGCCGTCCCGGATGTCGTTCCGGAGAAGGCCAGCATTCTCGTGCCGCCAGATGATGCAGCAGCATTGACCGAGACCTTAAAACGTATCTTGAGCGATGCCTCCTTGCGCCGGCGATTGCAAGAAGGGGCCAGGCAAGCTGCTGGGAACCTGCCTCGCTGGACGGACACGGCCAGCAGGTTCGCTGCAACGCTACGAGAGGTGTTCGAAGCATGAGCGGTTTTAGCGTGGATTGGCTGGACTTGCGAGAACCCGCAGACTTGCGGGCTCGCGACGCGTCGCTGCTCGCGCAAGCCAAATCTTGGCTGGGTGACGACCCCGCCTCGATCGTGGTCGATCTCGGCGCCGGCACGGGTTCCACGCTGCGGGCCTTCATCGATTCAGGAGACTCCGGGTCGGGTACGCCTCATTGGCGGCTCGTGGATCAGGATGCCGGGCTGCTGGTGGAAGCCAGTAAACGGCACGGATGCTCGCAAAAACTAGAGACCTGCGAACTGGACCTAGCCAACGTTTCTGAACTGCCGCTGGCCTGCAGTCGCCTGGTGACGGCTTCGGCCCTCTTCGATCTGGTGTCAGCTCCATTTATAGATTCCCTCGCCACTGCCTTGCAATCGCAGTGCCAAGCCGAGCCTGTGGGTCTGTACGCAGCCCTCAACTACGACGGGACCACTGAGTGGACGCCTGGCCACTCGCTCGACGGCCCGGTGCTTTCCGCCTTCAATCGCGACCAGCGGCGCAACAAGGGTTTCGGTCCAGCCCTCGGTCCCGAAACCTGCACATACCTCGAGCAAAGATTAATTGAGGCAGGCTTTTCCGTCTCTTCCGCCAGCAGTCCCTGGATACTGAATGCGGTCGACCGCGCCTTGATGACCGAACTAATACACGGAATCGCAGCGGCAGCGGCAGACGATCCCACCCTGGATTCAGAATCACTTCGAGACTGGCGCGACTTCCGTCTCGCCAAAGTCAAAATCGGCAAGTGCATCGTCGGACACCAGGACCTGCTCGCCCTACCAGAGCCGCTAGACTCCCGACACTAGACACCCATTTGCGTGATGTTGCCAAGACGGCGGACTTTCGTCTAAATGCTTGTCTGAACCGGCCTTGCCCTTCGAACTAAGGACAGTACGTTGAAACAATCCATGGATACACCCACCGTAACCCGCATTACCAGCGCCCGCATACCCACCGACTATGGCGAGTTCCAACTCGTTTACTACAGCAATACGCTGGACGAAAAAGACCATATAGCCTTCTGCATGGGGGACGACTTTTCCGGCGGCGATACACTGGTTCGCGTGCATTCGGAGTGCCTGACTGGCGATATTTTTGGTTCCCGCCGCTGCGACTGCGGAGAGCAGTTGGACCGGGCCCTGCAGCTGATCGCCGAGGAAGGCCGTGGGGTGCTCATCTATCTTCGTCAAGAAGGCAGAGGTATCGGCCTGCTGGAAAAGATGAGGGCCTACAATCTACAAGACGAAGGCCATGACACTGTCGACGCAAACCTCATATTGGGCCATGGAGCGGACGATCGCAGCTACGCCCTAGCTTCCTGCATACTAGAGGATCTTGGTATCAGTTCGGCCCGCCTGATCACTAACAATCCGGACAAAATCTCCGCCCTCGAGGCGGACGGCATCAAGGTCAGCGAACGAGTGGCCCTGCCCT
>CAZFUD010000104.1:0-5033 GCA_964521705.1 uncultured Opitutaceae bacterium | reverse complement strand
AGAATTCACGCTACCTGATGACCAAGGTCGAACGCATGGACCACATCATGCGGCCCCCTACTCACCGGGCCCGGCCGCGTAGAGTAACTTCCCTGAATCTCAAACAAGAGATCGAAGACTGGCTCAATGATAGGGTAGCTTCGTTCCAATCGGACAGCCGGCCATTTATCACCTTGAGCTACGCCCAAAGCTGGGATGGCAGCATTACTACCCACAGCGGAGAGAGCTTATCTATAAGTGGCGAGGAATCCATGCAGATCACCCATCAGCTACGGAGCTTGCATGACGGCATTCTCGTCGGAATCGGCACCGTACTCAGCGACGATCCGCAGCTCACTGTTCGAGATTGGCCTGGCTCTAACCCTCAGCCAATCATTCTCGATAGCCAAGTTCGCACACCCGCCAGCGCCAAACTTTGCACTCATCCAGACAAGCAATGCTGGGTGATCACGGGAAACGCGGATGCCGAATCTCCCGACGGCAATCTCGAGGTTCTGACCGTTAACAACAACAGCGTCGACTCGCAACAAGCATCTCTTGATGCCGCTATGAAGCTACTGCACGAAAGAGGCATAGAGCGCCTGATGGTAGAAGGCGGAGCCAATGTCATCACCGGATTCCTTCAAGCCCGCCTCGTGGATGCCGTCGTTCTGACCATTGGCCCTAAGCTCGTTGGCGGCTACAAGGCCGTGGGAGATCTGCAGCCGAAGGTCGGTAACTCAGTGCTTGATATAAACCCTCTTTATTCCGGACAGGCCGGCCAGGATCTAATCGTCTGGGGCGAGTTGCGATACGATGACGCTGAGGCATGAGCGGACAAACGTCACAGAATGCCAAACAACTTTGGTTCACCGAACCCTTTCAGGTCGAAGTCCGAGAACAAGGGCTACCTAGCCCAGCTCCTGATCAAGCCCTCGTCCGCTGCCTCTATTCAGGAATTAGCGCCGGTACGGAACTACTCGTGTATCGGGGCCAGGTGCCTGACTCAATGCCACTGGATGCTAACCTTCCCGCGCTCGGTGACAGAGCCATCAAATACCCTCTTCGCTACGGCTATGCTTGTGTCGGTCGCGTCGAACAGGTGGGTAGTTCAGCGGATGAGGCATGGGTCGGCAGAACCGTTTTCTCCTTTCAGCCACACGCCAGCCACTTCGTGAGCGATGTGTCCGAACTGATCCAGGTACCTGATGATGTCGATCCAGAAGCCGCCGTTTATCTGGCTAATATGGATACCGCTGTTAATCTGCTTCAGGACGCCCGCCCGCAACTCGGTGACCGCGTGATCGTATTGGGACAAGGAATACTCGGTTTACTAGTAGGCGGTATACTATCTGAATTTCCGTTGGCCGCTTTGTACGGCGTAGATCGAATGAGCCAGCGGCGGGCAAAGGGCGAAAAGATTGGCGTTATGGCCTGTTTCGACCCGGATAGCCCTGCCGATATCGATGTACTGAAAGACAGACTACATCTAGATCAGGCTCGCGGCGGAGCGGACATTGTGGTGGAAATTACCGGCTCCCCGGACGCTTTGAACCTAGCCGTGGAACTGTGTGCCTACTCAGGTCGCATCATCGTCGGCAGCTGGTACGGCAGCAAGACTACCGAGCTCAAACTTGGCAAGCGCTTTCATCGCAACCGCATCAGCATCGTCAGCAGCCAGGTCAGCACCATCTCGCCTGAGCTACGAGGTCGATGGGATAAGGAACGGCGACTCTCCGTAGCCTGGGACCGGATAAGGAAGCTCGAACCTCAACAGTTTATTAGCCATCGCCTGCCCCTTTCCGAAGCCGCCGACGCTTATCGCTTGCTCGACAGTGTATCAGAAGAAGCGTTACAGATTGTTTTCGACTATCGATAAATAGCGGACCAACTCGTCCCAGAAGAGAGAATTTAGCCATGTACACACTCGCAGTAAAAAAGAATTTCATCGCCCGACACTTTTTAATTGGCGGCGACTGGGGACCGGAAAACGAGCCCAACTCTCACCACTTCGTGATGCAGGTCCGACTGGAAGCTTCCGAGCTGGACCAGCACGGCTACCTCGTCGACATTGTCAAAATCGAAGCGGAGATGCAGGCGGTCGTCGACTACTTCGGCGAGAGCATGCTCAACGATCTACCCGAATTCCATGAGCTCAATCCCAGCATTGAGCATTTCAGCCGTATCGTCTGCCTCAAACTGCTGAAGGCTATCAACCCGCCGGGCGCGGGACGCTTTACCGTCCGCATGTGGGAAAACGAGTCCTGTTGGGCGTCCTATTCAACTAACTTTGGGGGTAGCTGACAGCCCAGGCAGCATCATAGCTCCTGCCAGTAGTACCACGCAGTCGCGCAGGCGCATCAAAGCAATCAAGCCTATAGCTGCCGGCAGCGGAAGGGCCAAGACCGAAAAGGCCCAGAAAATTCCCGCTTCGACACTGCCGATGCCGCCCGGCAGCGGCAACAGGAAGGCCAGCCGAGTCACCGCTAATAGAAAAACAAAGGAGCTGAGATCGAAGTCTACGTCGACTAAACGCAGCAACAGCCAGAATTCCGAGATCATGGCTACCCATCCCAACAAGGATAGGGCCAGAGCCTGACCTAGTGCGGGACGCTTCTCCTTGATCACTGCTTGCAGTGATTCATGCATCCGCGACCAATGGGTGTGTAATCGACCGAGGCGCGGGTGATTTTTCCAAGACCGTGTCAAACGTTCGATACCCTTACGAACGTGCTCCGGTTGTCGTATTAGAAACCAGACTACAAAGGCCAAAAGGAGCACTTGTAGGGAGAGAATCAGCCCGATAGCGCTCCAGTCCACTAAATCCGTCGAGACTGTGAGAGCTAATGTAAACACGGCAATTAGAAGCACAGCGAAGTTGATCCAGAGCTCAAAAAACCGATCCATACCCACCGATAGGAAGGCGGAATGACCCGGCAGCTTGTAGCGTTTCCATAGCCAATATACCTGCAGTGGTTCACCCCCAAATTGCGGACCCGGGGTCGTAAAGCTAATTAGCTGCCCCGCCTGACGAACACGTAGAAGTTGAGCAAAACTAACTGCTAAGCCCATGGCTCGGGTCAGTGCCAGCCAACGAGCTACCAGCAAGGCAATGACTAGAAGATTTACACCGATCCAAAGCAACCACTGCTCCAGACCCAGCCCAGCAACCGACTGCAGCGCCGCCTCCAGCGGCAGCTGGGACAAGATCCATGCCGCCAGCCCTAAGGCCACAATCCAAGCAATGCGCAACGTTTTAATCTCCAACCAACTAACCCCATAATCCTGTCGGAACAACAGAAATATCGAATCTCCAATCAACAGGATTAACTAACGACTGAATGCGCTCTTATAACAAAGGCCCTCGTGCTTTATAGATTGTGATAAGCCTCGCTTTCCATTGTGATTTGATAGCTCCAGATCGACGAACACCCAAAAAAATAGCAACTATCGAGGAGGCTGATATGCATATCGAGCCCGGTTTAGTAGGAGGCGCGAAAATCGGACTGAGCTACGAAAACGGCGTGGGGTCCTTAGGTTTAGCTGCGAAAATGTCCTACAACACCATTCACAGTACCGCCGCTCCGCGGCGGCGGCCTTGACACTTTTCCACCCCCTCGATTTCCTCTTGGCATGCCAAAGAACACGTTCACGGGTTACAGAGGAGCCGCTCGTCTCGTCCTCTCCATCGCAATCTTCATCGTCTCCAGCGGCGGCGTCTCGTGGGCCGCGTCGCATGGCCACCACCCGGAAATCGCTGAGCCCTTCAAAGTCGGGACCTTCGAGATCGATGGCGAGAACCGCGTCGGCATAGTCCTTCGAGACCGGTTCATCATCGAACTCAACAAGGCCAACGCCGCCCTCGAGAAAAACGCCTCGTATCCAAAAATCCCAACGCCAGCCGACATGCTGGAGCTTATCGAGCGCTACGATTACGGCCTTAAGAAACGGCTCTATGAAATCGTCAACCACCTGCATCCTCAAAATCTGACCAGCGCCAGTCGAGCGAACTACATCCACGACTTGGAAGATGTCCGCACCCTGGCCCCCATTCTTTATCCAGGAAAGATCCTCAATGCGGCCGTCAATTTCTATAGCCATGTAGAGGAAAGCGGTACCGAGGAACAACGGGCCGCGGCCCGTCGGCAGCGCCGGGAGAATCGTGGTGTACCCTACCTATTCATGAAACCCAGCCGAGGAGCCGTGATCGGCAATTCGGAGTCGGTGGTCATTCCTTACGGCCGCAACCGCACCGACTGGGAAGTCGAACTCGGCACGGTAATCGGGCGAACGGCCAAGTACGTTTCCGCCAATGACGCTCAGGACCACGTGTTCGGCTACATGGTCACCATGGACATCTCCGACCGCGGGGGGCGGCCACCAGGCGGCAATCCGCTGCGTTCGGACTGGTTTGTCGGAAAAGGCCATGACACCTTTGCTCCTCAGGGCCCATGGATCGTCCCAAAGGAGTTTTACGGCGACCCGATGCAAAAACTCCGGCAGAGCCTCAAGATCGGCGACGAGAAAATGCAGGAAGCCACAGCTGGCGACATGATTCACTCCATCTGGGAGATCATAGAATACGGCTCCTCCATCATCACTCTCTTCCCCGGCGATGTCATCAACAACGGTACCTCCGGCGGCGTGGGAGCCGGAACCGCCGTACGCGGCGAACAACGCTTCCTGCAGCCTGGCGAAGTCATCGAAGCCTCAATCGAAGGCATCGGCACCCTGCGCATCCCCGTCAAGGGCGAAGAAGGCCCCACCGGCCTCACCGGTGCACAACTCCCCCCCGTCGACAGCTATAGGTAGTGTTTAGGACCTACTCAGGAAATAAATTAAACAAGAATCCCCAATCCTTCGGAGAGCAAGATCATGCTAAAGCGTGGGCAGGATAAGATCCGACTCGGCGAAGCCTTTCGGGCGTAGACGTATGTCCAAACAATCCCCCTCAAAGTCCACCGGGGTCCCGCATGTTCGGGACGAAAGCCGAGTTCCCGATGCCAGCTTCGGGAACTTATCGTCTAAATCTGCGAAACCGATGAGGCTGTCAT
>CAZFUD010000103.1:8999-14061 GCA_964521705.1 uncultured Opitutaceae bacterium | reverse complement strand
TGATGTTTCGATTTTTTTGCCGGGCTATCGCAAGATTATCGAATCTCCAGAGTTCGCCAAAGCTAAGCTAAAGGTGGTTTTGCAGGTAGAACTTGGAGACGAGTATCTCAGAGGAGAGGTCTATGCCATGCCTTTGGGTAAGCGCCAGACGATGTATGTAATTCGTCGAGACGAGTTTTTTGATCGCTCGAATCCTTACGGCTCCTCCAATCGCGATTACGACGATAACGATCGCCGATTTATTTGGTATTGCAAGGCTATTGTGGAAGGAATGCGATTGCTGGAGATAAAATCCGATGTCTTCAACTGCCACGATTGGCAAACTGGGCTGGCTCCGCTATTCCTGCGGGTCGCCGAAGAAGAGCACAATACTTCGTTGGCTTTAAAGACTTTTTTCTCGATACACAATCTGGCCTTTCAGGGGCTTTTCCCGAACAGCTCCTTTCGCTACACCAACCTTCCCAGCGAGTTCAATGAATTGGACGGCATCGAGTTCTACGAGCAGATCAGCCTGATCAAAGGGGGCATCTTTTTTTCCGACAAGATCATTACCGTTAGTCCAAATTACGCCAAAGAAATTCTGACTCCAGAATTTGGATGTGGCATGGAAGGGGCTCTAAAGACGCGTTCGAGTGATTTGATTGGCATCGCCAATGGAATCGATACAGACGTTTGGGATCCTAGCGCAGACGATCGGTTGCCAGCGAATTATTCCCTATCGAATCTGGAAGGAAAGCGAACCAGTCGATCCCATCTCCTGAATAAACTGGGTTTAGCTGAAACGGATAACCCAGTTTATGGGATCGTGTGCCGGTTGACCGAGCAAAAGGGCGTGGATATTTTGCTGAGCCAGATGAGCTTTTTTAGTAAGCGGGATTGCCGGCTTATCGTGCTAGGGATGGGCGACCCAAGGTACGAGCGTTCATTAAAGCGCTGGGCGAAGGCGTATCCGGACAAGATCGCTGTCTGCACCGTGTTGGATGAAGCCATGTCTCATCTAGTGGAAGCGGGTTCAGACTATTATTTGATGCCATCAGTATTCGAGCCTTGCGGACTGAATCAAATGTATAGTCAACGCTATGGCACCCCGCCATTGGCTTCGGCCGTCGGGGGTTTGCACGACACGATTGTCGACTTTCGAGAAGACGCTGAAGGGGGGTCGGGTTTGCTTTTCGAGCCAAGCGAGCAAGCGTTTAGGAGTGCCTTGGAGGAATCGCTTTCCATATTCGGATCGAAAGGCGAATACGATAAGATGCAAGCGAACGGCATGAAGCGCGACTTTTCTTGGACAAACGCTGCCAAAGAATATGAAGCCCTTTATTTGGATTCGATTTGATCCCGTCAGCTAGGTTTGACGGAAATATAAGCTAATGCAATTCAGACGGGAGGTTTTGTTGCCTTGCTCTGCGAGCGAGGCATTCGATTGGCATGCTAGAGAGGGCGCTTTCGAGCGTCTCGCGCCTCCGTGGGATCGCTTGGAAATCCTCTCGAAGACGGGAACTGGTCTCGAGGAAAATTCGACGATTCTATTGCAGCTACGAAAGCTAGGCTTTCGTAAAGATTGGTTAGCTGTGATAAGCGAGCGTTTGGAGGGGGTCTACTTTAAGGACGTTCAAGTAAGAGGCCCTTTCGCCAAATGGGAGCACAAGCATGCCTTTAAAGAATCGGATGCTTCAACCAGTATCCTAGCTGACGAAATAGAGTACGCATTGCCAGGCGGATCCTTGGCAAATTCGTTTGCTGGGGGCCATGTGCAATCCGTTTTGGAAAGGACCTTCTGCTATCGGCACGAAATTACGAGAAGCGACCTGGATCTGTGGGACCGATACCGGGATCGTAAGCGATTGAGAATACTCATATCAGGTGGATATGGTTTTCTGGGGAGTCGACTCAGCGCGTTTCTCAGGACTCAAGGTCACAGCGTGGCCGCTCTTACGCGTTCTCCCAAGAAGGATGACGTCGGTTGGGATCCGGCTTCAGGCTCGGTGGCCAGGGATCGATTGGAAGGTTTCGATGCGGTGATTCACTTGGCGGGTGAGAACTTGGCTTCTGGTAGGGGGAGTGGCCAACGAAAAACCCGATTATGGAAAAGCCGCGTTGATGCCACCAAGCTCCTGGTCCAAGCTTTAGAAGGGGCGAAACGCCCGCCGCGAGCATTCATTTGCGCCTCGGGAATTGGATACTACGGAGATTGTGGCGACCAGATAGTTCGCGAGACAGATCCGCTTGGGAGCGGATTTCTAGCGGAGCTTTGCCAGGCTTGGGAAGCAGAGTCGATCGAGGCGGAAAGCGTCTTGGATCGAGTTGTCCGCCTTAGAACAGGTGTTGTTATGGATGCTGGAGGTGGGGCCCTAGGAGAGATGCTACCGCCATTCTCGATGGGACTGGGGGGAGCCTTGGGCAAAGGAAATCAGTGGATGCCTTGGATAGCTTTGGAGGACTGGATAGGATGCGTCTACCACCTTCTCATGAAAGAAGAATCCGGAGCCTTCAATCTAGTGTCGCCAAATCCTGTTACCAGCAGGGAATTCGCGAAATCCCTAGGATCCGTCTTGAAGCGTCCCGCATTCATGAGTGTTCCTGCTCCCATTTTGAGGCTTATGTTCGGCGAATTCGCTAATGAAGGGTTGCTGTCTAGCTGTCGAGCCCATCCAGCTAAGCTTGAATCCTCTGGCTATCAGTTTAAGTATCCTAATCTTGGTGACGCCTTGCGTTTGACACTGGGCCGATTTCCGGAGGGCAGTTCAAAATGAGTATCCATTGGGAAGGGATCCAAGATTGACTCCAGGGGAACAGCCCTTCATTGGATAGAGCGAAATGTCTAGAATTTACCCAAACATAACGGCGGCTATAGGAAGGACGCCTTTGGTGAAACTGAATGCCTTGGCGGAAGGTCTGGAAGCGGAGGTGCTTGTAAAATGCGAGTTCTTCAATCCGCTTTCCAGCGTTAAGGATCGTATTGGTGTGGCTATGATTGAAGCGGCTGAGAAAGCCGGTAAATTAGGATCTGGTGGAGTGATTATCGAACCCACATCGGGCAACACCGGGATTGCCTTGGCATTTATAGCCGCAGCTAAGGGGTATCGCCTTATACTGACTATGCCTGAAACGATGTCCATGGAGCGTCGCGTTCTGTTGAATATGCTGGGAGCGGATCTAGTACTGACCCCAGGGCCAAAAGGTATGCCCGGCGCGATTGCCCGAGCCCAAGAACTCATGGAAGAGCATGGGGACAATGCTTTCATGCCGCAGCAATTTGAGAATCTAGCCAATCCGGAGATACACCGCCGAACAACGGCAGAAGAAATTTGGGAAGCGACAGGCGGCGAAATAGATGCCTTTGTCGCGGGCGTCGGAACGGGCGGAACGATAACTGGGGTTTCGGAGGTGATCAAGAGCCGCTGCCATTTGAAAACCGTGGCAGTTGAGCCAACGAACAGCCCGGTGATATCGGGTGGCAATCCAGGACCCCACAAGATCCAGGGAATCGGCGCTGGTTTTATACCCAAGAATTGCAACACCCAGATCATCGATGAAGTCATAACGGTAGAAAACGATGACGCCTTCGCGACTGCCCAGGAGGCAGCTCTTAAAGATGGTTTGAGCGTAGGCATATCGTCGGGAGCGACTATTTGGGCGGCTATCGAACTAGCCAAACGTCCGGAAATGGCTGGCAAGCGGATTGTTACTATCGCGGCTAGCAGTGGTGAACGCTACATCAGCACGCCGCTTGGAGAAGTCGCGCGGGCGGCTGCCACCGCGGCCGTCGTATCCTGAGATTTCGAGTGCCAATTCAACTCGCGCTGCAGCCGCGGACAATTGTCGTTCTGATGGCGCCGATTGCTATATAATAAAGAATTTGTTGCATTAATTGAGTATAATTAATAAATCTGCAACAAATTCATTATTAAATGGAGGTTCTTGAAGATGTTGCACTGGATGTGCCAGCCAGCGAGTCACTGATTGGGTTGTATCAATTTGATAATCAATTAGTTGAAAATTCTTTGCATCGGCATATTGATCATGAGTTAGTGGCGATTGTCAGAGGTTCCGGATCAGTCCGAATTGGATCTCATGAGGGCGACTTCACTCCGGGTACAGTAGCTTTCATCAAGGCCAGTACAGACCACTCTTGGAGATCGGATAGCGAAAATGCTGAAGTGTCGGCGGTATTTCTCCACATCCCTAAACCGGTCTTCTCGCCATCTCTTTGGAAACTGCCGGAAGCTGCTGTCGCGCGGACCCTTATTTCAGAGGATCGGGCAGGAGCGATTTGTCGCTTCCCCGAGTTTGACAGGGTTCGTTCCAGATTGCGGACAATCAAAGGAGCTCGCGGATTTTTGCGCATAGCTCGAGTCTATGCCCTCATCGATTTGCTTGTGTCGATCAATAGCTGGCAAGACATTGATAATCAACAGGTAAACATCCATAAATACCGTGACAGCTTACACTTTGAGTCCGCGAGCGAGTATATCGCAGTGCACTATTGCGAAGATATCGATCGTGATAGCGTAGCGTCGCATTTAGGCATGGATCCTAGCTCATTTTCCCGGTTTTTTCGAAGGGTTAGCGGGCAGAAATTCAATGATTACCTAAATGTCATTCGGATCCGGGAAGCTGCTAAAATGTTGGCTGCCCGACGCCGATTGCCAATCGCCTCGATCTCGAAATCATGCGGGTATTCGAATCTAAGCGTATTCAATTCCCAATTTAGAAAACGGTTGGGAATGACGCCTCGAGACTACCGTCGTCAATTGGAGTTCGAGCCGATAGCTCCTTGAGCGAAGGGCGCAGCTTTTGCCTGTTCTTACTTGATAGCCATGAGGTCGGTGGCGATTCTTTTGAACTCTATCGCAGTTAAGGAAATACAATGAGCCAGTCATTATTTGAAAAAGTTTGGGATGCCCACGCAGTCAGGGAGCTGTCTAACGGACAGACGCAGTTGCTGATTGGGACGCACTTGATTCACGAGGTTACCAGCCCACAGGCATTTGGAATGCTTCGCGACTTAAACTTGCCGGTTGCTTATCCTAACCGGACCTTTGCGACTGTGGATCACATT
>CAZFUD010000103.1:0-8954 GCA_964521705.1 uncultured Opitutaceae bacterium | reverse complement strand
GTGCCTACGGATCAGCGCCAAGAGCCCTTTGCGGATCCGCTGGCCGATGCCATGATTAAAGAGCTGCGTAAAAACTGCGAGGAAACTGGGATCACATTCTTCGATTTGCCTAGCGGCAAGCAAGGTATCGTCCACGTCGTTGGCCCTGAGCAAGGCATCACCCAGCCGGGCACGACAATCGCTTGCGGCGATTCCCACACATCTACTCATGGCGCATTTGGAGCCATCGCGTTTGGCGTGGGGACGACGCAAATCAGGGATTTGCTGGCTACCCAGACTATGGGCATCGCCAAGTTGAACGTGCGCAGAATCAACGTCAATGGCGCGTTGCGCCCAGGCGTTTACGCCAAGGACGTTATCCTGCACATCATCCGCAAGCTCGGAGTCAAAGGAGGGACAGGATTCGCTTACGAGTATGGAGGATCGGTCTTCGACAATTTATCGATGGAGGAGCGAATGACGGTTTGCAACATGTCGATCGAGGGAGGCGCCCGCGTAGGCTACGTTAATCCAGACGAGAAAACCTTCGAGTATTTGAAAGGAAAGCCGTATTCGCCAAGCGGCGACGAATGGGATCAGGCTGTTGAGAACTGGAAGTCCATCGCTAGCGATCCAGATTGCCGATACGATGACGTTGTCGAGTTCGATGCGGAAGACATCGCTCCCACCGTGACTTGGGGTATCAATCCTGAACAGGCCATCTCGGTGGAGGAAGACATTCCCACCATTGAGGGGTCAGACGATTCAGATAAGGATTTGGTGGGGGAAGCGCTCGAGTATATGAAATTGCCAGCGGGGCAGCCGATCAAGGGAACCAAAGTAGACGTTTGTTTCATTGGATCCTGCACGAACGGCCGGCTTTCGGATTTCGAGGAAGCGGCAAAGTACCTCAAAGGGCATCGAGTCGCGGAAAGCGTCAAAGCGATTGCGGTCCCTGGATCTCAGATTGTCGATGGGATCTGTCGGGAGAAAGGCATCGACAAAATCTTTGAAGAAGCGGGCTTCGAATGGAGGGGCGCAGGCTGCTCGATGTGTTTAGCCATGAATCCCGACAAGCTAATCGGCGATCAGTTGAGCGCCAGTTCCAGCAACCGGAATTTTAAAGGAAGGCAAGGCAGTCCGACCGGTCGAACCGTATTGATGAGTCCAGTCATGGTGGCGGCTGCCGCTGTCCGCGGAGAAATTGCCGATGCTCGAGAAGTTTTTGGAGTCGGCGAATTGGCGAATGCGTAAGAAGAAAGGGAATAAAGAAATGGCTTTAGAAAAAATTACATCAGTCAAAGGTTCTGGAGTTTACGTTCCAGGAAATGAGATCGATACGGATCGAATCATTCCCGCCAGGTTCATGAAGTGCGTAACTTTCGATGGGCTTGGTGAATACCTGTTCTACGATGTCCGTAAGAATGAAGATGGGAGCGATAAGCGCCACCCGCTCAACGATCCTCGATTTTCGGGAGCGAGCGTCTTGCTGTCAGGGGCTAACTTCGGATGTGGCAGCTCTAGGGAGCATGCTCCGCAAGCTCTTTATCGTTACGGTCTCAGAGGAATCATTGCCGAGAGTTTCGCGGAGATATTCTTTGGGAATTGCACGACGTTAGGGATTCCCTGCTTTTGCGCGGCAAAAGAGGACATCGAGGCGATAGCATCTGCGATCGAAGGGGATCCCAGTGTTGACATAGAGCTCGATGTGGAGAAAGAACGCATCCATGTCGGCGATCAATGCTACACTGCGGTCGTGAGGGAAACAGCCCGGAAGGCCCTTTGTGAAGGCAAATGGGATATGATTGGCGAATTGGAGGAAGGGGAGTCTCAGGTAGCGGCAGTCGCGGAAAAGCTTTCGTACATGTCGCGTTGAAGTTCGAAAGGAGAGCTTGTCCTTTTTAGGATTGCCCGACTGGAGAAAGCTCTCTTTAGGATGGCGATAGTTATCCTGAACCCGCTCGCACTCAGGGCTATTATCTATGCTAGAGATTCTAAAAGGCGCCGGCGTATTTGTTTACCCGCTAATGCTCTGCTCCCTCGTGGGCGGATTCATCATTTTCGAACGTTTGTTCGCTTTGCGGAGAGTGGCGATCATTCCGGCTCATATCGTCGAGGGCATCGTAGAGGGTAGTCCTTCAGATGGTGGGGGACGTTCCGCATTAGGTAGAATCATCGCCTATTGGAAGAGGCATGAGCAGGACGAAGGAGCTGTGCGGGCCTATGCCCGTCTGGAGGTCAATCGGATGGAGCGTGGATTCGTTTTCCTGGAAATCATAATCGGGGCGGCTCCATTGCTGGGCTTGCTAGGGACAGTCACGGGACTTGTTCAGGTATTTGGTAATGTGTCCCTAGATACAGGGATGCCTGATCCTTCGGCCTTTACTCAAGGAATCGCCTTGGCTTTGACAACAACTGTTATCGGCTTGGCTGTCGCCATACCCTGTTTGGTCGCCAATAGCTATCTGCAGCGCAAAGTGGAAACCTATGCGGTCCAGTTTGAATCTCTTCTCGAGCAGATAGGTCTCAAGAATGTATGAGTTTGCTGGCCCGCAGACGCAACAAAGCCAGCATCAATATCATCCCTCTAATGGATGTATTGACGATCTTGATATTCTTTTTTCTCGTCAGCATGCAGTTCAAGGAAATGACGACGCTCAATTTGACCTTGCCGAAAATCGAGTCTGCGGGTCGCAACGAATTTCCCGAGCGAATTCTGATTGGGATAGACGAGGAAGGGCAGATTTTCCTGGAGAACCAGCCGGTCCCGTTAAGCGAGCTTGAGGCCGTTCTGTCGAGAGTATCCGAGGTTTCGAACGATGTGCCGGTTTTGGTCAAAGCCCACAATCTGACCCCCCTGCAAACGGTGACCGACGTTATGGATGCCTGCCGGCTCAATGGGTTGAGCAAGATTCGTCTTCAATCGCGGTAATTGGAAAGCCGAAGCGAACCAGGAAGAGCTGATTGGGAACGTTTTTCCAACTAGCTGGTCAGAAGAGGCGTTCGCCGTCAGTCCTATCGTTTCGTTGCAATAGCTCTTCACAAACGGCCGAAATCAAAACCGAATTGACATCAAGCAGTAACTCGGCGTCCAATTTCCGAGTTGATCTAGTAACCTTAGAAAAATCCAGTTTATGAAAAGACGATCCCTCATTGTTACCTTGGCCTTGGCGATAGCCTCGTTGCCATCCATCCAAGCCGCTTCCCATGAAGACGGAGACCACGATCACACTGCGCTCGAAGATCAAATGAGCGCAATCAACAAGGCTTGGCGCTCAATTCGGCGTCAAATCAAAGATCCAGCCAAGAACGACTCCACTCTCGAGTACGTGGCGAAAGTCAAAAAAGCCGCTCAAAAGTCGGTTGATATGACCCCTATCCTCGCCAAAGAGATGTCGGGAGCGGAAAAGAAAAAGTTTATGGCCGGCTACCAGAAGGCGATGAAAAACACCGTCGGGTTGATTGGCGATTTGGAAGCCGCTTTGAAAGCAGGAGATAATGCGAAAGCAGAAGAAATCGTAGGGAAGGTTAACGACGCCCGCAAACATGGTCACGACAACTACAAGCCCGAGGACGACTAGCCTGGGGTTGATTACTTGGATACAATAACTTTCAGCCTGCCCATCAAGGGCAGGCTTTTTTATTTCCAGATACTCTACGCTCCTGTATTTTGTCGGCTTAATTTCAATGCAGATCCCTTATGGTGAAAGTCACATCGAGCTCGATCTCGACAGCGTGAATGCTACGGTCGTCGAACCGCGCTTCATTGATGGGCTGGTAGACGAGCAATCCGGATTTCAAGCGGCCTGTTCCAGTCCTATCGGATCGCCTCCCTTGTCTGAGGTCGTACAGTCTACGGATCGATTGGCGGTGTGCATTCCGGATGCCACTCTCCCATTCCCGAGCGACAGAGTGTTGCCTTGGCTGTTCGATTACTTATCGAGCATTCCGAATGAAAACGTGGTAATCATCAATGGAACGGGTTCGCATAGGGGAAACACTCCTAGAGAGCTCGAGCGAATGGTGGGACGCGAGATTTGCGAAAACTACCGAATTGTGAATCACGATGCCCACGACCCGAGCGCCCTGAAACATGTTGGAGATTCCCGATTCGGATATCCCGTATATCTGAACCGTGAATACGTTGAGGCTGATAGGCGAATCTTGCTAGGATTTATCGAACCCCATTTCATGGCGGGGTTCTCAGGGGGTTATAAGGCCGCCTTTCCTGGAGTGGCCGGTATTGGCGCTATCATGCGATATCACAGCGCTGGAGTTATCGGCGATCCTCTGAGTACATGGGGAAATTTGCGGAACAACCCAACGCAAGAGCATGTGCGAGCGGGTGGACAAATCCTAGAAGCGGACTTCTTGGTCAACGTGACGCTGAACCGAGACCGGGAAATCACCCGCTACTTTTGTGGCCATCCAATTGAGGCTCATGAGGCGGGTTGCGCTTATGTCAAGGAGAGCGCTATGGTTGGTTGCCAGGAGCCCTTTCCAATCGTGGTGACCAGCAACAATGGTTTTCCTTTGGATCAAAATCTCTATCAAGCCGTCAAGGGGATGTCTGCCGCGGCTCAAATTGTGGAAGAGGGCGGTTTGATTCTAGTGGCTTCCGAGTGCCGTGACGGATTTCCAGAACATGGGAACTACCGTAAATTGTTGTTCGAGTACGATTCTCCCGATGCCTTGCTTAAGGCGATTCACGAGCCCGGTTTCTCGGTTTTCGATCAATGGCAAGTACAGTTGCAGGCATTGATTTGCCAGAAAGCTCGCGTAGGAGTTCAGTCATCAATACATGCGGAGTCGTTGCGGCGGGCTCATTTGATACCAGTGGAATCGATCAATGAGGCCTTGGAGGCCGAGTTGAATCATATTGGCAGGGATGCTCCAGTTGCCGTGTTGCCTGAAGGCCCGGTCACCGTTCCCTATTTGCTCTAGAGCGTCATTTATAGCTTGGTGAAACCGGATAATTGCTCATTCTATATTAATACTCGTAACCTGAAAACCCGTTCTGGGGGCGTTTAATATGAAATTCTTTCGTAGCTTGTTATTACCACTAGCCCTTCTCTTAGCTCTGACATCGGTTGGCGCCGAAGATGGTCCCGTATTCGAAATGCGGACTTATTACGCGAATGAAGGCAAGCTGGATGATCTTCTAACCCGTTTTAGAGACCACACGGTGGCTCTGTTCGAAAAGCATGGCATGGAGAACGTCGGCTACTTTGTGCCGGAAGAAAACCCGGACAACGTTCTCGTTTACTTCCTTTCCTATCCGAGCCGTGATTCTAGAAAAGCCTCATGGAAAGGCTTCGTTTCCGATCCTGATTGGAAAGAGGCATTTGCCGCTTCCAGGGTGAACGGAAAGCTCGTGGCTAAAGTCGAGAGTAAATTTCTGACCCTGACCGATTACTCGCCTAAACTGCGAATCAAGAAATCAAAAAAACCTCGTCTGTTCGAATTGCGGACCTACACGACTGCGGAAGGAATGCTTTCCCATCTGGATTACAGGTTCGCCAACGATACGATAGGGATTTTCGACAAGCACGGCATGACTAATGTCGCTTACTGGCACCCGATGTCTGATCAGGATGGACACGGAAACACCTTGATCTATCTTTTGGCATACAAGGACGCTGCGGCACACGAGGAAGCCTGGGCTGGATTCCGAGCCGATCCGGAATGGAAAAAAGCTGCGGCTAGATCCAAAGAGCGAGCTGGAAGTGGACTCCTGGTGAAGAATGGCGTTCAGTCCCAGATGCTCAAGTCGGTGGATTTCTCGCCTATGCGGTAATAGGCTTATTGGGGAGCGTAGAATTTTCCGTATTCAATAAACGTTTGCCGACCCCTGTTGGAATCTCTTGCTAGATAGCGACATTCTAGTCACCTGTCCTAAAGCCTGCGCTGGTTATTTGAGCGAGGAGTTGGAGGAGTTAGGCTACCCAGTCGTCCGAGTCGCGCCCGCTGGCGTTTTTGCGAAGGGATCGCTAAATGACTGCATGCGGCTCAATCTGCAATTGCGAACGGGGCTTAGAGTGCTCTGGAAGATCGCGGATTTTAAAGCTGCAGACGGCCAGCAGTTGTATAAACAGGCAGTCAGGATTCCCTGGGAAGCCTATATTCCGGCCGATGGATACGTTTCAATCGGTTCATCGGTAAGGAACGATACCATTCGGAATACCAAATTCGCCGGATTGCGTTTGAAAGACGCATTGGTGGACAGGATTAGAGAAAAAAAGGGGAGGCGTCCGGATACCGGGAACGACTCCGATAAAGCCAAGCTTTTTCTCTATTGGAGGGATGAAGAAGTTAATATTTATTTGGATACGTCGGGAGTGCCGCTTAGCAACCGCGGCTATCGGGTAAGTCCCGGTAAGGCGCCGATGCGAGAGAATCTCGCGGCTTCCGTTTTGAAGGCGACTCACTGGCATCCGGGCCTATCTCTCGTCAATCCCATGTGTGGAAGCGGAACGTTGGCCATAGAGGCGGCGATCCAGGTATCGGGGAGGCCTGCCGGCCGGTTGCGCGAAAATTTTGGATTCATGCATTTGGTAGGCTATCGACCTGAGGAATTCGAGGCTATCAGGAAGGAATTGGATACGGAAAAAACCGTTGCCAATTCGGCTCCGATTGTCGCTACGGATCGCGATCCCGAAGCGATCGAATCCGCTCGTCGAAATGCAGAGCTTGCCGGTGTGGCTGATTTGATCCAGTTTTCAATCTGCGATTTTCGCGAAACTGAGATGCCCGAGGCCCCGGGCGTAGTTATTTTGAATCCAGAATATGGCGACCGAATGGGCGAGGAGAAGAAGCTTCTCCCCGTGTATCAGGCGATAGGGAACTTTTTTAAAAAGCAGTGTTCGGGTTATTGGGGCTATGTTTTCACAGGCAACCGGTCCCTCGGAAAGCGAATTGGACTCAAGACTTCAAGAAAGATCGAGTTTTACAATGGGCCGATCGAGTGCAGATTATTTGAATACGAGCTTTATTCGGGCTCGCGAAATCCGAGGTAGGAAAGGTTAGATGTTAGGCTCCGTGGATTGCTACAGAGTCTCTGCAAAATAAGGAGAAGTTGTGGCTGATCAAGATCGGAGGCTCTCGGAATAGCAGGAGCGCGATGGGATAGGGTTCGTTGGGGATGTTCAGCGGAAATCGATCCTTAGCCAGCCAAGTAACTTAGCGATTGTAGCGTTTTCCGCTGGAAATCAGTCAAACGGCCTTTCAGACTTCGCCTTCCAATTTTTTCTCGGGATAGAACCGGAAACTCACTAACCACTACTTCCACTATGAAACTCGAAACGAAATGTCTCCATGCCGGTCAAGCGCCGGATCCAACCACCAACTCACGTGCAGTGCCGGTCTATCGGACGTCCTCTTACGTTTTCAACGACACTGAACACGCGGCCAACCTTTTCGCGCTAAAGGAATTGGGGAACATCTATTCGCGGATTATGAATCCGACCCAGGACGTTCTCGAGCAACGCGTGGCCCAGTTGGAGGGCGGCGCGGCTGCCTTGGCCTTGTCTTCAGGTACGAGCGCCATTTTCTATTCGATTATCAATATCGCGAAGGCGGGGGACAATATCGTCTCGGCGAATAACCTCTACGGAGGTACGTATACGCAATTTAATGACATTCTTCCAGACTTGGGGATCACGGTGAAATTCGTGGATCCCAATGAGCCTTCCAACTTCGCCGAGGCGATCGACGAGAATACCAAGGCGATTTTCTGCGAGACGGTTAGTAATCCAGGAGTGGATATCGCTGATCTGGAAGCGATCGCCAGAATCGCCCACGACAACGGTCTGCCGCTCATTGTCGACTCCACATTCTCTACACCTTATTTGACGCGTCCCATTGAGTTCGGAGCTGATATCGTTGTGCATTCGCTGACCAAATGGTTTGGCGGTCATGGAACGGGTATTGGCGGAGTGGTGGTTGATTCCGGCAAATTCAATTGGGCCAACGGGAAGTTCGCCCTCTACGACGAGCCAGACTCTTCTTATCATGGCTTGCGTTGGGGTCATGATTTGCCCGAACCACTGGCTCCGCTCGCCTTCATTTTGAGAATGCGAACGGTTCCCTTGCGTAACTTGGGCGCTTGCTTATCGCCAGACAATGCATGGATGTTCTTGCAAGGTATCGAAACGCTGCCGTTACGCATGGAACGGCATTGTTCGAATGCCAAGGCGGTAGCCGAGCATCTGAATGGTAAAGCTGGCATAGAATGGGTACGGTATCCGGGGCTTAATGACGAAAAGAGCGGAGCTCTGTCCGACAAATATCTAGATGGTAAAGGCGGATCTATGGTGATCTTCGGAATCAACGGCGGGGCCGATGCCGGCTCGAAGTTTATTGATTCGCTGGAGCTATTTAGCCACTTAGCCAATGTAGGCGACGCCAAGAGTTTGGCGATTCACCCAGCGACCACTACTCATAGCCAGCTCTCTGAAGAGGCGCAGCGGGCTGGTGGGATTACTCCTGAGCTCGTTCGTTTGTCGGTCGGTATCGAACACATTGACGATATCCTAGCCGACATCGATCAAGCCTTGGAAAAAGCGCTAGCGTAGGTCGGACTTCAGCTTGTCTATTCAGATAGGGATGGCTCGATGAGTCCTCCAAGCATTCTCAATTGGCGACCGTTGTTGGCTCGCACTTATAGCCTTGCGGACTGTTTGGCCCTTCTGAGACCAGCCCCTTCAACCCTCCTACATACGATCTAGACAGCACTTGGAAAACCTGCATGATCTCACTCCCTTTGACCCCCCTAACATTTTAAATATGCCTACCTCGATTCGACTACAACTTTCGATAATGATGTTTCTCCAGTTTTTCATCTGGGGAGCCTGGTTCGTAACGCTGGGAACGTACCTCAATGGCATGGCCTTCGATGGGGTTCAGATCGGCGCGGCCTATAGCACGATGCCTTGGGGAGCCTTGATTGCCCCGTTCTTCGTGGGGATGGTCGCCGC
>CAZFUD010000102.1:0-14115 GCA_964521705.1 uncultured Opitutaceae bacterium | reverse complement strand
CGAGTGTCGGTCTTGTGATTTTCCTGCTCACTTTGCTGCGGGAATTCTCTCTTACGACTCTGCTGGGGGGCTCTTTTGTGGCCCTTTCGCCGTTGCCAGTCATTTATGGAGGCTATTTCGTCCAGGAAGCCTTGTTCGTTCTAATCGGGTTTTTCCTGCTGTATTCATATTTTACTTTTTGGAATCGGCAATCGCCGGTTCGGGCCGCCATCGTAGGTCTCTGGACTGGTGCGTTTTTCGCCACTAAGGAGACGGCCATTATCCATATCGCTGCGATTGCTCTTGCCATGTTTATCGCATTTCCACCAGGCAGAAGATTAGAAAGTTGGCAAAAGGCGGCTCGTTTGCCGAATCTCGCAGCGGGCCTTGGATCCTTCGTTTTGATCTGGGTCCTGTTCTACTCAAGCGGTTTCAAGGATTTCAGTCAGCTCGGCGATAGCTTTACGGCCTTTATTAACTATGCCGAACGCTCGCAGGGGGCGGGACACGAAAAACCTTTCTTCTACTACTTGTCTGTCATGTGGCCGCATACTGCCGAAGGTGTTCGTTGGGGAGAGGCGCTCTTTCTCCTCCTTTCGTTTGCCGGTCTGTTAGTAACCTTAGTGGATCGCCGGTCATTGGACCCCCGGATTCAGATCGGGATTTTATACGGATTTCTATCTCTTCTGCTGTACTCGACAATCCCTTACAAGACTCCCTGGCTGGCATTGTCGAGTTATGCGTCATTAGCTCTGGCTGCGGGATTGGCTATCCGTTTTCTATACGTTCGCTACTCCAATGGCTGGATCCGCGTAATTGTTATCGGCGTTTCGCTCTACTGTCTTTTTGGTCAGTATAAGCTAACGAAACTTGCCAATCGCTATGCGGCTGATGCCCGCAACCCATACATCTACCAGCACACATCCCCCCAATTTCAGAAACTCGTCGACCGGATCGCCGATTTGGAAGCCTTGGATCCCGAGAGGCAATTAACAATCGCAGTCGGGGGAGAAGATAATGCTTGGCCGTTGCCATGGTATCTGAGGGACAATGACACCGTGGGCTATTGGATGGATCCTAGACAAACGCCACCATTGGATGTCGTGGTGGGGCCGGCTGGTGAATTGCCACCAACTCTTTCAGTCACGCACATACCGGAGTACCATGGGCTACGAGAAAACGTGTTGCTCGAATGCTGGATAAGAAATGAGCTTTGGGACGCTTTTATGGAAACTCGTTAGTCAAGATGCCTGATGAAACTACAGCGATCTCATTGATGGATCGGGATATGGCCGGCTACCGATCATACTCTTGTGAAGCGATGGCCACGATATTCAGTTTCCATTTGCCGACCGAATCGAGCGATCTCCTGGATTCGGCGGTCATGGAGGCCGAGGAGCTATTGGCCAATTTGGAATCGCAGCTGAGCCTCTATATCGAACACAGCGATACAACGCGTATCAATCGAGCCCATGAAGGCGAAGAAATTACCGTTTCCCAAACTATGGTGGATTGCTTGCTCGCGGCGTTTGACGCTAGCCAAAGATTGGGGGGAGCATTCGATCCCTTTCTGGGCCAACTAGCCATTGATGCTAAAGGTCAACGCCCTATCCTGCCGCATTTGAAGGATATCGAATTTGTAGATTTTGGAACTAGCGACCCTGTCATTTCCTTGGATCCGGATTCAAATCGAGTGAAAAAATTGCGCATGGGCCCCCTGCTTGATCTCGGTGGGATCGGTAAAGGCTTCGCATTGGATTGCCTAAAGACTCTATTTCAAAATTGGGATATCGAGTCAGGACTGCTCGACACGGGCGGCTCCACGCTACTCACTTTGGAGCGGGATGAAGATATGGCGAAATGGGATCTAAACATTGGATACAATTCGCGGGTTAAGTCGATTGTATTGGCTCCGGGTTCAGCTATAGCCAGTTCAGGAGAGCTCTTTCAAGAGAAGCATATTATCGACCCTGCCGAGGGAGGGCAATCTACTTGGAAGCGCAGTTATGCCGTGGCCGGAACCGGCTCCCTGGCCGATGCAGCTAGCACCGCGGGATTAGTACTGGGAAATAGGGAAATCGAATCGATTTGCCAGCAAGAGGATGGCCTATCTTTCGCCGTGTTCTCGGAAGAAACAGGGCGCTATTACGGTTCGTTTTTTAAGACTGAGATTGGTGGATCATGAGTACGCTGCTGGTCATACCCTGTTTCAATGAAAGCCTGCGTTTGCCGCGCTTTCTCCCGGAGCTTTGCGAGCTCTTGAAAGCGAGCAAGGCCGAGACCGAGGTTCAGCTTGTGGACGATGGATCCACCCCGGAGGAGCAGAGGGCTCTCGAAGATTTCGCTCGAGCGCTGATGCCTGCCTACCCCTTCGTTCGAGAACCGATAATCCTGGATCGGAACTTGGGCAAGGGCGGGGCAATTCGGGCCGGATGGGATGCTTCAACTGGCTTCGATTTTCTAGCCTTCGTAGACGCGGATGGAGCGGCTCCGGCGAGCGAAACCATGCGATTCCTTGAACGATTGGACGCGCTGGAGAATAAGTCCTCGTTACTTATAGCAATGCGGGAGCCAGTTGCGGGCCGAGAGATTCAACGAGCGATTTCCCGAAAAATCGTGGCCAAAGCTTTTAACACCCTCCTCAAGATATTCTATGGCATACGGATTAGGGATACGCAATGTGGGCTTAAGGCGGTACCTGCAGTGTTTTTCTCCAAGCTACGTCATCAGCTCCGGCAAAACGGCTATGGATTTGATCTGGAATTGATCGCCAACGCCAAGAAGGAAGGACTCGCGCTAGAGACGATACCAATCGACTGGAAAGAAATCCCTGGGAGCAAGACGAGAATCGGACCGGCTATAGCTTTCGCCCTGCAAATTGTCTTTAGGCGAATTTAGGCAAGCTAGGATTTGTTGCTCTTTCTGTTGGCGGGCGATCTCACGCCTACGGCAAGTTGGCCACGGCGGCGCAAGCCGGGCGGCCAAAAAGGTAGAATAGGCTTCTAGTCTGCTCTTCTTTATCTTCATGTGCAGGCAGGATGCGTGTTCTACTTTTTCGTAACCTGGAGAATTGAGCCAGTCCTCCCCGCCCTTGTTAGGCGGCCCCCCTAATCGTAGCGCAAAGCCTCGATTGGCGGGCGTTTGGCTATTCCTATGCTATTGAGCATACCGGTAACTAAGGTGAGGAAGCCAATTAGGGCGATGGAAGCGAAGGTGATACCCCAGGGTACATAGAGGTCGATCTTAAATATGAAGCGAGTCATGGCCCAGGCGCCACCAAGAGATAGCAGGACTCCGGCAGCGCTGCCCAAACCGCCCACCAAAAAATATTCGACAGCCATGATTTTGCGTACCTGGGCCGAATTGGCTCCGAGCGAGCGCAGCAGGACGCTTTCCTTCATGCGTTGATAGCGACTGGTCAACACGGTGGCTATGAGGGCGACAATGCCAGTGAGTATGGTGAAGGAAGCCATAAAGCGGACTACGAAGCCCACTTTATCGAAAATATCCTCAAGCGACTCCAGGACCATGCTAAGATTGATCGCGGAGATATTGGGAAAGGTTTTTACGACCTCGCCTTGGAGAGCCGTGATGATCTCGATTCCTTGCGCTTTAGCGGCTAGAATGTGGTTCGCTGGAGCTTCTTCTAGTATTCCACTAGGGAATACGACGAAGAAATTCGGCTGCATCTGACGCCAATCCACTTTTCGGATACTGGTGACGACTGTTTCGATCGGCAGCCCTTGAACATCCCAAGTGATGAGATCGCCCAACTCTAATTTTAAAGCTTCAACGATACGCTCTTCCACGGAAATGGGGATGGGATCGCTTCCGTCCAAATTGGCCTGTGAAACGAACTCCCCCTCCACGATGGGTTCGTGGGTCCGCAGTTCACTGCGATAAGTGCTTCGGTATTCACGTGATAGGGCCCAGCCTTCCAGTTCGCGATTTCGTCGCAGTTGGCCGACCGGTTTTGATCGCAGATGGGTCAAGCGCATCGTAACCATCGGATCGTGAAATTTGAGCTCGACCCCAAGACGATCGACAATGCTTTTCACGGTATCGACCTGATCGGACTGCACGTCGAAGAAGACCGTGTTAGGCTTGTCATCCTGATCGTTGATTTCCCCTCGCTTCAGAATACTGGTTTCGCAAAGATAGAGCGTATAGATTAGGAAGGCGCCCATACCGATCATGACGATGAGCGACACCGTGCGATTGTTTGGTCGATACAAATTGCTGATCCCCTGCTTCCACACGAATGGCAGCGACTTAGGGGTGACTGCCTTCAAGGATTTTCTTAAAGTCAGCCCTATCCCCGCTAGGGCGACAATTGCTATGAGAATCCCTCCGAACACGCCAGCAGCTTCCTTGAGATCATCGGTCTGCAATATTGAGAACCAAAGCGTCAGGCCTCCAATGGATGTTGCAGCCAGCCACACGAGCCAGGCTCGTCTGTTACCGTCCAAACCACTCGACGATCGAATCGCCCTCATCGGCGAGAAATTTCGGGTAGGCAGCAGAGGTAGGAGAGCAAACAAGAGCGTCAAGGCCCAGGCGAATAGGAAAGCTTCGAGCAAGCTTGGCCAAACGATTTCAAAGGGGAGATCGAAAGGAAGAAAGGCTTTGACGATTTGAGGCAGGATTGCCTGAGTCGCTACGCCCAGTATCGTCCCGACGAGACAGCCAGCGAACCCTACAACTACGATTTGAGCGCAAAAAACCATCATAGCGGTCAAGCCCGAGCAACCCAAACAACGGAGGATGGCCATGGAGGCCGATTTCTCCTTTAAGTAGACTTGTACGGCTCCGGCGATTCCCACCCCACCCAACAACAAGGCGACGAAACCAACGAGGCTCAAATAACTCGTCATCTCGTAAAGCATGTTCCCAATGTCTTCCTTTTCCTCTTCAGCGGTATCATATCGAATACCGTTTCGTCGCAGTTGCCGCTCATTCGCTCTCAGGGTGGACTCCAAATCTGCATCAACCCCGTTTTCGAACACCAGCCGACGACGAAAAGTTGTACGGCTTCCGTAACCTAGAAGATCCGTTTCTTCCAAGTAGGCGTAGGGAATGAGAATGCGCGGGGAGAAGGAATTTCGAAAGGAGGACTCGCCGGGCAGGCGCAATACTTCGCCTATAACCCGAAAGTCGGACTGACCAATGCGTAACTCGTCGCCCAGTTTTAGATCGTATTGGATTTTCAAGGATTCCTCTACGATGGCGACACGTCCTTGATCTGGATCCAAGTTCAAGCCTGCTGGGCGTGTCTCCAATTCCCCGTACCAGGGAAAGCCGCCTTCCAAAGCTCGGAGAGAAACGAGTCTGGTTTGATCAGAACGGGTAAAATAGGCCATGGTCGACAGGCGAAGGTCATTGGCTTCATCCAAGGCGTCTAAGGAAGCGATAAAAGCCTCCGTCTTCTCGTCAAAAGGGTCTGAGCCGCGGAATTCCAAATCGGCCCCTAACAAGGCTCGAGATTGTCGATCGACTTCCTTTTCGAGATTGGCCCGCAGCGAATTGACGGCGACTAGAGCCGCGACACCGAAAATAACAGAAAAGCCGAATAAGGCTAGTTTGGCTCTTGTGCGGCGCGTATCGCGCCAGGCCATCTTAAGTATCCAGGCAAGTGATGGCTTTCGCCCATTAGGTTGAGCAGAACCGGGATTCACGATTCCTCCATTACTTTGCCGTTATCGATCCTCAGTACGCGATCGGTCTTGCTAGCAAGCTCTCGATCGTGGGTTACCAAAATGAGCGTTGTCCCAGATTTGCGGTTCAGTTCGAAAAGCAGATCTACAATTGAGTGGCTTGTATCCGAATCCAAATTACCCGTTGGCTCATCAGCGAAGAGAATTCTAGGTCGGTTAATGAAGGCTCGGGCAATGGCAACACGCTGCTGCTCGCCGCCAGACAATTGAACTGGATAGTGCCCGACACGTTCGCCTAGCCCCACTTTTTTCAGTAGCTCCTTCGCTTCTGATTCGACATCGCATTCGCCTCTCAGCTCTAGAGGAACCATGACGTTTTCCAAGGCGGTCAAAGTCGGTAGAAGCTGGAAGTTCTGAAAAACAAAACCGACAAAGCGGTTTCGAACATCGGATCGTTGATCTTCACTTAGTTCGCCTAGCGATACGCCATTGAGTTTGGTCTCGCCTGACGTTGGCGTATCGAGGCCGGCGCAAATTCCCAGCAGTGTCGTTTTGCCGCTTCCGGAAGGGCCCACCACAGCTATTGATTCCCCGGCTCGGGCATTGAAGCTGCTCTGCTTAAGAACCTCCAGAGAGCGATCGCCGCTGCTGAACGTTTTGCTTACCTTGTCCAAACTTAGGACCGTTTCGTCGTTCATCATCTGTCAGAGACTCGTTTCATTTAAAATGGGTCCTCTGGCAAGTTCGCAATGCCGTTGGACAATTCCAGAGTCGAAAACGGCTCCTCTGGAGAGAAGGTTTCAGCGTTTTTTCATCAGCGCTTGAAACCAGCGGGGGAAGCCGGTGTTCTTTATGGTATGCCAACACCAAGGCCGCTTTTGTTTCTATTTGCACTCATCGCTCCATTCGCTTTGTCCGAAGGCGAGAAGGATTCTGGAAAGACGATTATGTTTTTTGGGGACAGCCTGACGGCTGGATATGGTGTGGACTACGAAGCGTCTTATCCAATGGCGCTACAAGGTCTCTTAGACGATAACGGGCTTTCATGGAAGGTCATTCCCTCCGGAGTGAGCGGTGAAACCACTGCCGGAGGTCTTCGGCGTGTAAATTGGGCGCTTCGCCAGCACGTCGATGTTTTCGTGCTCGCCCTGGGCGGCAATGATGGTCTTCGCGGGATCGATCTCGAGAACACGCGAGCAAACCTAATCGAAACTGCCAAGAAGGCCCGAGCGAAGTATTCGGATATTCGAGTCGTCATAGCAGGTATGCAAATGCCGCCAAATTTGGGTGAACGCTATACGGAAGCCTTCAGAAATCTGTATCCAGAAGTCGCGGAAACGCTGAACGCGGACCTCATACCTTTCTTGTTGGAAGGCGTTGGCGGTGAGCGAGAGTACAACCTTAGCGACGGCATTCACCCGAACGAGGATGGCCATCGGTTAATCGCGAAGCACCTGTTCAATACGTTGCGTCCGATTCTTGACGATTGAAATACATGGGTAAAATCCGCGTCGGACAGAGATGGAATCGACTGTAGGAACAGGCTTATCCCGCGAGTTGCTATAACGGCTATTCCGAGGACTCTGGTTGAACCCGTCCCCGCGGTGATTTCATTTGTTACATTTGCCTCGAGCCCTCTCAATTGCAGCTCGCAACGAATCAGACTTGAGGACGTTCAGTTTGTTCTCCGTCATATCCGCCATGCTGAATGGGATGCCGCCGGTTCCGAGCCTAGACGTTCGGTGTCTAGCAAAAGGCATCCAATCGACCCTAAACGCTCTTTGGTCATTCACCATCACTGCAGCTGCGGGAAGGCAAAGCCCTAGGAAACGACTTGCATTTAATTAAACGATCGTTTAAAACGATCGTTTAATTAATGGGATGAACGAGACGAAGGGTAAGATAATCGAAGCGGCTGAGTTAGAATTCGCTGAAAATGGTTACAGAGGAGCTTCTGTAAGGGAAATTACAGCTCGTGCCGAGGTAAATGTGTCAGCTATTAATTACCACTTTGGAAACAAGGAATCGCTGTATAAGGAGATGGTTCGCAGTCGAATAGAACCGCTCAACCGTAAGCGAATAGACATGCTCGAGAAGGCATTGGAGGAGAACGACAACTTCCCCCTCCCCCTCGAGCGGGTAATAGACTTTCTTGTGCGACCTATTTTAACCGAATTGATGACTGATGATGGTAATGATTTCCGGTTTTTGCGGGTAATTGGTCGAGGATTATCTGAAGGACAGGCGTTCATGAAGGATTTCCATCGCGAGCTATTACAGGAAATTGTTGCCAAATACACGGCTGCGATATCGGACTCGCTTCGTAATCCCGGTTTCGAGAAAGTCGCTTACGGAATGCACCTGCTGTCGTGCACAATATTGGGTTCGATGATGCAGCACGCTCGATTGGAGCTGGTTTCTGCTGGCAGGATAGACCTGAATGACGTGGATGGTCTTTGCGAGCACCTGGTTGCATACATATCGGGCGGTCTAAGGGCGGTTGCCGAGATCGAAATGAGAGGAGTGGAATCATGAACAAAGAGGTTGGAAAGTGGTGGGGACTCTATGCCGTAGCCTTCCTAGTCACCAGTTGCACGACCACTTTCAAAGAAACGCAATCGATTCCTCATCCTAGGACTGGAGAACCCTTCAGTATCGAGGAAAACTATCCTGACGCTCCCTCTCCCGCAGCGATTTGGGCATCCAGATTTGGAGACGATACTTTGAATGGGCTTATAGAGGAAGCATTGGAGTCGAACATTGGACTCGATGCTGCTAAAGCCAGCGCGAAGGCGGCGGAAGCCGCAGCTCGAATTTCGGGATCTCTCAAATCTCCGAATCTCACACTTGGATTGAACTCTGCCAAGCAGCAGAGCCGGTTCTCCTTTCTCAATTTTCAGAAGATCGAGACAGACACCCACAGCCTGTCTCTCGCGTCCCAGTGGGAAGTCGATCTATGGGGGCGTTTAAGAGCTTCCCACGCGGCGGGGCTGGCGGAACTCGAGGCGGCTGAAGCGGATGTTGAGGCACTTAAGCTATCGATTTCCGGTCAGGTCGCCAGGGCTTGGTTCAATTTGCTCGAATCGCAATCGCAGTACGAATTGGCAATCGATTCCGCCCAGTCGCTAGAGGATAAGGTCAAGTCGCTAGACCGTCGCTATGATCGCGGCCTAGTCACCAGTCTAGACTTACGCCTTACTCGGGCTCAGGCTGCTTCCAGCAAAGCTGTGGCCCAGCAACGGAAGACACAGCTTGGCAATGCCAAACGGGCCCTTGAGACGCTGCTAGGCCGTTATCCGAGTGGAAAGCAATCCAGCGAGTACCTTTTGCCGGATATGTCGGAATCCATCCCAGAAGGGCTTTCTTCCGATCTCGTGTCTCGTCGGCCGGACTTGTATGCAGCGGAGCGCCGGCTGGCGGCCTCGCTCTCTAGACAGGAGGCAGCTAATCGCAATTGGCTGCCCAGTCTAGCTCTTACCGGAAGCGCGGGGACTACCAGCAGCGAGTTAAGCGATTTGCTAGATTCCGATTTCTCGGTCTGGAGTATTGCCGGCAACTTCGGATCGACTTTATTTGCTGCTGGGCGACAGAAGGCCGAACGCGATCAGGCCGAGGCAATTGTGGAAGGCCAGTTCGCCAATTTTCGATCGGTCGCTCAAACAGCCTTTCAGGAAGTCGAGAACGCGCTCTCCAGGGAAGAGAATTTGGCCCAGCTTACTAAAGAAACTGCTATAGCGGCTGAAGAGAATCGTAAGGCTGAGGAACTGGCCTGGGAGCAATACCAACGAGGTCTTATCGATATCACTGCCTTGCTTGACGCCCAACGTCGAGCGGATGAATCGGCGAGCCAGCTAGTGAACGTGAAAAACCAGCGTCTTCAAAACCGTATCAATCTACACCTGGCCCTCGGAGGCGATTTCGAATAGAATTAAATCCACTTTACGAATACAATTTAACAGAATGCCTGCTCGAAAAGACTCAATCCTGACTTGGTTGCTCAAGTATGCAGCACCCTTTTTTGTATTGCTAGCGGTGGTCGCCCTACTCGCTTTCGCCATGCTGAATCGGCCTGTTCCCGAGAAGAAGGAGCCAACGGCTGTTCTTCCCGTTGTCGAGGTTCTGGAAGTGAGAACAGAGTCCTTAACCCTAGAAGCCGAGAGTCAGGGAACCGTGCAGCCCCGTACAGAGACCTTGCTGGTAGCTGAGGTTTCCGGACGAATAGAATTCGTGTCCAACGCTTTTTTCGCTGGTGGCTTCTTCAAAAAAGGAGATCCTCTAGTTGAGATCGATCCAATTGATTATCAGGCGAATCTAGCTAATGCCAAGAGCCGTTTCGCGGAGGCCAGATTAGCATATGAGCAAGAGAAGGCTCTTGCTGATCAAGCCCGAGAAGATTGGGAATCGTTTGGAAGAGGCGAAGCCACTGACTTGGCCTTGAGGAAACCGCAATTAGAAAGGGCGGCGGCAATGATGGAATCGGCGAAAGCCGCGGTTCAAATCGCGGAACGCGATCTTGCTCGCACGATCGTGCGCGCGCCCTACGATGGCCGAATAAGAGAGAAGTATGTGGATGTGGGTCAAGTGGTCGGCGCCCGACAATCTCAACTTGCCCGTATTTATTCTACTGATACGGCTGAGATAAGGCTTCCGCTGGCTCTCGATCAGCTGAGTTTTTTGGAGTTGGCCGAGACTTATAGCAACTTTGCCAGGGTGAGTAGCATACCTAAGGTTACATTGTCTGCCGACTACGGAGGCGAAACACACGAATGGACAGGAGTGCTCGATCGGACTGAAGGGGCAATCGATGCTAGAACGCGCTTGTCCTATGTGGTTGCCCAAGTGGAAAGGCCCTATGAAAAGTCTGCCCACAATGATCGTCCTCCGTTAAAGGTAGGACTGTTCGTGGAGGCGAGCATCGAGGGCAGGCAAATCGACAGAGCATTTAGGATCCCTCGTCGCGCTCTCCATGAGGGCGACATCGTATACGCGATCGACAAGGAAAACCGAATCGTTATCAAAGAGGTATCAGTCCTGCAAAAAGGAGTGGATACGGTGATCGTTACCGATGGTCTAAGTGATGGCGATCGTCTATGTCTTACTCCGCTGGAATACGTCGTTATGGGAATGCAGGTAGAAATCGATTCAAGTTTGTCGATGGACGGTGGATTGCGCAGTGAATGAAAAACGGTAGGAGGAGTTTGCGATGATAGCCTGGTTTACTCGAAATGGCGTAGCTGCCAACCTCGTGATGCTGATCCTTGTAATTGGCGGGGTGGCCTCTTATTTTACGGTCAAACGAGAGCTATTCCCGACGTTTTCGCTCGATTTAGTAACCGTCCGAGTTCCCTACCTCGGAGCATCGCCAGAGGAGGTGGAGGAGTCGGTTATTTTGCGTATAGAAGAGGCCATTCAATCGGTCGATGGTATCAAGGAAATGAATTCCGTGGCTCAGGAAGGATTTGGATCGGTGAATGTGACCGTTGAGAAGGGGTACGACATCGGGAAGATCAAGGATGAGATCAAAACGAGGGTCGATGCGATAACTACCTTCCCCGCTAATACGGAGCGCCCTATTGTCAATGAGCCATTGATCCAGAAAGAGGTAATTCGGATTTCCGTTTTTGGGGATGCCAGTGAGAAGGAAATCAAGAAGATAGCCGATCGTGTTAGAGATGATCTAGTTGAGCTAGACGGGATCAGCCAGGCCGATGTTGAGGGCGTTCGGGATTATGAGATATCAATAGAGGTATCCGAAAGCGCGCTGCGGAACTATAATTTGAGTTTCGATCAGGTCGTTCAAGCGGTTAGAGGAAGTTCGATCGATTTACCGGGAGGCTTGATTAAGGCTGAAGGAGGCGAAATCTCCTTGCGAACAAAAGAGCAGGATTATGTTGGCGGCGATTTCCGTGATATCGTTCTCCTTACCACTCCTGACGGCGGAAAACTGACCTTGGGGGCGATTGCCACTGTCAATGATGGTTTTGCGGACCAGGATATACTCACGCTCTTCAACGGAAAGCCAGCCGCCATCGTTTTGGTGAAGGAGGTTGGCGACGAGAACCCATTGGATATCTCGGAAATGGTCTACGAATATGTTGATGAGGCCATGGAGACCTGGATCCCCGAAGGAGTAGCTTTAGAGGCTTGGAGCGACTCATCATTCTACCTTCAAGGGCGCATCGATATGCTCCTTGATAATGGCTTGATCGGCTTTATTTTGGTCCTCATAGCGCTGGCGATTTTCTTGCGCCCCACTCTGGCCTTTTTTGTCGCCATCGGAATACCGGTTAGCTTCCTGGCGACCATCGCTATTTCCCCAGCGCTTGGAATAACCGTTAACCTTCTGTCTCTCTTCGCCTTTATTCTTGTGCTGGGGATCGTTGTTGATGATGCGATCGTCGTTGGTGAGAGCGTCTTTACCGAGTTCCAGAAAAGCGGTCCGGGAGTGGAAAGCGCAGTGGTTGGAGCGCACCGAGTGGCCATGCCGGTAACCTTTGCCGTGATTACGACAGCGGTGGCCTTTATACCTGTGTTCTTCTTGCCGGGAATGATTGGCAAGTTCATGTATACAGTTCCAATAGTAGTGATTCCGACACTACTCTTTTCGCTGGTTCAAAGTAAATTGGTTCTCCCTTATCATCTTTCCCTTTGCCATGTGGGCGACAAGGAACGGAGGAGCAGATTGAATCCCCTGTCGCGCCTGCAACGCAAGTTTTCCGATGGAATGGAGAGATTCATCGAGAATGTTTATATGCCTGTTCTCGATAAGGCTCTCAAGTTCCGTTGGCTGACTTTGTCGGGTTTTCTATCCGCTTTGCTTCTATCCTTTTCGCTAGTCGCTTTCGGGGCTATACGTTTCGTGTTTTTCCCTTCAGTCCCTTCGGACTACATCTTTCTCGAATTGAAAATGGCTGAAGGGACGCCTATTCAAAAGACCTCCAGAGCGATCAATCGGATCGACAAAGCTATAGAGGAAATCGCCGAGGAGCAAATGGCCGCCGGTTTAATCAATCCAGTAAAAAACAAAGCCGTTTTCCTAGGATACAGCGTTGTGACTGGAGGCCCGGGGCCGGCTTCATTCAATTCGGGCGGCAACATAGGCTCTGTAATTCTGGAGTTGTCCAAGGCCGAGGTCCGGGACTCCAATGCCGATGAGATCGCTCGCCTATGGCGAGAAAAAGTGGGAGAGATTCCTGGGGCTCGAAAACTGAATTTCGTGTCCAATGCCTCGGGACCGGCGGGATTGCCGGTGGATATCCGTTTAACTGGCCGAAACTTTGCGGATTTGAAAGCTGCCTCTTTAGAGATTCAAGAAGAGTTGAAACAATTTGCCGGATTGCTGGATGTTAGAGATACGTATTCAGAAGGTAAGCGCGAATTGAAAGTGACGCTCAAGGATAACGCTCGCGCTCTAGGACTCACAGCGACCAATTTAGGCCAGCAAATACGTTCCGCTTTTTATGGAGCTGAGGCTCAGCGCGTGCAGCGCGACAAAGAGGACGTTCGGGTGATGGTACGCTACCCAGAAGAGGATCGCGATTCATTGGGCAATTTGGAAACCATGCGTATCGTTGCCCCAAACGGGGCTAGGATCCCTATTTCTGAGGTTGCGGATGTGGAATTCGGCGTGGGATACCCATCGATATCCAGGCTTGATAGAAACCGGACTATCAATGTTCAAGCGGATGCGGACAAGGCAGTGCTAAACTCGGATTCACTAAATGCAGCTCTATATGGAAAGTATTCCGGCGACCCGAGCTCTATCCTTGGCAGCGTACTGGGAAAATATCCTGGCGTTACCCCGATTAAAGGTGGCGAAGCCAAGGATATGGATGAATCGATTCCGGCTATCATCACTGGCGGGCTTTTAGTTATGGTGATGATTTACGCCCTTCTGGCGATTCCCTTTAAGAGCTACTTGCAGCCCTTTATCGTAATTTCCGTAATCCCTTTCGGTATCGGAGGAGCGATTTACGGGCATTTGATTAACTTCCAGAATTTCGGGACACCTCAGGACCTCAGCCTTCTCTCCTTGTTAGGCATCATTGCCATGTCCGGAGTTGTGGTGAACGACTCGCTCGTTCTAGTTGAACGCATAAATCGCCTACGCAATGAAGGTATGTCTCTCTTCGAAGCCGTGCACGTGGGAGGCAGTCAGAGGTTTCGGGCGATCATCCTAACCTCGGTGACGACATTCGTGGGTCTCGTTCCGATATTGATGGAGAAGAGCCTGCAGGCCCAGTTCCTCATCCCCATGGCGACTTCTTTGGCTTTTGGCGTGCTTTTCGCAACCTTCATCACTCTGCTGCTTGTGCCTTGCTCGTATTTGATTCTCGAGGACTACAAGCGCTTCTTCGCATGGTGGTGGCACGGTATTCGACGCCTGCCGAAAGAGTCGGAAGCTCCCGCCTCGGAGCCCGTAGCCTAAGAGACAAACAGGTAGCAGTACGGAATCCGTTCCACCACTTATGGAAAAAGGGGG
>CAZFUD010000101.1:0-14162 GCA_964521705.1 uncultured Opitutaceae bacterium | reverse complement strand
CCGATGATTATGAAGTTCGCGCGATTGGAGAACCCGTGCTGACGGCGGAGTTCTCAGGCATGGGCGATTACGCCCAGTTGTTGAAGAAAACTTTGGGTAAAGATTCGGAAAATGTTCTGGCGGAAGTTAAGGAAGCGGGAATTCGCGGGCGCGGGGGAGCGGGTTTTCCAATGGGCGTGAAGTGGGGGTTCGCTCGAAGAGAGCAAAGCGACGTTAAATTTATCATTTGTAACGCGGACGAAGGAGACCCGGGCGCTTATTCGGACCGGTACTTGTTGGAGCAGCGTCCGCATTCCGTCCTTTTCGGGATGGTCATCGCTGGGTACTGTATGGGAGCGGCCTGGGGCGTGTTGTACATTCGAGGCGAGTATCCAGAATCCTTCGGCATCGTAGAATCCGCGATCGACGATTTTCGTGCTGCGGGTTTAATAGGGAAAGATATCAATGGTTCGGGGTTCGACTTCGATTTCAAAATCGTACAGGGGCAGGGCTCCTATATTTGCGGAGAAGAGACGGCTCTTATTAGCAGCATAGAAGGACAGCGGCCTGAGGTGCGTACACGTCCGCCTTTTCCCGCTCAGCAAGGGCTCTTCAATAAACCGACGATCGTCAATAACGTAGAAACATTGGCGACCGTTCCCTACATCGCAAAGCATGGAGGAGCCCGATACGCAAAGCTGGGGACCGAGAAATCGAATGGGACGAAACTCATCAGTTTGGATAGCTATTTTCGCAATCCGGGTATTTATGAAGTGGAGATGGGGACCCCGCTTTCAGTAGTTGTCGATGATCTTGCGGGCGGATTTAAGGAGCCGGTTAAGGCCTTGCATATTGGCGGACCTCTGGGAGGAATCGTTCCCGTCAGAAAAGTGGGAGATTTGACCATCGATTTTGAGAGCTTCGCCTCGCAGGGTTTTCTTCTCGGGCACGCATCCGTCGTTTGCATCCCGGAATCCTTCTCGATGATGACTTATCTTGAGAAGCTAATGGAGTTTGCTTCCTTTGAAAGTTGCGGGAAATGCTTCCCTTGCCGTCTTGGCACCAAGCGAGCCCATGAAATGCTCGAATCTTCCAATAAGGGTAATTATAAGATAGATACGCGTTTATTCGACGATCTGCTACACACGTTGGAAGAAGGTTCGCTGTGCGCCCACGGAGGGGGGATTCCATTGCCAGTCCGAAACGCTCTCGAGTATTTCAACGAGGAACTCGAACCTTATTTCAGCAAGGAACTAACCCTTGGGTAAGGGCTCTAGCTCACCCATTATTAAAATGATAGCTTACCTCAACAATCAGCCATTCGAGATCGAGCCTGGTGAAACCATTCTGTCATTCGCTCGGCGAGCGATTGGTTCCGATTCTATTCCCACTCTCTGCGATGCGCCCAACTTGGATCCTTTTGGATCCTGTCGGGTGTGTAGCGTTGATGTCGCATTGGAGAAGGATGGTCCGACGAAGACCCTGGCCTCTTGCCATACGCCCGTATCGGAAGGGCAGTACATATTTACCGAATCCCAAAACGTAAGACGGCTTCGGAAGAATATCATCGAGCTGGTGCTTACTGATCATCCACTCGATTGCCTAACTTGCGAAGTTAATGGCAATTGCGAATTGCAGACCGTCGCGGCCCGAGTCGGAATCAACTCCGTTCGCTATCCGCAAGGGGAAACTCACTTGGATCGGGAAAAGGATACCAGCCATCCTTACATGGTTTCGGACCTGAGCAAATGCATCAACTGCTACCGTTGTGTAAGAGCGTGCGACGAGGTTCAAGGCCAGTTCGTATTGAGTATGGCAGGACGTGGATTCGACAGCCGAATCATAAAGGGGATGGACGAGAGCTTTGCCGAAAGCCCTTGCGTCAGTTGCGGCGCCTGTTCCCAGGCCTGTCCCACGGCGGCCATTTCCGACGTCTTTCAATCCAAGTCTATCGCAAGTTCGAAAAAGACGCGTACGGTATGCAATTATTGCGGCGTTGGATGCAATTTGGAAGTAGCCACGATAGGCGATGAGATTATCGGCATTCAGGCTCCTTATGATGCCGAGGTGAATCAGGGGCATACCTGTTTGAAAGGGCGATACGCATTCAAGTTCTACAATCATCCTGACCGAATCAAATCGCCCATGATTAAAAGGAATGGCGAATTCGAGGAAGTCAGCTGGGATGAGGCTTATGACTTCATGGCCTCGAAGTTCCAGAGCTACCGGGATGAGTTCGGGCCGGATTCGCTGGCCGGAATATCCTCAGCCCGCTGCACCAATGAGGAAAACTATCTCATGCAGAAGTTTTTCCGAGCGGTTATTGGGACGAACAATATCGATGGCTGCGCCAGAGTTTGCCATTCTCCAACCGCGATAGGCCTTCAGCGCACCTTTGGGACTGGGGCGGCGACGAACTCTATCGAGGATTTGAAGTACACCGACGCCATCATGGTGATTGGAGCCAATCCCACCGAAGGTCACCCGGTTACGGGAGCGAAACTTAAGCAATTCGCGATTTCCGGTAAGACTTCGATTGTTATCGATCCTCGACGAACTGAGCTCGCTCGTTACGCGACTCATCATTTGCAGCTAAGGCCCGGTACCAATGTCGCGGTACTTAACATGATGCTTTACTACATCGTTAAAGAGGGCTTGGCCGACCAATCGTTCATCGAAGACCGCACTGAAGGATACGAAGATTTTTGCGACGAATTATTGAAATTGGACATTGCGGAAATGGAGTCCGTTAGCGGAGTCG
Source organism: uncultured Opitutaceae bacterium (assembly GCA_964521705.1). Classification (GTDB taxonomy): domain Bacteria; phylum Verrucomicrobiota; class Verrucomicrobiia; order Opitutales; family Opitutaceae; genus Pelagisphaera. Next base: position 11,422 of record CAZFUD010000101.1, on the reverse strand, counting down.
ATCGAGAAGCTGTTCGAGCGGCGGCCATCGCCTATGCGTCTGCTGATCGAGCCATGAGCTTTCATGGTCTGGGAGTGACCGAGCATTCGCAAGGCACGTTCACTGTCATGCAGATCGCCGACTTAGCCCTTATAACGGGGAATATCGGTCGCCAAGGTGTCGGTGTAAATCCACTACGCGGTCAGAATAACGTCCAGGGGATGGCCGATATGGGCGCTCAGCCTTATCAAGGAGCGGGCTACTTAGATGTTACGAATCCAGAAGTTATCAAGCGATACGAAGCATTTTATGGGGTGACGATGCCTACGGAATCCGGATGGAAGATTCCCCAAATGTATGATGCCGCCATCGATGGGCGATTGAAAGCCATGTGGGTGATCGGCGAGGACATGGCCCAGACGGACCCCAATAGTATCCATGTGGCTAAGGCTCTAGACTCGCTTGAACTCTTGGTAGTTCAAGAAATCTTCATGACCAAGACTGCGGAGACGGCGGATGTTGTCCTGCCGGGGGCTTCGTTCTTGGAAAAGAGTGGAACCTTCACCAATGGAGAGCGTCGCGTGCAGCGCGTAAATCAGGCTGTGCCGCCTATTGAAGGCTCGAAACCCGATGGGCAGATCGTCGTGGATATGATGAATCGCATGGGCTATGAGCAACTGGATTACGATCCTGCTGTGGTCCTAGACGAGATTTCCGGGATCGTACCATTTTTTGCGGGCATAAAGTGGGAAAAGCTCGGTGAGAACGGCAAGCAGTGGCCTGTATCCCCCGATGGTCAGGATTCCCCAATACTGCATGCCGATACGTTCAAGCGAGGGAAGGGTCTGTTCCAATTCAATCCTTTCAAGGAGACCGAAGAAGTGGTCTCCAATGGAGAGAAATTTCCTTTTATTTTGACGACGAATCGAAATTTGGAGCATTACAATTGCGGGGCTCAAACACGTCGAACAGCGAATGTAGAGCTAGTTACGGAGGATGTCATTTTCATCCATCCTGAAGACGCAGCCGAAAATGGAATCGAGGATTCGGATATCGTTTGCGTAGAGTCAGAAAGAGGCAAGGTCGACATTAAGGCTCGCGTATCTGATGAAATAAAACGGGGAGTTTTAAGTGCGACCTTCCACTTCCCTGAAGTTCTGGTAAATGACCTCACCTCGAGTATTTCCGATTCCGAAGCCATGTGCCCGGAATACAAAGTAGTGAGCGTCAAGATACGGAAAGCCAGAAAAGTGGCCCAAAGAGTTTAGGGAAATAGGTCCTATAAGACGTATGAAGCCCTATAGGAAAGGCAAACCCCATTTTAGATGGAGACCGACTGCCAGCCTTGGGACTTCCCCTAGAAAAAGAAAAGTATCCCCAAGAGCACTACCGACAAGCAAGCAGTGATGCCGATCGGGAAGACGCCATTTTGGATATTTTCGTTGAGATTCTCGCGTAATTTCTCTCGTTGATCTGGAGGTGTCCCTGACAATTCCCATATGGGGGTCAGCAGGGCGGTCAGGATATAGGCGGGCCCTTCTTTGGCTATTTGGCAAAGCTTTGATACCGCTCCGGCAATGAGGAATTTATGAGCCACGGCGTTCAATGAGTTCAAGGTCCTATCGAACAAGACATAGGCCCATTTGCCTCCTTTTCGGTAAAACCAATCCGAGTCGATATTCACGGAACGAATTTCAGCCGGATAAATGCCACCTGTTAACAGCAACGTGAATGCTAGAGCCGAGAACAGGAGGAGGAGGCTTTGGGCCATTATGTGGGCGAAGGTATAGGGATGGTACGCTGGAGCGTCGAACGGAAGCAGCGGATAGATCGTCTGATTAGGAAATATGCCAATAGCGATACAGGCGACAGCCGTAATGCCCATAGCGATACGCATGTTCATTGGCGCTTCCTTAACGCGGATGCCCGAGTCGTGAGAGAAGAACACGAAGAACGGGATCTTGATTCCCGCATGGTGGAAAACGCCAGCCGATGCGAAAAGCAGAGCGAGCCAGACGATGGCATGATGCCCTTCGGCGGCGGCCGTCATGATGATCGATTTGCTGACAAACCCGCTGAACAGGGGGAAAGCTGAGATGGATGCAGCTCCTATGATGCAACATACGCCCGTAAATGGCATGCATCGGAACAGACCGCCAAGTTCAGTAGCTTTGGCCTTGCCACCCGTTTGGTGCATTACCGCGCCGACTGACATGAAGAGCAGACCTTTAAAGAGTATATCGCTATATACGTGGGCTGCGGACCCGTTCATGGATAGACCGGTTCCAATTCCGATTCCCACTACCATGAATCCAACCTGATTGATTAGACTGTAGGCGAGAACGCGGCGCAAATCGTTCTCTATTACCGCGTAGAAGATCGGGAATGTCGCCATGCCTACCCCGATCCAGATCAAGGAGGGCTCGCCTGGGAATCCGCGCATCAAGGCGTAGATGGCCGCTTTGGTAGTGAAGGTGGCCATGAACACGATCCCGCCGACGGTGGATTCCGGATAAGTGTCGCTCAACCAGGAATGCAAGATCGGCCAGGCGCAATTCACGCCGAATCCGAAGAATATCAAGTAACTGGCTACGCTATCTAGACCGATTGCCGTAAAAGCCGCGGAACCGCTTTCGTTTATATGGAGTATGATGCCGGCTAGTAGAATGAGCCCTCCCAAAACATGAACTAGCAAATAGCGGATGGCGGCCCCCATTGAGGTTGCCGACTTCCGCACGAGGATCAGGAAAGCGGCTCCGACCGTGAGCAATTCCCAGAAAACGAAGAAGGTGATGAGATCGCCGGCCAAAATGACTCCCATGGCGCTGCCTGCGTAGAGGAAGCCCGAGAAATGCTCCAATCGCTCCTTTACATGGCTGTTGTAGATTACAGCGATGGCCGTGACGATGATGAATACATTGAGAAAGATGAGGCTGATTTTGTCGACCCGCCCGAAGACGAACTCGAAATTCATAAACGACGCAGTCCAGTAGATGCCTTCTTCCAAACTCAAGTAGTTGAAAAAGGCGAATGCCGGTAGAGCCAGCATGTATACCAGCCTAGCCTTGCCTTTCAGGAATGGGATTAGCAGGCCTCCGAGGAGGATAATAAATTGCGGGGGCAGTGGATTACTCATCATAGTAGTCCTCGTCTCTCATGACCAGTGGACGCAGCACGTACTTGGAAACCAATACGAGCAGCACGCAGGCGACGAAGCCATAAACGGCATAGAAGCCAGGCCAGTTCTCCCATTCGAAGAGGGCGTGCTTGTCGAAAGATTCCGATAGGAAAAGGAAGTCGAGTAGAACGCCGATTCCGCACGTTATAAATAGCGCGGCGACGATTCGTCTGGCGGATTTGGGTCTATGAGATGAGTCGCTCATATCATTTGCTAGCTCGGTATTAATGGTGATGCAGGCCTGGCGACCCGCCGTCGGGCGCGGAAAGGATGATGACGATTAGGTAAATCGACAGAAGGGCGAAGGTGATCAGGAATCCCTTTTTGAATCCAGGCCACGCTTCATGTGACAGTACCTTTATTTCCTCGTGTTCCTCTTGTTGCATAGGGCGTATGATTAGAATGCGAAAAATTGGGCTGCTGCGGATTCAGCGAGCGAATAGAAGGGCTCGGGTATGAAGAAGAACACTACAGTTGCGATCGCGGTAACGGATAGGGCGATAACCGCTGCGGGATGAGCTTCTTCCACCTTGTCTTCGTATTGCGATTCGCCGGGTTTGCAGAAAAAGGCTTTGAAGACGATTGGGAAAAAGTAGGCGGCATTGAGAAGGGAGCTGATTAACAAGGTAACCAGCATCCAGTAGTGGCCTTCCTCGGCTGTCCCTTGCAGCAAGGAAAACTTGCTCCAGAATCCGCCGGCAAGCGGGATTCCGACCACGCTGAGCGAGCCTATGAAAAAGGCCGCCATCGTGATGGGCATGCGCTTGCCGATACCCACCATCTGGCTGATGTATTTCTTGCCGGTGGCTTCGAAAATCGCTCCCGCGCAAAAGAAGAGAGTGATTTTCCCGAATGCGTGCATCGCTATATGCATCATGCTGCCCGTAGCTCCCTTTGGGGCTAGCAGTGCCATTCCGAGAATAATGTAGGATAGCTGGCCAATGGTGGAAAACGCCAATCGCCGTTTCAGATTGTCTTGAGTGAGGGCGATCAATGAAGAGGTGACGATAGTGATAGCGGCGATCCAGGTGAGGATACTCGCTACATCCAGCTCTTGGAGGAATTCGATCCCGAATACTCCGCTGTAAACGCGCAATATGCAAAAAACTCCTACTTTGACGACCGCTACGGCGTGTAGCAACGCGCTTACAGGAGTTGGGGCTACCATGGCTCCTGGCAGCCAAGAGTGGAATGGCATGATGCCCGCCTTCGCGAATCCGAAGGTGAAAAGCAGCACCAGAATCAGGCCTTCGCTGGGCCCAATATAGCCGCTTAGAAAGCCATCGCTGGCGAATTCCAGACTGCTGCCCGTTTTAACGTAGACGAAGATCAAGGCTGGCAAAACGAATCCGATCGACGTCGAGAGCAGGTAGGTCAGATAGGTTCTCCCTCCCGTTCGAGCTTCCTTGTCCTGATGGTGGGTAACCAGCGGATAGGTTGCTAAGGATAGCATTTCGTAGAAAAGATATAGCGTAAATAAGTTCGCGGCAAAGGCTACTCCGATGGTGGCGGAGAGAGAAACCGCGAAGAACGAATAGAAGCGCGTTTGCGAATGCTCCTTTAATCCTCGCATGTATCCAATCGAGTACAACGACGTGACGATCCACAAGGAGGAGGCGACGAGCCCGAAAAGCATTCCCAGTCCGTCGACTCGGAAGGCGATTTCTATGTTAGGAAGGATTCGCCAGAGCGTATATTCGATTGTCGAGCCTGCCAAGATGGTTGGCAGCATTGAAAGCACGAGGCCGAACTTGATGATGCCCGCGAGAAAAGTCGCGCCCTCTCTCAGGTTAGCCTTGCGGCCAAGCAACGCGATAGGGAGCACTGCCAATAGGGAAACGAGCGCGGCCAGAACGGGAGTGAAGCTGGTGATAGGGGAAGACATGCTAGCGGCTGATGACTCCAAAGTTGAATTGGGAAACGAAATCGGAAATGATGGCTACGATGTCACGGTTGTAGAGGCCTAGACCGATCAGAATGGCTGCCGTTACTAGCAAAGGTAGGAGCATCGAAAAGGACGCTTCAGTCGGCCCTCCCTCACTTGATTCTTCATGATGATGATCACCGTGTCCTTCTGCAGGTTTGATTCCGAAGTAGGCGATTTCAATGATCCGGAAGAAAAGGACGGCGTTGATCAGGGAGGAAATCAGCAAAGCGACCACGTATTCCCAGTTTCCAGAGGCCACCCCTCCCTGAATCAAGTACCATTTGCTGAAAAAGCCTGCTGTGGGTGGAATGCCGATGAGCGAAAACGCCCCGACCAAAAAGCCGACCATGGTAAGTGGCATTTTAGTGAAGAGACCGTCCACGGCATTGAGGTCCCGCTTCCCGGTTTTAGCGAAAATGATTCCCGCAAATAGGAAGACGCACAGCGTCATAAAGGCGTCGGCGATGATGTGGTAGATAGAGCCAATCAGTCCCATATCATCGGCAAGCCACATGCCGCCAACCATATAGCCGACTTCCGCTATAATCAGATAGGCGAGCATTTTCCGGAGATCGGTTTGGGCCAAGGCCGATATTGAACCCACAAGAATGGCTGCTACAGACATCCAGACGACAATGTCGCTCCAATCCAGCTGGCCGAAGGTGTAGTCAGCTCCGAATACGGTAAACGTCAGGCGGATCATGACGTAGATCATGACCTTGGTTACCAGGGGCCCTAGTATTGCGCTGCTAGTCGTGGGAGCGTAGGCGTACGAGTTGGGCAGCCAAGCATGGAGTGGGAAGAATGCCATTTTTATCCACACGCCCACGGTAATCAGGATGAAGGCCACGAGTATAGCGGGGGAATCGAATATTCCCCGAGCGATGAGCTGTTCGTGGATGTCGACCATGTTCAACGATCCCGTTTTGATATACAAATACCCGACTCCGAGTAAGTAGAAAGACGCCCCGATCGTCCCCATAATCACATACTTGTAAGCGGCCAGCGTAGCTCTGCGAGGACCCATGGCGATGAGAGCGTAGCTGGTGAGGGCGGATACTTCGATTAGTACGAAAAGGTTGAACGCATCACCGGTGATCACCATGCCAATCAATCCTGTCATAAGCAGGAGGTAGAGCGTGTAGTATTGGGAAATCTTGTCCGGGGTTTCCGTCGGGACTTGGCGTTTGGAATAGATCGCTGTAAGAAGGCCTACGACGGTTACCGCTAAAGCTACGAGTGCTCCAAGAGCGTCGATCCGGAATTCGATACCCATTGGCGGCTCCCAGCCGCCGAGACGATACCTGATTACCCCATTATTGACGACCTGCCCGAGAATGGCGATGCCGGATAAAACCGAGGCCGCCAGGCTAATCACCGTTATTGGAAAGCAGACACTCTGGATGCGGATACCCGCGAGGGCCACGATGATGGACGCGAAAAACGGAAAGAGGAGAATGAGTGCGGGTGCCTGTTCGATCATTTGCCGGACTTAATCATGTCGTGGATTTCGTTCTCCTCGATGGTTCCGAACTCCCTGTGCAGCTTTTGAGTGATCGCGAGCCCAACTCCGAGGGTGGAGACGCCGACAACAATCGCTGTCAGCATGAGAACGTGCACCAATGGGTTGGCGAAGTTGTCTCCATCAATAACTACATCCGGAGCGTGGCGGGTAGGATAACCGTATATGCCGGTCTCATGATCGGCGTCATGTGACGTTTCATGATGCTCTCCATTGTGAGCATCCTCTCCGTGGTCGTCGTGATGGTGGCCAGCATGAACCTGGTCGTGGTACAAGATAGGAATAGTCGCTCCGTCCTTAACGCCAATGGATACGTAGAAAAGGATGATTGCCGTTTGGAATACGGACATGCCAATAAGCTTCTTAACCATGTTGGTCTTAGCGATCATGGCGTAGAGACCTATCATCATAATGATAACATAGATCCAGTAGTTGAACTTAGCGGATATGGCTTCGAAGAATTCCATAACTCTACAAGCCCTCCTTCATCGTGCCCTTTGAGGCCAGGTTCGAGTAGATCGAATACATAATAGCGGTGACGGTGAAAGCCACGCCGATCTCGACGCCCAACATACTGTGATATCGGGCTTCAATCGGCGACGCAGGCATGATTTTGTGGAGAATGTCGTAATCGAGAAAATTTTGTCCCAAAAACATGGATGCGAGCCCGAAGCCTGCGTAGATAAGGATTCCGATGCCTGCCAGATTCAGGACCCGCTGCTCAGGTACCCATTTATGGGCCGCTTGCAGATCCCGTGACAGGGCGATCAGAATGAAGCTGGCTCCAAAGATAACGCCTCCTTGGAAGCCGCCTCCCGGACTATGGTGACCGTGGGCTATTACGTACAATGCGAAGAGCTGAATGATGGGAATCATCAATCGGCAGGTAGTGTCGACGATCAGATCTGGCCGCTTCTCGTAAACTTTCTCGCTGCCCGCATCTGCGTCGTCGCTCGTGAACCGGCGCAGGATTGAGATAATCGCGATTCCGGCCGTAAAAATGACGACCGTTTCGAACATCGTATCATAGCCTCGATAGTCAGCCAGGACGGCGGTAACCATGTTGGGCACAGCAGTCTCGTGGAAAGTCTCAGTGACAAAGTGCTGCGACAGTCGGTAGCTGTTGGCCGGAGAGTTCGGGTCTCCCCAGTCAGGAAAGTCCCCCACGGCGGACAGTAGAAGCCATCCAGTGATGACGACGGAGATGAGAGCGAGCGATTTCAATCTGATGACCTCCTGGATGTCCTTAGAACAGTGGCGATGAGAAACACGGAACTGACGCCCGCTCCAACCGCCGCTTCAGTGAAGGCCACGTCGACCGCAGCCATACCCGCCCAAAGCAGGCACATGAGAAAGCTGTAAACCCCGAAGATCATCGAAGCAGCTAGCAGGTCTTTAACTTGCAGCGATATGATCGCGGTGATGACGAGAAAAACCAATATGATTAGATCGAATTGCCAGATCATTACTCGTCTTCCGTATCCTTTTTGTCTTTGCGCGTCCAAACCTCCTGGCCTTCTTCGAGGCCTGCCTTGATGAGCGCGTGGGTGCTAGTGGGACTCGCCCACATAATAAAGATGGTTATGAAAAAGATTTTTCCCGCTATAAGCAGGTTCGTCATGTTGAAGTCGGAGAGCTGGTAGACAGCGAGCCCGACAAGCACAAGGAAGACTGACATCGTGTCCCCTTTTCCTGCGGCATGCATCCGGGTGTAGAAGTCAGGAAACCGGACAATGCCGACGGCCCCTCCGACAAAGAATATGATGCCGACAAGCACCAGAGCTATGCAGATAATGTTCAAAATCATAGTTCCTGCTCCTTAATTTCGGACTGCGTAAAGCGTTTTGCCGGATTGACGCGATCGAAGTAGCGGGCGGCAGCCAGCGATCCAATAAAGTTCAGCAACGCGTAGGTGAGGGCGAAGTCGACGAACATGCCAACTCGCTCGAAAATCATGCCGATTATCACGAGCAGGACGGTGGTTTTGGTTCCAATGACGTTGACCGCTACGATGCGGTCGATCGCGGTGGGTCCTACAACAATCCGGTAGAGGATAGGCAGCATGAGGGCTAAGATAGCGATCCCCGCGAACACAAAAAAGTTCTCCATTCTTAGTCGTTCCCCCTTTCGAAAATCGAGGCGATTTTCCTTTCCATGGTGTCATCCTCGACGCCGGTTGTCGTCACTTCGCTTATTGAGTGAATCAGAAGCTCGTCGTCCTCGATATCGATGGTAATTGTTCCCGGTGTTAGGGTTATTGAGTTAGCGAGGAACCATTTGGCGAAATCGGTTTTCAGTCCGGTCTTTAACCTCACAAGCTTGGGCTGAACTTCGGGCAGGTCCCCGGGGCTTAGGGCTAGCTTTAGGATGTGGAGATTGGACAGCAAAATTTGATAGAGCATCCAGCTCAGATACCAAGGCAGGCGGGCGATCTCCTGTATGCGGGCTCCGGTTCCTCGGGAACGATCGGCAAAAAAGAAGTTGGAGGAAATTGCGGTGACCAATGCCGTTGAAATTAAGCCAAGGACCAAGTGAAAGGCATCGAATTGACCAGAGAAGACGATCCAGATCCCGAAAAGGAGGAGGAAAATGCTAATGCGATACATTTAGGAGAGAAAACCGTGGGAATAATGGGAAAAAGGCGCCCGCCGGTGGCCAGCTATAGGAGAGAAGATAGTAGAAAAGGCTTTCGGATTTTTTTCACAAGTATTTTTGGGAAATTCCGTGCTCAAATCGCGTTTATAGCCAATCTGTCGCAGGTGTTCAGCATATGGATTTGCAAAGTCGACTCTCGATTTTAGCCGCAGTTAACCGCCTGGCATTCGGGATTTTCGTCTGGGACAAGTGGCTAGCCAAATCTGGCAGAAGCCGCGTACCAGAGTGGAAGCTGTTGTTACTCAATGCCATAGGAGGAGCGTTTGGTTCGATAGTGGCTTAGCTTGCGGTTCGCCACAAAACGAGAAAACGGAGATTCTTGTGGAAGTTCTACCTATGTTCCGCTGCGGGTCTGGTGGTGTTTTGGTGGTTGCTGACGAGCAGATAGCTTTGTGCCGCGGGAAATTTGGAAATTGGGCGATCCCTTTAATTGACTGAGATTTCGTCGAATCTATAGTTTCCAGTTGCTATGAAAAACGAATATAGATGGATGCGTCTTTGGGTGGTTGCTGCTATGGCCCTTGTTCTGGGAACCACAGTATGGGCCAAAAGGGATGCCTACCAATTCAAGTTCGGGCTTATGGCGCGAGGTGGCCAGGGCCAATCTGTCGTCTACTTGGAGACGAATCAGATAGAGAAGATAGCCGACCCCTCCTATCTTCATGGCTTTTCCATCAAGCGCAAAGATGGGAACCAGTTCTACATATACTACATCGTTCGGTTTCCAGAACCATTGAAGGATCTGCCCGAAGGCATTGAGAAGTATTATTCCGTTCTAGATGGAGGTCGGGCCCTGCAATCCAATGAGGAATTTGTTTGGGAGCTGAGCCGAAGCTTCGTTTTTTCCGATAGCGATCCCGTTGGCCAATATCAACTGGAAGTATATGTCGATGCGGAGCTGTATAGAAAAATCGATTACGACGTACTTCCGGAGTTAAAAGTGACTTTTTGACAGTCGATTGCTGTATCCGCCGACGCGGAATAAGCTTGCGAAACAGGGTGAGTCCAGTAAGGAGATACCGGGTTCGAATTTGATATGAAAATTCTAATTGTCGCTTCTAGTCTGAACCCGGAAAGCAAGAGCCAACAACTGGCTGATGAGCTTAAGTCAGCATGGGAAGATGAAGCCGAATTGGAAGTCGATCTGCTCGACCTGAAAGAAGCGGATTTGCCGCTTTGCGATGGGGGGGCGGCTTATAAGGATGACCGGGTAGTTGCGGCGAAGGAAAAAGTCGAGGCCACCGATGGAATTGTTTTCGCGTCTCCGATCTACGTTTACAATGTCAATGCGGCGATGAAGAACTTCGTGGAGCTGACTGGACATTCCATGAAAGGAAAAGTCGCTGGATTCCTTTGCGCGGCAGGGGGGCGCATGAGCTATATGTCGGTCATGAGCCTGGCCAACAGTCTGATGCTCGATTTTCGTATGTTCGTACTGCCTCGATTTGTCTACGTGACGGCTGAAGACTGGGAAGGCAACGCCCTTAAGGATGAGATAAAAGTACGTATTGGGGAGTTCGCTACGAGTTTTCAGGATTTCGTCGGGCGCATAATCGCTTAAATATTCTAAATTAGAATCCTGACTAGATGCTTCGCTTTCATGTTGCCCAATGGGGTAACGAGGGCTTAATGCATAGGGAGATAGACTATGTTCGACTCTCGAAATGCCGCAATTATCGACATTTGCCGTTCTTACGAGCTGGTGGAAGAGCCGGTCCTGAAGAACTTGCTGGCTTCCTCTGAGGAACTCAATCGGCCCGTTGCCGGCTTGCTCGTGGATCAAGGGCATGTCAGCCGGGAAATTCTCGTTGAGCGAGTAGCGAATTTTTTGGGGTTGGGCTACAGAGCTGAAGCCCCAGCTGACATATCCCAAGAGGTAGTTAGCTTGGTAAGCGTCGATTTAGCCAGGATGTATGGAGTCGTCCCTGTGGAGACGAGCGAGTCCGAAGCAGTCATGTTCGCTCTGGACCCGTTCAACCAAAGCCTGGTGGACGATCTTTCATTCGCGGTAGGGAAAGAGGTTCGTATCGAGGTTGCCGATCCGAAAATCGTTTCCGAACTATTGGCGGTGTATTACCGTTTTGGTGACGAAGATTACAAAGGGATACTGGATGGGATTGATCTCAACGAGGTGGAAGATGAGGGCATGTCTCTCGAGGAT
>CAZFUD010000100.1:0-14437 GCA_964521705.1 uncultured Opitutaceae bacterium | reverse complement strand
GCTCTATCTTCCTGCGAACGACAATCGGGCGCTCGGATGGCTGTATTAGAAAATTGGTTGCCGCCAGGTGAGTTTTGGCGGACATCGAAATAGGGGCATGCAGTTCTTCACCAACGAGAAACATGCGAGCCTGGGAACGTTCATCGCTCTTGTGATAGATAATTCTGGCATTCTGAACGCCATTTTTGGTGGCGAATCGAAAATCCCGATTCCCGAGCGCTTCAACAGGCGCCTTTCTCCCATCAACAAATACGCTAATCTCGTGTTCGAATACTTGTGAAACCAATAGATGGACTTCGCCAAATTCCGGGGCGATCAGCTCGCCCTTGAACACTATGGCGAAGGTATCGCCTCCAGGAATGCTGGTATCCGCATACCCATTCGGAAGACTGCCTTCACCAGTCAGCGCGCCTTGAACGAGCGTCTCCAAACTGGATGGTTCAGCGGAAGCATTATAAACTTGGTATCGTAAATCTTGAAACCCGACTTGCTCGGAGAGAATGTATGCAACCACATTGGCCAAAGTGGACTCGTCGTAAACGGTTTCATAGGCGACCATCCCCTTTTCCGGAAATCCTTTTGCGATGCTGGTCAGTATAGAGCTTGGAGCTCTCCCATGTATCCATTCCCCGTCTCCCAGATCGAATCCCGTACCCCCTTCCAAGCGATGGCCATGGCAGCTGAAACAAACGGTTTGATAAATCTCTTTACCCGAGCTCACGGCTCCCGGATCCTCGCTTAGGACCAGCAAGGTCACGTCATCCATGTCCGCGCGAAGCGACAACCCCGCTAGCGCAGATACGACGAGTATAGACGATACATCGATGAAACGGACTGTTCTTAGGCCGAGCACTGCTTAGTTTGGATACTTGCCAGTAATCGGTTTGCAACGAATCAGCTTTATCCGGCTTCATATTTACGATCCCTTTAGAACACACCAATTGTAGGAGCGGGTTTATCCCGCGATATTTCACAACCTAATCTGTAGGAGCGGCTTTACGCCGCGATTCAAACCCACGTTGTCACGGTCCAAGTTTCACGAAAAACTCTCCAAGACGGAGCAGGCAAACGGTTCTCATTTGATTAAAGGCTAATCCAGATCATATTCGCTCGAATATGAATGTGAACGGCACGCCTTACCGCACCATTTGGCTCAAACCCGATGATCCCGAAACCGTCCAAGTCATCGACCAAAGAAACTTGCCTCACGAATTTAATATCGAGGATATCCGCTCGGTGGAGTCCATGGCTAGGGCTATTCAGGAAATGCACGTTCGGGGGGCTGGCCTAATCGGGGCGGCAGCGGGATACGGAATGTACTTGGCAACCTTAGAAGCCTACAGGGCCCAATCCTTTCATGACGCTCTGGCTTCAGCCTATAATACCCTTAAAGCCACCCGTCCCACGGCCGTAAATCTGGGCTGGGCCCTCGACAGACAACTAGTCGCCATCGGCGAAGCAAGCACGGAAGACGCCAAGGTCGAAGTAGCGAGAGCAACGGCCCAGGAAATCGCCGACGAAGACGCCGAATTTTGCCGACGGATCGGCGAGCACGGACTTCAACTCATACAAGAAATCGCTTCCCGAAAGCCCGGCGAACCTGTCAACATTCTCACTCACTGCAATGCGGGCTGGCTGGCATTCGTGGACCACGGATCCGCGACGGCTCCGATTTACGCTGCCCACGATACAGGCCTGCCCGTTCATGTTTACGTCGACGAAACTCGTCCTCGCAATCAAGGGGCTCGCCTGACGGCTTGGGAACTGGGCCAGCACGGCGTTCCCCATACTCTCATCGCTGACAACGTGGGCGGGCACTTGATGCAGCATGGGCTCGTCGATTTGGTTCTGACTGGGACCGATCGCACCGCGGTATCCGGAGACGTGGCCAACAAGATCGGCACCTACTTGAAAGCCTTGGCAGCTAAGGACAACGACGTCCCCTTCTACGTGGCCCTCCCTTCGTCTACATTCGATTGGACGATCCAAGATGGCGTGAGCGACATTCCTATCGAACAGCGTGGCGGCGAAGAAGTCAGTTTCGCCCAAGGTCTTTGCGATAGCCAAGTCAAACGCGTGCGACTATCACCGGAAACGTCTCCAGCTGCCAACTACGCTTTCGACGTCACCCCCGCCCGATTAGTAACAGGTCTCATTACCGAACGCGGCATCTGCCAAGCCAGCGAGTCATCGATCCGAGCGTTGTTTCCTGAGAAGGAGTGAGGAAGTCCGAAGACCGCATTACCTTTTCCCTGATCCGTAGGAGCGGGCTTATCCCGCGATAAATTCTCACATTCGCTAATCATATAGCGCTCTCCTTGGGTTTACCCCGCGATAACCCCACTCATTTCTTCAGCCACTCTGGCATCGGTTGATCTCTTCCATCCTCGTCATCCAACCAAACCCTCGCAATGTCCGAGCATTTCCAAAACGGCCACTCATTCCCTAAGTCGACCAATCTTCTCCGATAGGGATTCATCAGCATGTAGCGAAGTACGACTGCTTTCGAATCATCCTCTCGCAATTCCCTATCGAAATAGCCTCTTTGCCAACTCATCCCCAAATGACGCAGTGTCGGGCTCATTCTCCCTTTAAACAATCTGATCACTACTGGTAGGTTCGGTTCGGTTTCATGCAACTCAATCAGAAGATGGATGTGATCCGGCATCAGAACAAAGCAATGGTATCTGGAGCTATTCTCATTTTCCACTTGGGCGAGAACCGACTGGCAAGCAGAGAAAACTAGAGCGGAATCGAGACCCTTATCGCCTTTAGCCAAACAGACCGTCAAAAAATAGGTAGCCCATACATGGCTACTCCGACGTTTTCGCAAAGCGGAGTATCCCTTTTGTGGATTCCTCACTTTTCGAATTTAAGAAAAGACCAAGAGTGACTCAAGCGTCGATAATCGCGGGATAACCCCGCTCCTACGTTTCAACAACGTTTTACGCCAATCTAATCCGTTGGGATGGTCCCGCTGAGCGTGGACCGCGATCCCTCCTCTCAAAACCAATTTAACATTGGCGCGCTAACATTCCCTGCCCAAGTTCTGGTTTCTCCCCTGTCAAAGCTACACTCGATTTTCACTATTCCACATTATCTCTTCACCATTCCCTTCCCACATGGGCACATTTCTTTCCTTTCTCTTCTTCACCGGGTTGGTCGGATTGATCACCTATCTCCGCACCCGACGCGATAACCTCCACTCTTCCAAGGGCTATTTTCTGGCCGGCAACAGCCTCAACGGATGGGTTATAGCGGGCTCGCTAATGCTGACCAATCTCAGCGCCGCCAACTTCACCGGCATGACCGGCAACGTCTACAGGGGCAACCTGTCGCCAATCGCTTGGACTGCGACCGTCATCCCCGTACTTATCTATTTCTGCGCCTACCTCCTGCCAACATTCCTAAAGGGCGGATTCACAACGATCCCTGAATTCCTGGAAAACCGCTTCAGTCCCACCACTCGGCGGATCGTGGCCATCATGTTCCTTTTCTCCTACATCCTCAGCGGGATGCCAGTCGCGCTGTATGGTGGCTCCATCGCTATCAATCAGCTTTTTGGCGTCCCGGAGGCCTTTGGTATCACTCCAGAGGTCTCCATCTGGATAGTAGTTTGGGGCTTGGGGATCATAGGCAGTATCTACGCCCTTTTCGGCGGACTGAAAGGGGTAGCGGTTTCCGATACCCTCAACGGAGTTGGCCTGCTGATCGGCGGGGCCTTGGTATTCATTATCGGGGTGTATCAAGTGGGCGATCAGAACTTCATCGCTGGAGCCAAAACCATCCTAACCAAGAATACGGAAATCCTCGACGCTATTGGCGACGTGACCGACGGAATCCCTTTTTCAGTCCTTTTTACCGGCATGCTCCTGCACAACCTTTTCTTTTGGAGCACCAATCAGTTCATCATTCAACGTACCTTAGGAGCTCAGAGCTTAAAGGAAGGCCAGAAAGGAGTCATGATCGCCTCCTTCTTCAAGATCCTGAACATCTTCTATATTGCCATGCCGGGAGTCATCGCCCTCCACTTGTACGGGCCCGGCCACTTCGAGAATCCTGACTGGGTTTATCCCACCCTTATCAGTGACATCATGCCCACCTTCATGGTCGGCTTCTTCGCCGCCGTCATTTTCGGAACCGTCCTCAGCACCTTCAATTCAGTCCTCAATAGCAGCGTCACTATCTTCGCTCTCGACATCTACAAACCCATATTCGGCAAGGGTCTCGATGACGATACTATTATCCAGCGTAGTAAGAAAATCGGCGTCGCCATGGCGGTCATAACCATGACCATCGCCCCGTTCATTATGTATTTCCCCGAGGGAATTTTCACCTTCATGGTTAAAGTCGATAGCCTATTCGGAGCCCCCATTCTAATGGTATTGTTGCTCGGCTATTTCTCCCGGAAGACCCCGCCCTTCGCTGCTAATCTCTGCCTCGGCATCTTCCTCGCCGTCTATGGAGCCTTCATGTTTTTCATCCCTGTGGACATGCACTATCTCCACTACATGGCCATCCTTTTCCTCGTATTCATTTCTTTGGCATTGCTGATCGGACGCATTAAACCGGAAACGAAACCCGACTTCCGAAACGCAGGAGCCGAAAGCGTCGACGTCACCCCCTGGAAGCATTTCAAATCCATTTCCATCGCCGCTACATTGGTCATGATCGGAGCCTATATCCTCCTCTCCCCAATGGGCCTCGTCGATGCCGAACGAGAAAAAACCATAGAATATGGATACATCGTCATGGGTGTCGTCATCGCCTTCCTGGTCTTGATCCTGCCAATCATTCGATTGCGTAGACGAGCCGCAGCTTAATCATTGACGATTGAAATGGAACGAAGGGGAATGATCTATGACTTACCATTCGCAAAGTCTCGCTTTCCCACCATCATTCACTAAAGAAATTATAATTATGAATAGTCGCCCATTGAATCGACGAGAACTTCTGAAACGTGGAGCTGCAGGAATCATGGCTGGAGCCGCAGCAGGAACAGGATTGAATGCTCAAAGCGGAACCGCTACCAAAATCGTTTCCAATGGGCGGATTCGCCAGTCAATCATGGGATGGTGCTTTCGGGACTATATGGATGCGGTTACTCTGGCTGGCCATTGCAAGGAAATCGGGCTGGTGGCTATGGAAGGGATCTCAGCGAAGCACTATCCAGCTATTATGGAGATGGGCTTGGAGGTGTCGCTAGTCTCCGGCAACCACGGGTTCGCCAAAGGGCCCTGCAATCCTGAATACCACGATCTGGTCATCAAAGGGCTTACCGACGGGATCGATTTGGCGAAAGAGGTTGGCTGCCAGAATGTGATCACTTTCACGGGGATGCGCTTTGATGGCATGGATGATGAGAGAGCTGCCCAACGCTGCATCGACACTTGGAAAGAGGTTTTGCCCCACGCCGAGAGGCAAGGTGTAACTCTGGTGCTCGAGCATCTTAACTCCCGGGACGACACGCACCCAATGAAAGGACACCCAGGCTACTTCGGCGACGACCTAGACTTCTGCGTGGACCTGATCAAACGCGTTGGCTCGGACAATTTCAAACTGCTCTTCGACATCTATCATGTGTCGGTGATGAACGGCGACATCATCCGCCGCATTCGCCAGTATCACCAATACATCAACCACTACCACACAGCCGGCAATCCTGGCCGAGGCGAATTGGACGATACCCAAGAAATCAACTATCCGCCCATCCTTGAGGAAATACTGAAAACTGGATACACCGGATACGTGGCCCAAGAGTTCATCCCCACCTGGGACTACCCGATCGCAGCCTTGCGTCACGCCGCCGAGCTCTGCGACGTGTGAGTGAAAATCTGTAGGAGCGGGTTTATCCCGCGATAGCACCGTCAAAATCGCGGGATTAACCCGATCCTACAATCCGCCAAATTTTCAACCTTCAACCTTAATCACTCGCCATTTCCGCTTCCCTAACAATTCCTGAGCGCTGCGGCGCGATTCTACTGCCTAAAGCGACGCTTTTTCCGCAAGGCGTCATGCCGCTGCATATTTTCGAGCCGCGTTATCGGCAAATGCTGGATGACGCCCTGGAGTCGCACTGCATGATATGCGTGGGAACATTGACTCGGAATGAGACCGACGATGCAACCGAGTGTACTGCCAGAACGGGTACAATTGGACTTATTCGCGTTTCTAAGGAACAGGAGGACGGGCGTTCCAATCTCATTCTCCATGGCATCCTGCGGGTGAATTTCACCAATTGGCTGAAGGAGAATGAGTATCCCTATGCGGAAATTGAACCGAGCCCATCAATACCGATTTCCGACGACGAAATTGATCAGGCAAAGGCCGCCCTTAAAGACTCTCTATATCTGGCATTGAAGCATTTCCCAGACGCGATCGTTGAGCGCATCAAGAAATCGCTCGCCCAGGTCGACTCTAGCTCTTCCGCCCTAGCGGATGTAGTAGCCCAGCAATTCGTGGTAGATCCCGATAAACGTAGGGAGCTTCTCGAGGAGCCAGACGTTAAGAAACGATTCGACATGCTGACGCGGGAGATTGGTCAGGCGGATTGGGGCAGTAGTAATTAGTTTTTATTTCTCGTGTTGCTAGGATTTAACAACGCTCTAAGTGGTCGCTTGGTCCGCTTTGATTCCACCTTCGGTTTGACAAGCGGAGCGGGGTCCCCCCTTAGTCGAGGAGCAGGATCTGTGGATGTGGTCTTTTGCTTTTTAGGACACTTGTAGGAACGTCCCGTACCCTGCGGGACCGCGATTTTCGTCATTAGGCGAGTTATCGCCCCGACTTATGTCGGTACTCCTACAGTCGTGTTCTTTGATAGATGAACAGATGATCTCGGCTGTATTGAGCGATCAGCGATCGCGCCTACAATTCGGCTGTTTACGGAGGATCGAGACGATCCTCCCTACCCCTCTATCACCAGAACTGCAAAATTTGAGAGTGTAATTGCGCAGTTTGGACAAATCTGCTAGCTGTATAATTCTCGGCATGCAAACGGATGAGCCATTGTCCGAATTAACCTAAATCTACGGAATATTTCTCATGACAACAGATCCCCTTAATAGACGGAACTTCATCAAAACTACGGGAGCGGCCAGCGTAGCATCGCTTCTAGTCGGCGCCCAAAACCTTCACGCGGGGGGTGCCAACGATAAGATCAAAATCGGTCTGATCGGTCTCGGTGGCCGAGGCTGCGGAGCAGGCATCATCGATTGCGCGGAGGCTGATTCCAACATCGAGCTCGTTGCTATGGGCGATCTGTTCCCCGATCACTTGGAAGCAGCCAAAGAGCGGATCAAAGCCAACATGGCTAGGCGCAAACTCCCATTCAAAGACATCTACAAGGTGACCCCCGAAACGATGTTCTCCGGCTTCGACGCCTACAAAAAGGTCATCGCATGCGACGTCGATCTGATCATCCTGACCACGCCTCCCGTATTCCGACCTCTCCACTTCCGGGCCGCGGTGGAAGCCGGAAAGCACGTCTTTATCGAGAAGCCGGTAGCGGTAGATCCGGTCGGCGTGCGACACATCATTGAAACGTCAGAGCTGGCTGAGAAGAAAGGGCTGACCGTTGTCGCTGGAACGCAAATGCGTCGGGCTCGTCACATTATGGCTGGCATTGAAAAAATCCACAGTGGGGCGATGGGCGACCTGCTTTCTGGCCAATCAACTCGAATCGGAGGAGCCTTGTCTAAATGGCGCGAAACAGAAGCGATTCGCGATCGCAGCTGGTCTGACATGGAATGGCAACTACGCCGCTGGCTATTCACCACTTGGGGATCTGGAGACTTCATCGTCGAGCAGCACGTGCACAATCTGGACCTTGTAGATTGGGTCATGGGGTCCCATCCAATCAAAGCCATTGGAACGGGCGGGCGCATTAGCCGCACCGATTCCATTTATCCCAATGTCTGGGACCACATTTCAGTTGAGTACGAATATCCGAATGGAGCTCGAGTAACCCACATTGGTTCGCAAATGGACGGGGTGAGCTCCCGCAATGATATGCGAATCGATGGTGCCAAAGGTCGCCTCTTCCTCAGTTTTGCCAAGGTCACCATCGAAGGGAAAAAGCCGTTCAGCTATGAAGGGCCGCGTCCAAATCCTGCCGTAGTCGAGTACAAGGACACGCTCGATGCTATTCGCTCTGGCAATACCGTTAACGAGGGAAAGCGTATCGCTCAAAGCACCATGACTGCCATCCTGGGCAGAATGGCGGCCTACACTGGGCGAACTCTTAGTTGGGACTGGGCCATGCAAGCATCGAAGCAAGATCTCACTCCAAAAGAGTGGAAATTCGGCGACCTAGCCCTTGATCCGATAGCCATACCTGGGCAGACAGATCTGGTTTAAGGGGGAAAGAGCGGTCCCTCAAAGCGTGGACCGTTTCTACCCAATCGAGTTGTTAATCGCGGCGTAATGCCGCGATAAGGAAGGCATATGGATTTTAGAGGTGCCTCTACTACGCTCGGATGCGGTCGATGGCGGTTTGATCGCGATCCTTATGTCCAAGCCGACCGGATACATCCATTCCTTCCAGGATCGTATTGTAGACGTCGATACCTTCTGCTCCGACATCCATGATCTGCCCGGTTTTGAACCGTCCATTGGCTCCGGTTATGGCATGGAATACTCCGGATAACTCCCGCTTTACATCCGAGTGCCGGCCATCGCCGGATTCGGTAGATACTGTGAACAATGAATTCTCGAGGATGCTCTTTCCATTCGCTTCCATGGAATTCTCGTCGTCCAGACGATTGAGGAAATAGGCCACTTCCCGCATCTTCATGTGGGCGTGGGCTCGCAAGGCCTCGTTCTCCTTCTCTTCGCTGAACTGGTGCCACCACTCATGGCTGCAACCTTTAGAGCCCGTCGCATCGTGTTGAGCGGCATCGTCGAATTCGAAAATCTTGCGCCCTTCAAATACATAGTCGCCTTTCACCCGTAAACGCTCGCCAGCAGCAAGGAAGGTGATCGATCCAAAACGGGCCTTATCCATCTGGATGGCCAAGGCGTATAAATCCGACATCAGACGCCATTCATTGGTTAGGTCATCGAGAATCATATCGATACCTTCACCTCCTGGGTCTGCCGCCCCGCCATGAGCGATATTCGAAGCTGGGGGTTGCTTGGGGCCATCGCCAGATATGTCCGGCATGGAGAACGCTCGCTGCTCGAATTCCCGAATGCGATCGAGATGGTCGGCAACCCGGCCTTTCGAAACTTTCCCAAGCGGAGACCGATCACCGGTGTAATACTTGTACTGTCCGACAACCGAATCAAGGACGCTACGCTTCAGATGCCGCTCGCGAGCGCTAGACTCGTCCAGGAATGAAACCGATCCGAAGACGCGCTCAAAAAGATCCCGGGGCTTCTCCTGCATCGTACCGGCAACGGTGCCGTCCGGATTGTAGCTATGGACGTAACGGCTTACCCGACTGCGCCTGAAGAATGTGCCACCAAGCAAGGTGGGGACCATTCCTTCAGGAAGCCCATCGGGATAGTGGGCGCGCCGAATCACCTGATCAATCGAGGGACCTCCTGACTTGGCTTCTCCCTGTGGCGGCTCGGCTGTGAAAGCCCCAGAGGCCCCATCGAAGTGGGCATTTATGCCTGATTCATCGCAACGCACCTGGTCGACGTCACGCATAATTAAGAGCTTGTCCCCCAGGGACTTGAGCGGCTCCAACACCCCATCGAAACCCTCTCTTTGCAGCGGGGCCGGGATGCCTAGGCCAAAGAATACGTTGAAAGCGCGAGTCGGAACGGACTTGGCTAAAGTCGCTTTGGCAGTGGCTGCCGAGGCGGAGGAAACAATCATCTCTTCGAGAAATGGGAGACCCACGGCAACGGTTCCCAGTCCCTTTAACATGGCTCGTCGATTAATCGGCTTCTGATTCATATGAATTATGACCTCCCTGGATTTTCGATATCAGTTTCTAAAAGTAGCGCAATTCGGCGATGGAGTAAACCCCATCACGAGGCCCCTCCCCGCATTCGCATCAGGTCGCTAGTGGCGATGGCTATGAGTAGGCTTTGATAGGTTCCCCCGTTCGCCTGCCCCTCCTGGAATATCTTTTTGATTTCGATGGCATCTCTAGCGCCCAAAGGCCTACCCATAACGAACTGGACGAGCTTCCAGGTGATCGTTTCCGCAACGCGATCACTCTCTGCCAGAAGATCCATCATCTGCGAGCTCTTGCTGTAAGGCTGAGCAGCTTCTCCTCCTGGGAAGAGAACCTCGCCATCCTCGCGCAAGCGATTTCCAAATACGTCCCGTTTGTAGTAGGCTCCTAGACCATCAAAACGCTCCAGTCCGAAGGCCAGAGGTTCGAACTTCTCATGGCAACCGCCACAGGAACTGTTGGCGATACGCTCCTCGGAAATCACGCGCTGCGACTCCCCAGGGCTCGATGGGATCGGCGTCGTGTCTAGGCAGGGCGGAGGATCCTTGACTGTGCCTCTGAGAAGGTTACGAAGCACAAATAGCCCTCGGGTTACCATGGAAGCATCATCACCCCCCATTGTCAGTACGCTGCCGTGAGTAAGAATTCCACCGCGGGCAGGGTTTTTAGAAAGATCGAAACGAAGCATTCCAGCTCCGCTTTCTTTTCCCTGTTTCACTCTCAGACCGTAATGAGCAGCTAGCTCGGGGGTGACAAAGGTCGTTTGCGTATTCAGGAGTTCCGTTAACGGACGTCCCTGGCTCCAAACGACCTCGTCGAAAACTGCCAAGGTTTCCTGGCGCATGGCATCAGCCAGCTCAGGATCCCACTCAGGATACTTCTCTGGGCTTGGCCGTAAGCTATCCATTCTTCCCAAATTCAGCCACTCATAGGCGAATTCCAAAGAGCGAGTCTTAGCCCTCGGATCATCCAGCATGCGATACAATTGGCCTATCAGTTTGCCGTCGTCCTTCAGGTCCCCAGAATCCGCCGCTTTGATCAGTCTCTCATCGGGTGGCGCTCCCCAGACCGCATAGCTTAATCGCGAGGCAAATTCGTATTCATCAATTCGCGACATCACGCTTTCTCCATGCTGCTTCTCGATTCTGTAGATAAATCGCGGCGATTGCAACATGGCCTCCGCAATGTATCCAACCGCCTCTTCCATCGATCCACCCGCACTAGCTACGGTTGTAGAAATCCCCCGAAAGAGAATGACCTCTTCCTCCGTCAACGGTCCACGCAGCAACCACTTCCCCATTCCCTCGATTAGCTTGCCCATATCCTTGTCCGTGAACTTGGGCTCTTCATGGAACCGATGAGCTAATTCGGTCAGATCCAGCTTCTCAACGATTTTGGCGGCCAGTTCCGCATAGGCGGTCACGTGACCCATATCGACATTTAGATTGTAGGCCGTGTTGCTAAATCCATCCGCTCTCAAATCCGCCGGCAATAGATCGCCAGCTTCGGCTTCGATATCTGCTCCCACCGCGCTGCGAACCGTTTCAATGTATTCAGAAACCGTTAAACGGCGAATCCATTGCTCTCCTCCGCCCGGGCTCTCGTAAATGGCAGGATCGATCCAATCCACAGTCCATTCTGCCCCCTCATCGATCCATCGTTTTAGAAGGTCTTTTTCCCGCTGCGTACGGTCTTTCGGCATGTCCCCGAGCTCCACCAGTTCCCATAGCGAGCTGTTCTCGCCGTCGCCCGGATGAATGGCTTTACCACTATCTCCCCCCTTAAATGCACCAGCCTTACGGGATAGATCCAAGGCTCCCTCCCTTCGGTTGCTGTCGTGGCATTCTAAACAGTGTTCAGCTAGCAGCGGCGCAATCTCAAATTCGAAGAGAGTCTGCCCATGAAGCTCCTCCCCTGGCTCCCGCAGCAGCTCAATCCCTTCTGGAATTTCGGCTCCCTGATCTAGCCAGTTGAGCATTGCCGCTTTCTCTTCTTCGGACAGCCGTTCGAAAATCGGCTGAATCTCGCGTTGAAAATCTACCTTTGCCCGATTCTGCCCTGAAACTATCAGGGTAGCGCAAAAACCCGCTAGGAATATTAGCGAGCGGATGATCGATGTGGGCCTGAAATTGAACATGGGTAAGAAGAAACCTAGAATCGTTTCTGGCTATGTTATCAAAGTGGGATGAGCTCCCTCTGATCTTCCTCCATAAAAATCTGAATCTGACCGAAATAGTCAACGATTAGCGGGTTCTAACAACCGTAATAGGAAGCATTCAATTGTAGGAGCAGCGATTCGAATAAACGAGAGATAAATCGAGGCAAAGATCGCGGGATGAACCCGCTCCTACGATCTTCGAACCTCAGACGCCATTACAGTCTTGAGTACCGAGGGTGATTGACGTGAGTTTTCGGGTAGCCTACGAACTTTCTCAGATTCTCCGCAATGCCACTGGTTGATTCTCTTATCGTCGTTCTCTACCTGTCCGCCGTTCTGTTCATCGGCATTCGGTTCGGCAAGCGCGGCGAGTCCATGGAAGGCTATGTTGCGGGCGGGCGACAGGTACCGTGGCTAGCCGTTCTAGGATCGCTCATCGCCACCGAAATCAGCGCTGCCACATTTTTGGGAACGCCCGGCGTCGGGTATGCGGAAAACATGGGCTATTTGCAGATGGGTGTCGGGTCCCTTCTGGCTCGCTTCGCCATCGCTTTTCTCTTTCTCGGAGCTTTCTACAAGCTGCGCTGCCTATCGATCTACCAATACCTGGCCGATCGGTTTGGCGGGACTAGCCACTATACGGCTGCCTGCTTTTTCCTGCTCTCAAGAGTGATGGCATCCTCGGTCCGCTTGATGATCGCCTCAACGGGTCTGCACATAATCCTCGGGCTTCCCTTTGGCTGGACGATGATTGGTTTCGCCCTTCTCTGCCTAGCTTACGCAGGCGTTGGTGGCATCAAAGCGGTCATTTGGACAGATTGCCTTCAGGCAATCGTTTTCCTAACCGCTGGCGCCACCATGATCTGGATGCTTCACGACCAAGTAGGCTGGTCAGAGATTATAGAAGTCGGTCGGGAAAATGGGCATTTGGAAATCTTCCAATGGTCCGCTGACGGAAGCTTCTGGACGGATCCGAATTGGTTCTTTCTGGCGACGGTATTCGGCTTCATCAACACGCTAGCCATGCAAGGGACGGATCATGATTTCACTCAACGCATGCTCACCTGTCGCAATCTCGGCCAAGCTCGCAAGAGCATCATTCTGAGCGGATTTGTTTCTCTTCCAGTAGCCGCATTGTTTCTCCTTATTGGTGTCGGGCTCTACGCATATTACATCCAATTTTCCGATACGTCGTTGCCAATGAAACTCGTAGACGGGGTATCCAGCGTCGACTCTGACAAGGTCTTCCCCCATTTCATCGCTACCGCCCTGCCAACCGGCCTCAAAGGCCTGCTCCTTTGCGGCGTACTCGCAGCTGCCATGTCCAGCCTTGATAGCGCTCTGGCGGCTCTAAGTTCCTCCGTGGTTGTCGATCTCTATAAGCCACTGCTCGGCAAAGATGTTAGCGCTACCCGACAAGTCTGGATCGCCCGGGCCTTCATGGGCGTTGTCGCCATTGCTCTCGTATCCATAGCCTCGGCATTGCAGCACGGCGGACAATTCATTTGGCTGGCCTTCAAAATCGCCGGCGTTACTTATAGCGGTTTGCTCGGCGTATTCCTGGTCGGCCTGCTTTCCCGACGAGGCACGGATAGCTGGAACCTTCTCGCTATGGTACTCGGCAGCAGCGTTACCGCCACCTTGCTTTTTCTATCCGAAAATAGCGTCATCAACCTTGCCTGGCAATGGCCTATGCTCTTCGGAGTCGCCTTCACGTTTCTGATCGGAATTCTTCCCAAAGGGGGAAAGGTTGAAGGATGATCGAATTTCGTAGGAACGGCTTAACGCCGCGATAATCCAAGAATCGCGGGATAAACCCGCTCCTACATTCTCGCTTCAGCATTAACATCCATCAATTCTTACTCCTCCACTTCCACATCGTCACATCACTATTCACTATTTCCAATTCATAATTGCTCCGCCATCCCCCATTCGCTACGTCATCCTTCATCCCTCCAACTTCATCCTTTCAGACCAATGCAACTCATCGCCTGCCAATACGATATCCAATGGGAGAACCGTGACGCTAATTTCGCGGCGATTCGCGAGCTTCTCGAATCAACCGAAATCCAACCTGGCTCTCTGATCGTTCTGCCGGAAATGTTCTCCTCGGGATTCAGCATGAATGTCTCAAAGGTCGCTGAAGCCACGCCTTCTTCGGCCGAAGCCTTCCTTTCTGAAATCGCCCAGAAGTATCAATCGTGGTCTTTAGGTGGGCTTGTTTTCCAATCGCGTGAAGGAAAAGGGAGCAACGAGCTATCGGTATTCAACCCGGAAGGTCGACTTGTCGGTCACTATCAGAAGAACCATTGCTTTAGTTACACAGGCGAATCAGACTATTATGAAGACGGGGAGGACATACTCCTGTTCG
>CAZFUD010000099.1:0-14519 GCA_964521705.1 uncultured Opitutaceae bacterium | reverse complement strand
GCCGATGACAGACTTCATCGATCCGAACTTCCACTACACCTCACCCCAATTTGCCAAAGACAATTACCAGTATCCCATTGAGATCTCCTACGATGATCCTTGGGATAGGAGTAAATTTGAAATCCAAAAGCTGCCCTTACCCCGTGGGGGACGCTTCGGAGGACTGCTTGCTCAATCCGCCATCATGACGGCCACCGCTAACGGCGTGGACACTCAGCCGGTGCTACGGGGTGTGTGGGTTTTGGAAAATATTCTGGGTACCCCTCCACCCGAACCGCCCAAGAGTGTGCCAGCGCTCACTCCAGATATCCGAGGAGCCAAAACGCCGCGCGAGATGCTGGCTGCGCACATGGCGGATCAAGCCTGCGCAAGCTGTCACAGCCGCATCGACCCGATCGGCTTCATGCTGGAAAATTTTGATCCCGTGGGCAACTGGCGTGAACTCTGGCCCAAGGTCGATGCGCCGATCGACTCCACCGGAATCCTGCCCGACGGAACCCACATCAACGATATCACCGATTTCAAAGCCTGGCTCGTCGACAACATCGACTTATTTTCCCAATGCCTATCCGAGAAGCTGATGATATACGCCACTGGCCGCGTCCCCAACTACCGGGAGCGGCATGAGATCGCGCAGCTCGTTCAAGAAAACCACAAGACAGGAAATGATTTCCAGGATCTCTTCCTCTCGCTTATCGCCAGCGCAACCTTTCGAACAAAGTGACCTGACCTTCTAGCATTCTCTAATGGAGACAATGAAAGGGAATCCGGACGAATGAGCATCCGTTTTTCATCCTTCTGGTAGCAGCCGTAAGGAAATTCATCATAGAGTCGTCGCCTGCAACCGATCGTTAATTTATCCTATCCAGTGTCAATTTGAGCCGAAAAAAGGAAAAAGCTCCAGGAGTTTCTTCGGGTGCTGGCGCCTACCGTATTCGCAGAGCTCGAATGCTTCAGCGTATTTGAGCACGCTTCCTTTTACTCTACCGTACAATTCTATCAACCTGGAGCGAAATCGTTTTGCGATGTTCGCACAGCGGAGCTTCATTCCTTCCGCTGATTGGGCTTTCCTTTTCGCCCGCTCGGAAAGAGGACACAAAAAGGTCAATCAGATACTTCTGTAGTCCGTTTCCGATAAAAGCGAGACGTTCATTTCCAACCAATCGCTTCATGGGGAACAGTACTAACCGCATTGTAGAGGTGGCTTACTTCGAATGAGAAAAGGAGAGTTCCTAGATCAATTTCGTCCGAAGGTATCGCTCACGACGATCGCTTCCACCAAATCCGCTAGTCCCCCTCCACGCTCATCAAGCTCACCGACAATGCCATCGATCGACGAGCGATCTCGCAGGTCGAGTTCGCGCCCGAGGGCGTAAGTCATGAGTTTCTCCGTCAGGCAGCGGGTGAACTCATCCTCCCGCTCGATAATAAGCTGCCGGAACTGGTTCGGATTTTTAAAACGCTCGCCGCTGGGCAGCTCGCCCGAAGCATCGATTTCTAGCTTCTTTCCGTAGTGGGACCGCCATTGCCCGATCGCATCGAAATTTTCCAAAGCGAATCCCAGGGGATCAATCTTCCGGTGACACTCCGCGCAAGTTTCGACTTCGCGGTGTTTCGCTAGCTGCTCTCGAATCGTCTCTGCCCCGCGAATATCAGACTCGATTGCCGGCACGTCCGGCGGAGGAGGCGGAGGCGTATAGCCTAGAATATTCTCCAGCACGTAGATTCCTCGAACGACGGGCGACGTATCCACTCCGTTAGCCGACGCAGTCAGAAGAAGCGATTGGCCGAGCAAACCGCCACGCGGCGTCCCCTTCAATGAGACCTTGCGCAGCTCATTGCCCTCAACGCCTTCGATGCCGTAGTGCATCGCCAGCTCGCGATTGAGAAAGCTGTAGTCCGCCGAAAGCATTTCTCCCGGATGCATATTTCCGTCGAGCACATGGCGAAACAGCGCTTCCGTCTCCGCAATCATAGCCTCCTCGATGCTGTCTCGAAAGTAAGCGCGAAAATCTTCAGAAACGGGCATTTCGCCGATGTTGTCGACTTCCAGCCAACGTCGTATGAAATTCGATACAAACCGATCCGATCTTGGATCCGCCAGCATTCGCTCGACTTGACGCTTCAGCTCTCCAGAATCTTTCAAACGGCCGGAGCTAGCGAGCGCCAATAACGCCTCATCCGGCATGGACGACCACAGGAAATACGAGAGCCGCGACGCCAACGCGTATTCATTAAGTGGCCCCTCGCCTTCCGAAAGATAGAGAAAACCGGGCGAACATAGGATCGTCTGGAATCCCAACTGTAACGCCTCCAAAGGAGTGAGCCCTTCGTCGATTTTCGCGGAAACAAGCGCTTCTATGGGAGCAAGCTCGCCCGCCTCCAACGGTCGCCGATAAGCTGCCTCTGCAAATGCGTTCAAACGCTCGAGAGCGCTCTTCTTTGTCACCTCATTTTGCGCGAGATCTCCATAAAGCAATTCGTGTCCCGCGGGCGGCCATTGCTCAATCAAAGGCCCCTCCATCTGAACCTCCCATACTCGAAGCTTTGGCCCTTCGTACACCTTAAGTAGTCCGTGAGATTTCTCGTTGCCATTCTTCATATTGGCAAACGGCTTCACCTCTTCACGATCCCCTGCGTTTTGCGTAATGATTCGTACCAGGCGCTTTGTAGCGAGCGTCCCATTGCGGAAGCGTACTTCAGGCTCGAATCCTTCTTCGAAATAGACTTCCCACTCGAACCACTCCGGCTCTTCGCTCGTCAATTCGACCCTAGCCAAGGAACGCTCCTCGGAAACGTTTCCCGTACTCTGGACGCTGCCTTCTCGATCCACAGCCACCAATTCCATAACCAGAGGGTCGCCATTGCGAAAATCGTCGATCACATCGCCATACGGGTGCACTCGATCCACCGCTGCCGCTTTTACTCGGACTCGATAAATGCCGCTCGCTGGAACGCCTCCCCTAGCCAGGGGTTCGAAACCAATATGCCCGCCACGATAGTGGCGACCATACATGTCCGTGTACGGCGTTTCTGGGATGAAACGAAACCGGTCGACTTGAAAGAGTTTCGGCAGATCAGCGTTCTTCTTACCCTGAAAGTAAAAGGGTGACTTCTGCGCATAACGCTGAAACTTGGGCTGCTTTCCAAAGTTTGTCGCCCGGCTAACCGCCTCTTCGGCAGCATCGAAATAATGGTCCAACAGCATGCCCGAAGTCACCAGTTCCGACCCGATATTATCAAAGCCATGCTTAACGACTTCCTTGGGAAAATCTTTGGCTGGATTCCACCCGGAAACGCTCAGGTCGAGCAGATCGCCAATTGTCTGTCGGTACTCCCAGGAATTGATGCGCCGCAAGACGCTATGCCCTCCCGTATCGGAAAGCGAAGCCAGGCCATTCGTCACCAGTTCGGTTGTCGATTCGATCATCGCCAAGCGCTCCTCCACCGGCGGCTGCTTTTCATCCTCTGGCGGCATGTCGCCCAGATTGAGCAAGTCCAAGACTTCTTGCCACATCTCGAGATCCTCGATTCCCGAAACGTTCTCGGTCAATCCATCGAATCGCCGATCCCCCTTCTGCTTATCCGCCCCATGACAATCGATGCAGTACTGTTGCAAGAATTCGACGCGAGGCGAAGCCAAGAGGAAGGGGACAGGGAGCAGGAAAGCAGTGAGGAGGAGACAGAGGGCAGGAATCAGGGAGCAGGGGGCCGGGGACAGGAGACGGGAACCTGTTAACGGACTTCCTATGCGACTGCTACGATTGTGTCTGTGAAATGGATAAGACATCTTGCTAGATTAGAAATTTTTCAGGCGCACGAAGCATCGATCCCAACATTTTACCTATTTCGGTGTTTAGCGCTACAAGTCGAGAATGAGTATCGGGGGAGATGGACTCGCAGTCCTTCGCAAAATCCAATGAGCTATCGGTTTCGTTGCATTCGCCATCGCAATCGGAAAGCTTGGAAACGAAGTGCCGCTCATAGCGTCGTTTAGCCCAAGCCTCTCTCAAGTTTAGGCAAACCGAGCGCGATGATCTTCGAGCTTGGCTTGTCAACGCATACCGTTCCTCTTCCGGAAATCGTTTCGACACCTCAAACACTTCCATCGCCAACTGATACGCCTTCCGATACACTGTTAGCTCCTTAACCGACTGGACCGCCATGCCTATCTCCTATTAACCCTGGATCCTATCCCCTGTCTCCTGCTACCTGTTACTTAAGCCCTGCCGCTGGTCCCTGTCTCCTGATCCCCGTCCCCTACCCGATTTCCATCGGCGAAAACGTGCCCGTACTCCGGCCGAATTGCTCGACCTCTAAGCCGAACCACTGAAGCGACGAAAGCCAGAGATTGCTGAGCGGAATACGCTTTCCTTTCTCCTCTGGGCTAACGAGATGGCCTTGGTGATTCAATCCGCCACCCGCGAGCAATACCGGAAGGTCCTTGTTACTATGCGTATGGGCATTTCCCATACCGCTTCCATGAACGACTAAGGTATCGTTAAATATCCCCGCCTCTTTCAGTCGATCTAAGAACCCGCCAAACTGCTCCATGAAGTACTTCTCGACCGTTCGTAACTGCTCGAGACGGCCCTCTTCTTTACCATGATGGGAAAGACCGTGATAGGAATCCAAGTCTAGTTCAGACGTTTTAAAGCCAAGCGGTATTTCGAAAGTCGCTACACGCGTCGAATCGGTTTGCAAGGCCAGAACCAAGAGATCGTAGATCAGCGGGATTTCCTCGATTTGCATTCGCTCTTCGTCGCGTATAGGCTTTATGGGCGCCTTGGGCTTTGGTCGATCTAACCATTCTTGCGACATCTGTAGTCGCTTTTCCACATCGCGAACCGAAGTCAGGTATTGATCCAGCTTATCCCGATCGGGCGCATTGAGCTTGCCGCCCATCGACTTCGCCGAATCGCGCAGCGCGTCCAAGACGCTTCCACGATGCCGCAATCGCTCCTTTTCTTTATGGATACTGGCTTTATCCACGTTCACGAACAAGGCCTCGAACAAACGTGCCGGATTGCTCACCGGGGGAATATTCACGCCCGATCGGGTCCAGCACATATCCGTCCCACCGCCAATGCCCGCCGTAATCGAGGGGTAGCGAGCGCTACTGCCCGAAAATTCGGCAGCCGCCTGGTCGATTGTCATATTCTTCTCCGCAAATCCCCCCGATTCGCTCTTTTTCACGCCGCTGAGAAATGAGTGTACCGCACTATGTCCGCCATTCACGTCATGGTCCAAGTTAGAGAACACCGTGAAGTCCTCGCGGTGACGATCGATTGGCTTGAGCGTTTGACTCGTTCGGTAATCCTTGCCGGAGGTTTCCGGGAAAAACCCACCCGGCCAAAAGCCAAGGTGGCTACCCACGCAAACCAGTTTTCGCGGATCAGCCGTCTTTGCCGATGAGGCAAACCCCGAGTTGAAACTTTCGAAAGCAGGCAATGCGAGCGCGACTCCCAGTCCTTTTAGGAAATGGCGGCGATCAATTAGGGCGCTGGCTGAGGAATTCATAAGCGAAATTCAGTGTAATGAGAAGAGTTTGATCCAAATCTAGTCTGATTTAGCATTCAAGCATTCCTGGCAGTTACCATCAGTCGGAAGTATTTGGACCGCGAGCCTACTGATTAAGCCATCCAGCCGCCGTTTTCGAGACGAATAGCTCCAGCTAGACATTTGCTTCTTTATCCAAGATCTTAAAACCACTACGTTCCCCACCAATGAGTATCCCAAAATTAGTTTTCCTCTTTCTCGGGCTTGCAGTCGCTTACACTGTCTGGGCCCAAAAGGATCCCGCGAAGACCGCGTGGATAGAATCCTACGAGCCTTTCACACGGGAGAACATGCCCTATCGGCTCATGAAGCCCTTGGGATACGATGCCAAAAAGCTGTATCCAGTAATTGTTTCTCTGCACGGTGGCGGAGGCCGCGGAAATGACAATCTGAAGCAATTGAAAGTCTGGAACCAGCAGCTTGCCCTAAGAGCGCTTCGGGAAAAATTCCCATCTTATGTTCTCGCTCCGCAAGCTCAGCACCTATGGGACGCCGATCATCTGGCTAGGATCAAGGCGATTATCGCCAGCCTCCCCTCCGTTGATCCAGACCGTATCTACATGCTCGGGCACTCCATGGGTGGGCATGGGACCAATATTCTAATACAATTGGACCCGACCTATTTCGCGGCAATCGCTCCATCTGCTGGCACTGGTCGTACCAACGACGAAGACTTTATTGAGGCAACCATCATCAAGGATGTCCCCACTTGGGCGTTCCATGGCGACCATGACACGGTCTGCCCCTACGAACCGCAAGAGACGCTTTTCAAAGAGATGCAGAAACTCAGCGGCAACATGAAACTAACCACCTGGATCGGAGACAATCACGGTGTATCCGGAAAATTCATTCCCGGCGCCAAAAACGGCATCACCCAACTTAGTAGCGACCGCTGCGACCCGGAGCCGGATTTCATGACCTGGCTTTTCAAGCAAAGTCGCTCCAAGTGAATTGGTTCGGCCTAATCTACTTAAGAAAAGTCCATCAAGGCCCGGACACGCCAAAAGGCTCATCCCCACTCCTAAGGAGCCCTACCGCGTCCAGGAAATGGCTGGGATGCGGCTAGAATCGGGGAAGCGGACAGGTATCGTGCCCCGTCCAAACTAACCTAAATTATCGCCTCCTGAAGGAGCTTTAAAGCTCGCGAATTCGGACGTTGCGGAACTTTACGACGCCTTCCCCATATTGCAGGGTGAAAGGACCGCTGCTCAGTTGATCGTCTTCGGTATCGACAGTGGTTATCCCATTTAGAATCACCTTCAACTTAGTTCCATCGGCGACGATATCAAAATTGTTCCACTTGTTAGGCGTATTGATAATTTCCGACGGTGGAGCGATATTGACGATTGATCCGGTACGATAGGTCTGATCAGGGCGCGTATCGAAGATATTCACTTCGTAAGCATTCTTGTCGGTGATATTGTCGGGATCCGATGCCCGAATAAATACCCCACTGTTGGCCCCAGCGTCTGTCCAGAATTCCAACTGGATCTGAAAATCGGAAAAGCTCTGCTTGGTGACCAACTGGCCAAGGCCCGAGTCAGCAACGAAGACGCCATCCTCGACCCGCCAATTAGCATCCCCCACTTGATTCCAGTCATCGAGACTTCCAGATAGGTCGATCCAATTTCTCGAATCGCCACCCGGCTGGCATGAGACTAGTAAAGAGCCTATTATCGCTAAAGTAAAAAGTATTGTCTTATTCATTACGTCTTCTTGAGGTCAATTAAGATTTGAGGCGGTTTAATGGGTAAAGCTTCGTCACGTCGAATTAAATTTCACAAGGGTAAAAGCGTTAAGGATCCAATATGTAGAATCACCCCTAACGAAAAGCAACCGCTAAGCTAGGCAGGAGCATATTCTACCGCTAGTTTTTACGTTCTGCCCCGACTAGATATAGGTGGGCCAATAGACGATTCAGAAGTTCCTCTGCGAGTTTGGGATTGCCAGATGTGATCTCGTTCCCTTCTTCAATCGGGTTCGGGTAAACCTGAAAGAGCTCGTGACGATCCATAGCTCCGTCGTCCCTCCAATACAACATTAGCTTGTAGTCGCCTTGCCTAATAGCGGAAAAGTTGCGCCTGACAGGCCGATGGAAGAATAAGGCTTTCTGTGGCCGTTTGAAGTTAGCCATCGAACGATCGTGCAGGAGCGGCACACAATCAGCTCCATCGATCTCGTCAGTCAGTAGACTTGGGTCTCCTCCCGCTAGGGAGTAAAAGGTGGGCAGGAAATCGTACCCAACGACTGGCTCACTGCAAACAGAACCCGGCTGTGCTCCCGGACCCATCACAAAAAAAGGAACACGAATACCTCCTTCCAACAGGTGGTGCTTCGCGCCGGAAAGCGGATGGTTAGGAGGAGTCGCGCTTGGATCTCCGCCCGGCACTGTGCCCCGGCCCCCGTTGTCGGTTGTAAAGAAGACATAGGTATCCTCTTTGATACCGAGCTCCTCAATTGTATCCAAGATCCTGCCCACACCCAAGTCCAACTCTTCCATCATAGCAGCCCAAGCCTGAGTGTATCCCCTATCCGGCCTACCTTTCTGCTCATACTTGTGAAGCAGACTGTCCCGGGTTACAACCGATAGATGCTGGGCATAATAGCTCACTTGCACATAGAAGGGCCGACCGGCTGCAGAATGTTCGGTCATGAAATCGATCGCCTTCCCAGTCACTGAGGGAGTTCGTTTTGGATCTTCGTTATCGATAAAGTGTGGCGGTCCATAGTTATGATTTCCACTTTCGATACCTAACGTCCTTGGCATCCCGCCCGTATTATTCCCCGTCATCCCATCGCTGGCATCGTATCCAGATTCCTCAGGCGTTGAAATCATTTGCTCTCCCCATTTTCCGAAATGGGCGGCTCTATAGTCCTCGTTGGCCATCTTAAGAGCCTTCGGAATCGTCAAATGCTCAGCCGGTATCCAAGAGGGGCTAGCAAATTCCGTTCCGCTTCGGGCGGCAGAGGTTCCGCAGAGGATAGAACGCCGTGTCGGCGTGCAAAGCGGGGCCGGAGAGTAGCCACTCGTGAAACGCCGGCCTTCCTCCATAATTCTAGCGATGTTCGGCGTTTCTAAATATCGTGACCTAGATGTCGCAATCCGCGGGTCCATACGCTCGGAAAGCTGGCTCCATCCGTGATCGTCCGTTAGTATCAGAACGATATTCGGTGACGCCGAAACCATACCAACCGGCAGCATAAAGGCGAGTATTCCAATTAACCAGGGTAGCCGCTGCTTACTCATTCGGGCTTGTTAAACTCGAGCCCTCGGGATAGCAACCATTTCCGGACGCAGCTACCTCGCCCTCTGACTCTAGCTTGCGTCCTCGGAAAGCGTCAGACAATCTCAACGGCAGCTTTATGGGCCGCACTTCCAGTATACTCCTGGCTATCTTTGCAACAACATCTGCAGCCCTCTCCGAGGAGCCTCCAAATTTTGTGGTCTATCTCGCCGACGATTATGGATACGGCAGCTCGAACGCCTACGGAGCCGATCCAGAACTCATTCGAACACCGAATCTCAATCGGTTAGCCGCGGAGGGCATCCGTTTCACTAGAGGCTTTACAACAGGATCGGTTTGTTCACCCACCAGGTACGGATTGCTGACTGGTCGCTACTCTTGGCGATCACGCCTCAAGCGGGGTGTAGTCAATTCATACGACGCACTGCTCATTGACACGGATCGGACAACCATAGCGTCTTGGCTAAGCGAATACGGCTACGAATCGGCGGCTATCGGAAAATGGCACCTAGGCTACAAATCAAGCCGATTTAAAAATCTGCTTGGCGAAATCAGTCCCGGACCTCTCGATCTTGGTTTCGACTATCACTTCGGCGTACCCAATAACATGGACGATATTCACAAGATCTACATCGAAAATCGGAGCGTTTTCGGGCTGCGATCAGATCGCATATCCAAGTACGGCCGCAGCTTCTACGGCAAACCCTACAGTGGATACGACGCTCCCCAACGCGTGACGACTAACGTTATGGAAGACCTCACAGGAAGAGCGATCAAATGGATCGATAGTTTGGATACCGAGACACCTTTCTTCCTCTATTTCTCTTCAGTTGCCGTTCACCACCCGATTTCTCCATCCGAGAGAATGCGGGGAACCAGCAATGCCGGGGCTTATGGGGATTTCATTCATGATATCGACTATTCCGTTGGCCAGCTATTGGAGGCTCTCGAACACAGGGGCCTAGATAAGAATACCGTTTTCCTATTCACTAGCGACAATGGCGGGGACATTCCTACTGATCCCGATAGGCCTGAAGTCCAGGCCCAATCGGCAGGACTATCTCTGAATGGGCATCATCGAGGTGACAAGCACACCATCTACAATGGAGGGTTCGCCGTGCCCTTTATGGTCCGATGGCCACAGAAGGTCGACGGAGGACAGACGAGCGATGGATTGGTAAACACGGCCGATATTTTCGCGACAATCGCTGAAATCGTCAGCAAGGACGTCCCCAGATCCGAGTCAACAGCCCCGGACAGCTTTAGCTTTTACAAGCTCCTTGAGAATCCTGATGCCAACTCAATTCGACCGCACGCGATGTTACGTGATGTCAGGGGCCGCCATGCCCTACTATTCGAAAACTGGAAATACATCGATGACACGCTGCCTCAACCGGAAAAACCAAGAAAGGGTGATGCCAAAGAGCTTTACGATCTTTCCAGAGATCCCAGCGAGACAACGAACGTGATCGACGATCATCCGAGTGTCGTCAGACGAGCGCAATCAATCCTAGAAGCGATTCGAGCCGAACCAGCTAGTCGGACCGTCTCTTTGCACTGAACCCAGACAACTAACTCTCCATCAATTTCCCTCGTAGTGCGGATTGGGTCGCATCGGTTGAGCCCCAACATCCTGACGCCAGGAATTCAAAAGCGCGAATAGTTCCTGAGCCTTTTCAGGATTTCGTTTAGCCAGGTTTCGCTGTTCGCCGACGTCGCCCTTCAAGTTGTAGAGCTCCAGTGTATTCGTATCCAATCTCTCGATCAGTTTCCAATCCCCTTCCCTGACAACGCTACCGGCGAAACTTTCCGGGTGCTGATTGTAGTGAGGATAGTGCCAATAGATCGCATCCCGATTGAGAGGTCCGGTTCCTTTAAGCACGGGAGTCAGGTCAACGCCATCCATATGCTGGTCCGGATTCAAAGGCAGCCCAGTCGCCGTCAGAATGGTCGGATAAAAGTCGGAACTGGTTACCAACTCCTCAGAGACCGACCCCCGTTTAGCTGCCCCTGGCCATTTGATAATGACGGGCACCCGCAGCCCACCTTCGTAGTTTGATCCTTTATTGGCCCGAAGCGGAGCATTTCTCGTCGCCTTCCAATGGCCACCATTGTCGCTAGTGAATATGAACATGGTGTGTTCCTCTGCCCCGATATCCCGAACCGCATTCATGATGCGGCCCACGCTATCATCGACGCTTTCCACCATGGCCGCGTAATGAGGATCTCCTTGCCGCTTATTTTCGGGGATGGTTTCGTAGTACGCGATTTTCTCCGGCTTTCCTTGGAGGGGGGTGTGCACGGCATAGTGGGACATCATCAAGAAGAACGGCTCGTCTTCGTTAGCCCGAACGAATTTTTCTCCTTCTGCAGCTATGAGATCAACGAGGTAGTCGCCCTGCTCTCCCCCAATCGGGTTGTCTTTGAAGAGTTTTAATCCGTTCGTAGTTGGGATATTCCAGGATCCTTCGAATGGATACCAATAACTGCCAGGCGCCCCATAGTCGCGACCGGCTATATTGACATCGAAGCCTTGATGTTCGGGGAGGTAATAGGGTTCTGGTCCTAAATGCCACTTGCCCATAAACGCCGTTTTGTATCCAGCTTCACGTAGCGCCTCAGCTATGGTAATCTCTTCCAAAGGGAGGTTAGAAATATACCGCCCTTCGCGAAGCCGTTCTTTCTTACCATCCCAACGCCCCGAAGGAAGCCATTGCGTCAGGAGCAAGCGGGCCGGGTATTTGCCAGTCATGATCGCCGCTCTGGTTGGAGAACAGACATTGCAAGCCGCATAGCCATTAGTGAATCGCATTCCGTCTTCCGCCAGTTTATCGATGTTCGGAGTCCGGTAATAATCGCTACCGCTAGCTCCGACATCGTTCCAGCCAAGATCATCGATCAAAAAGAAGACCACATTCAGCGGTTTGGCCGAGATCGAAAGTCCAAAGAAGAGAGAGTATAACAAAATAGTCGGTAGTATTTTCCGGGGCATGGTATTAGTATCGAAAATCAGTTTCTAATCGGAAAGCGAATACAAACGATCACCACTCACCAGGGGACCTAAATCGCTTAAATACAGCGTCATTGAATTCTCTTCCTGCAGCATTGATCGAATCGAGCATCTCTCGAGTCGTCTTTCCACTGCTAGATCTGGCCGACCGAATCACGGTATCGCACTCATTCTTATCCATGAAAATCGAGGCCTCTAAAAGGCCTTCTTCATCTTCTGGGGGAATAGCCATAAAGCCGTGCTTGTCTGCATGAAGGAGCTGCCCGGATTTTACGGATCTCCCGAATACCTCAACGTCTCCTCCCCACTCGACTGGCACGCTGTAGGCGTGCCCAACACACATGCCGCGGGCCAACGCTTTAAATCCAGCATTCTTCATTTCGTCTAAATCACGTATGGCCCCATCAATAATTGTCCCGACGCATCCCAGAGCCCTGTGGATATTGCTATTCACTTCGCCCCAAAATGCCCCTACCAGATTGGGCTTATCGCAATCTTGAACGACAACTATTTTGGGCCCCTCGACACCGGCAACGTATTCACGATATTCCGACCAAGCATGTGGTTTGTCTGGTACAAGATCTTTCTTTGATGGCTGTATCTTTACGGTTACCGCATACCCAACCATAGGACCCATCTCAGGCATGTAGTCGCGCGTCGGTTCCAGATTAAAACCATCGCCGGCAGGATCCCGTTTCGTAATCTGTTCCCACCCATTGTAAATCGTGGGCGTATTCCAGCGCTTCAACATCAGAAGAGTTTCGTGTGACAGGGGCATAAACGTAATTATGGGATCATTTCCGATTGAAAAGGAATTGCTAAATGTGACAAGTCATCCAAATTGGTACTCCAAGTAAACAGATCCTGTAGTTCGCTTCAATCTCATTGAGAATAAAATGACAAATCCTACGACCTCAATTCTTCGACTTGCCCAAGCCGTTGGCATATCCCTGTTCGCCTTCCTCGCCTACTCGGCAGACAAGCCGAATGTCGTTCTGCTACTGAGCGACGACCAAGCTTGGAATGACTATTCATTCATGGGGCACCCACATGTTAAAACCCCGAATATCGACAAGCTGGCGGACGAGAGCGTGGTATTCCCACGAGGCTACGTCCCCACGGCTCTTTGTCGCCCCTCTCTAATGACGTTGGCTACCGGCCACTACGCGCATCGCCATGGCGTCACAGGCAACGATCCGTCGCCAAAATATGCGGAGAGGGACTCTCCCCTTTACAATGCTCGCCGAGCCCAGCTGATCTCCTATATCGACGAGTTCGATACACTTCCAGAGTTGCTAGGGGAACAAGGCTACCTTAGCCATCAAAGCGGCAAGTGGTGGGAAGGCAACTACAAGCGTGGCGGATTTACCCACGGCATGACTCGCGGCTTTCCTCAAAAAGGCGGACGACACGGGGACGATGGGCTTAAGATCGGCCGCGAAGGCCTCGAGCCATGTTTCGAGTTTATCGATATGGCCGTCGAGCAAGACAAGCCCTTTTACATGTGGTACGCGGCTTTCTTGCCTCATACGCCGCACAATCCTCCCGAGAGACTGCTGAAAAAGTACCGAGGCGATCATCCTCTTACTATTGCTAAGTATTACGCCATGATTGAATGGTGGGATGAGACCTGCGGCGATCTCGTTGGCTATTTGGACGAGAAAGGGATTCGTGACAACACCCTCATCGTCTACGTCGGCGACAATGGATGGATCCAGCACCCAGAGCGGAATGGCTACGACGCCCGCTCCAAACAAACGCCCTATGAGGGCGGCATTCGCCAGCCAACCATGTATTCTTGGCCCGCTGTCTTGAAGCCTGAATTTCGTGATGAACTCGTAAGCAGTATCGACATTTTCCCAACAACTTTGGCTGCAGCTGGAGCTCGCCAGCCAGATATCCCCGTCCCTGGCCTCAATCTGCTCGACTACATGGAGTCCGGATCGAAAATTCCTAGAGACGCGATTTTCGGAGAGAGCTTCGCCCACGATATCTCCGACATCGAAGATCCTGAGGCAACCCTGCTTTTCCGATGGTGTATCCAGGGAAAATGGAAACTGCTTCTTACTTACGATGGGGAAGTTAACCGCTACAAGTCCACTCACCCCCGTGAGGAAAAGCGCCCTCAGCTCTTCGATCTAATCGCAGATCCCCATGAGAAGAATAATCTAGCTGGAAAGAATCCCCGTGTCGTACGCCGAATGGTCAAGATGATCGATGAATGGTACCCCGTAACCGACAGAACCGTTCTGACTCGTTTTAAATAGCAGACAAAGAGCCTAATGGCCCTGACACGACGCCTTCTGAGGTCCGATCTCCTGCGAGACTTGAAGCGTAATATCGCAGAAGGAGTCTGGCAGGGCACCTTGCCGAGCGAGCGCCAACTGACTGATTTTTATCAGGTAAGCCGGGGAACGCTTCGCCACGCCCTCAAAAGTCTTCAGGAGCAGCAGGTAATTAAATCCGTGCCTGGATCC
Organism: uncultured Opitutaceae bacterium; assembly: GCA_964521705.1. Lineage (GTDB taxonomy): Bacteria > Verrucomicrobiota > Verrucomicrobiia > Opitutales > Opitutaceae > Pelagisphaera. The sequence continues at coordinate 228 of CAZFUD010000099.1, read as the reverse complement.
GGGTACAATCTCCTGAAAAAAGTTAGAAAGCCCTCAACAAGGCGAAAAAACGTATCTATTGGATTGCTCATCGGTCGGGCCGACGAGACACGGGCTAACCGAGATCGGGCCTGGATTCCCGAGTTGCAGCAGCGTCTTTCCAAACGCGACTGGAATCTCCACATTCACGAGGGTATCCCCGAAGTCGAGCGGTCTCCAAAAACAGGGATTGCCAAGCTCTTCAACGCG
>CAZFUD010000098.1:0-14835 GCA_964521705.1 uncultured Opitutaceae bacterium | reverse complement strand
CCTCCGCTTGGGCTATACCAGGGCTCGTCGCCCGGACTACGCTTGTTGAAGCGCCACTGCTTGGATTGGACCCAATGCCTAGCACGTCCTTTTTCACGATTCGGCCGTTGGGGCCGGTTCCGGTAATCCTGCTCAGATCGATACCCTTTTGCTCGGCCAGTTTTCTGGCTAATGGGGAAGCTTTGATCCTGCTCGAATCCGTATTGGAGATAGCAGCGTCTGAAACTAAATGCTCGGGCGCGTCAGATTCCTTTTCAGGTATTGATTCATCGCTACTCGCCTCCTCTTCGGAATCCGTACTGGGAATAGTGGTTTCCGCGGGTCCTATGGAATCAGTCGCTTCGTATGTCTCGCCCTCCTCGCCTATAGCGGCGATTGGCGATCCGACCGGGATTTGCGATCCGGTGGAGGCGATTTGCTTAATTAGGATACCGTCTTCGAACGCCTCCAACTCCATTGTGGCCTTGTCAGTTTCGATCTCGGCGATGACGTCACCCGACTCGATTTGGTCACCTTCATTCTTCAGCCATGTCGCGACAGTGCCCTCGGTCATGGTGTCGCTCAGTTTGGGCATGTCTATTATCGTCGCCATAGTCTCTGGTATAATCGTTGGTTAGCTGATGGGGAAAGGATCGGCAATTAGCAAATTTCCAAAGCCTTTTCTATTACTACGTCAGCTTTTGGCAGCTGCTTTCTCTCGAGAGGTGGACTGTAGATCGCAGGGGCGTCTAGAGCAGAAACCCGTTGAATCGGAGCATCGAGATAGTCAAAGGCTTGGCTTTGAATCGTATGGGAGACCTGAGCGCCAACGCCGCAAAACGGTTTGTTCTCCTCAACGAGAACTGCGCGATTCGTCTTTTTGACGGAATTGACAATTGTCTCTTCGTCCAACGGCCGAATCGATCTCAGGTCAACGACTTCCGCTTCAATTCCGTGCTCAGAGCTGAGGATCCCTGCCGCTTCTAGACAGACAAGAACCGAAGGTCCATGGGCGATTAGAGATAGGTCGGAGCCTTCCCGTTTGATATCCGCTTTCCCCAATGGCACTACATAGTCGCCTTCCGGCACCTCGCCTTTATCGTTGTACATGATGGTGCTCTCCATCACATAAACAGGATCGTTGTCCCTGATGGCCGATTTTAGCAACCCCTTCGCATCGTATGGAGAAGATGGGCACACGACTTTAAGGCCGGGCGTATTGGCAATAAAATTTTCTGGAGTGTGGGAATGCGTGGCTCCCACGCCCGTGCCGCCATTGGCGGGACCTCGGATGACGATTGGCACATTAATGAGCCCTCCGGACATGTAGCGTACGCTGGCCGCGTTGTTGATAATCTGGTCCCAGGCTACGTAGGCGAAGCTCCAGAACATCAACTCCATAACCGGTCGGATCCCCAGCATTGAAGCTCCTATTCCCATTCCGATAAAACCGGCTTCGCTAATAGGAGCGTCGACGATGCGCTTGGGGCCGAACTTTTTGAGGAGGCCTTCGGTTACTTTGTAGGCCCCGTTGTATTGGGCGATCTCTTCTCCGATGATGACTACGTTCTCGTCTCTTTCGAGTTCATCGATCATCGCGTCTTTGAGGGCTTGGCGATAGGTGATTTCTGGCATGGAAGATCCTAGCTAATTTCAGTAATCTGTAACTATTCTATGGTGACGTTGCCGGGAGGTATTCAATCGTTGAAGAAAATTCGTCCACTCGAAGTCTTCTTGTCGAGATTGTCTTCCTCCCAATAAACGTCCTTTAGAATGTCGGACTCGGGAGGGAATGGGCTCTCTTCCGCGAATTGGGCAGAAGCTTCGGCTTCCGCCTTAGCGGCTTGGTCGATTTCCTTGGTGGAATTCTCGTCGAGTATTTTCGCCTCGATCAAGTAGTTCCGGTACAGAACTACGGGGTCGTGGTTCTTCCGATAGTCCTCGATTTCCTCTTTAGTGCGGTATTTTTTGTGGTTCGCATCGGCGATTGAGTGGCCTTGATACCGATAGGTGTGGATTTCAAGCAAGGAAGGTTTCGACTCCGATTTCGCGAGCTCCATCGCGGCGCTAACGCCTTCTCTGACATCGAAAATCGACTCTCCATTGATGTGGGCCCAGTTCATTTTGTATCCTTCTGCCCTGGCTGCTATACCAGCATCAGGGTGCGCACTGGATCTCGCCTGAGATGTGCCCATGGAATATCCATTGTTTTCAACGATGTATATGACTGGCAAATCCCAGAGAGCGGCGAGATTTAAAGATTCGTGAAAGGCTCCTTGATTAATAGCTCCGTCCCCTAGAAAGCAAAGGGCGCAGCCCTCGATTTCCTTGTACTTCAAAGCATATGCGAGGCCTACACCAAGTGGAGTTTGCCCTCCAACGATACCGTGTCCTCCCCAATAGCGCTTGGCAGGATCGAAGTAGTGCATTGACCCGCCTTTGCCTTTGGAACAGCCAGTCGCTTTCCCATAAAGTTCCGCCATGCATTCGTCCATTCCCATACCAACTGCAAGCGCGTGCCCATGATCGCGATACGCTGTAATTATATGGTCGTTTTCGCCCATCAGAGACACACAACCAACGGCTATGGATTCCTGCCCGATGTAAAGATGCAGGAAACCGGCGATTTTTCCCTGTTGGTAGGCTCTTAAAGATCGTTCCTCGAATCGCCGAATTCTTATCATATCCCGGTAGAAACTGACCAGCTGGTCGCTGGATAGATCTGAGTTAACATGGGACTTGGCTTTGTTGGATAGATTAGCCTTTTCTGGTTTCTGACGCCCGCTTGGCGGATTAGCTGTCGTATTCGTCACTGTGCCTGCTTTCGTTTTTTTGAATTCGGGGAGACTGTTTGGAAATTTCAGGATTGATCAAGGCCATACGGTGTCGGGTCCGAAGGATACGGCTCCGGCCGTCTCCCTCCGTATTCTAAATCAGGCTAAATGATTTGCTCGTAGATGATGTTCAACGGCTTGTCGGGCGAGCAATCGGCTCGCGCCGCGACGAATCCATCGGAGTGCTCATCAAATATGCCCCAGAGGCACTGTTGGTCGGTTTCAGGAATTTCCAGAGAATCGATCGCGTCCCGTGAAAAGAAAGAAAACTTACCCTCGTCAATGGGATCAGGGAGTCGGTCAAGGGGTTTCGCGCATTTGAACAAAAACATGAGCCAATGCGAGGATCCTTCATAGGCTTTTTCGGCGATCATGCAGAATAGGCGCATTTGCGAATGATCTGTGTCGAGGCCAATCTCTTCTCGAGTTTCTCGAATAGCGCATTGGTGAGGCGACTCTCCAATGGCCATGTTCAATTTACCGCCAATCGGACTCCAGCGACCTTCGTTAGGAGCCTTTTTCCTTTGGAGCATCAGGAATTCTCCCGCTGAATTCTGCACGAATACGAGGACGCTTATCTTGTATTGCATAGACCTTGGCAGGGTCTACGGGCCTGAAAGATCGGAGTAGGTCAAGGGCCAAATCTGTAGCTGTGATTGCAGGTGAGTAGCAATGTCTTGCCTAGGTCTTCAGCCCGAATATTTTATAGGGCATGGTTTCCTCTATCAGAACGTGGGTGGTATATGCGATGGTGGCTATCGGGTGTGGCCAAGTACTTCTGGCATCTGTCAGCGTTCGCGAAATCCAATTCAGCAAGGTCGATGAGTTCGCGAGCGAAGGAGATTGGCTAGAATGCTCTCTGCAACTGGAGGTACGAAGAGATTCCAGCGATCGGGAACGCAAAAACCCCGATTATATCGATGGGATTGTGGTGACCCTGATGCTTGGTATCGAGGTGGGCAGAAGTTCGAGTAGCGAGCGTCAATTCGAGTTTTACGATGCGGAAGCGAATCTGGTTTCTCTGCCTGAGGGCCGCCACATTGTGAGGTTTTATCTGCCGCCTGAGGTCGTGGAAAGGGATCGGATTGGGCAACAAGTCCACTCATATCTGATTCGGTTGTCGCGAGGAGAGCGTGTTCTTGGGGAGTCGGTTTCGCGGAACTTGGAACGAGCAAACGTTAGGGCGAGCTTTCTTGCCCGGATCGATTCGGACGCCACTGAGAATCAAGGCATACTGCTTGCCCAGCCGTTCACTCCTTTTGTTGTCGCCTATCCGAACGACACTCCGTCCTACCGAGGTGTTAAATAACTGACCAAGCGTGTGGCTCGTCCAGAATCCGGGTTAATGGGGCGGTAGGTAATTGACTCTACTCGCGCAAAGCTGCCGCTTCATAATAATCCGAGCGGGGCCGTGTGTAGATTAAATATGGAACGTATTATAGGGTATTCCTTAATTTAAACTAAGTATTATCGCCCGATAATTTGGCGTTTTTTCTTGTACCGGCCATTAGATTTTCAAAAAATAGTAAACTCTGATTTATGGGGTCTCCTCAATACCTAGTAGTAAGCTGTGGCTCGAGCCAATTGTCCGCGGTTCATCTATCGATGAACTCGAGCGGACGTTGCGAACTATTGAACTACTGGAGAGAAGAATTGGATCATGCTTTGAGTGACCCTCTTTTGTGGCTCAAAGCAGCATCGCAGTCCTTTGATGAGATTCGCTCCAGGTTTAAGGGCGATATGCCGGTGGGATACACGCTTCCCGGTAATCTCGTATTGACGAAGTACTTGAGGATTCCTCAATCGCCAAAGAAGAAGCGGGAAAAGATCGTCGCCTTCGAAGCCAGGCAGAACATTCCTTATTCCATTGGGGAGGTCGCTTGGGATGACCAGCTTATAGCCGAGGATGATTTGGATTTTGAAACGCTTATCGCTGCTTCGAAGACCGAACTGGTGGAGTCGTTGTCCCTTTATGGAAAACAGGCGAAGATGGATCCGGACATCATTTCGCCCAGTTTCATTGGCTTGATCAATGCCTATCGGTTTAACGAGCCGCTGTCTCAGGACTGCGTTTTGTTTCTTTCGATCGGTGCGAAATCGACGGACGTGGTCTTTATCGATGGCTCTAAGTTCTACTCGAGAAACGTATCTATAGGTGGGAATTCCGTGACTCAAGAACTGGCAAATAGCTTGGGGTTGCCATTTGACGAAGCGGAAAAGATCAAGTGCCTATCCATTTCGGGTGATCCGGTTGCAACAGGAGAATACGCGGCTTTTGCAGAAGCGAAAGACGCCTTTTTAAAACGCCTAAACACGGAAATTAGCCGGACTTTAGCGATATACAAAAATCACGGATACGAAAATGAACCGGTACGTTGCTTGGTAGCGGGCGGCGGATCCGTGTTGACGGGCCTGGAGAAGGATCTTTCAGATCGCCTTGGAGTGGAGGTCAGCCGTTTCGATCCCCTCAAGGAAATCAGCGTCTCGGATCAATGCTCTTCGAACTCGTTGCCTGTAGATAAGGTTTTTCTGGCTGAGGCGATTGGAGTTGGAATTGGTCGGTTCCTTCCGGATTCGACTCAGATCAACTTGCTGCCAAGAAGTATACTCTGGCAACGAAGGTTTAAGCGACAGCAGCCGTACTACCTTGTCGCGGGGCTGGTCGCTTGCGCGGCTATTGCTCTTCCTTTGGTGAATTCGAAGATAGCAATTCAGCGCTATGAGCAAGAAATCCAGAATTTGGATACAAGACTGATTCCGCTTAAGAATTTAAATAGCGAAATAATTCAGAGAACGGAGGAGATAGAGAAAATCAAAGCGCTTATCGAAGAAGCGCAGGCGGTTGCCGATTCCCGCTCTAATTGGATCCATTTCCTCAACGACATTCAAGGGAGAATGCTGGAAGTAGAAGATGTATGGCTGGACCGCATTGAAGTCTTGAGGCCCGAAGCCGAAGTAGTGTCGTCCTCGAATCGGTTTAGCGGCACGCGCAATGCTGGAGCGGGGGATGTAAAGCGCAGCGTGCGATTGCGGCTGGAGGGCCGCTTGCTGGATGTCGCCAATCCTCTGTCAACAGTGAGCCAAGAGTCGAATCGCCGCGTATCCGCTCTGTTGAGCAGTTTCAGCGACTCGCGTTTTGTCGAAAGGCTGGAGGACGAGCGCTTTGAGAATAACGTGCCGGGAATTTTGAAATTCAATTTCACGCTAGTGGTGGATTCCTCTCAGCCTTTGTAGAGCGTTATGATCTGGCTTAAGCGAAATCCTCTTTTCTATCTGATGCTCGGCTTGCTTCTGGCAATTGCCCTCTTCGGTGTTTTTCACACTTCAATGGACTCAGATAGGTTAGCGGAGTTGAAATTTGAATACGAACAAAAAAATAAGCAGCTATCGCTGTTTATGCAACGATCTCCTGCTCCAACCAAAGCGAATGTGGCCATTTTGGACAGAAATCTGGAGCAGATGAAAAAGGATTTCGAAGTATCGCAAGCCACTCTGAATCTGAGCACTTACGATCGCGACCTGTTTTTCGGAAGCGCTCCCATCGATAGCAATGCCGCCTTTTTCAAGATAGCCAAGTTTGTCGAGGATTCCCGAGCTCTTGCCCAGGGCGCGGACATTCGATTCGAGAAGGGCTACCGTTTTGGATTTAGTTCCTACGAAAACGTTGGACCCTCAATCGAGGTTTTAACGTTCGTTCACAAGCAAACGAAGATCATGGAAGCCCTTCTTCAGGCCTTGGCCGATGCGGGAGTCAGCGAGCTGGTCGCTGTAGAACGCGAAAACCCAGCCTCGCTGGGACAGGAGGAAAGCCGGAGTTCTGGGGGAGCAGACTTTTTTAGCATGCCAAGCAAGAGCCTCATCAGGTCGAGGGATGCTTTCGATTCGTTAGCGTTCCGCTTGGAGTTTAAAGGGCAATCCCACGCCATGCGAAGTTTTGTGAATCGAGTGAATGGTTCGTCCCTGCCGTTTACGATAAGCCAAATCGAGGTTCAGTTGGAGAGCGAGTCGGGGAATATCGATAAGAGAAGCCGTCTATTGGAGAATCCTTTTTTTGCATCGGATCAGGGCGCGGACGACAATTCGGCATTGCAAGTTCCCATCATTTCGGAAAATGAGTCGAGATTCGTAGTAATCGTGGAGTTTATCGAGTTGGGAGAAGAGATGTTGGCCATGAGTGGTTTAGAAAAGGGAGGAGAAGGTGTTTAGGTTCAGTTTTTCGGAATTTCTGGACAAGCTGGTTTTGCTGGTGGCGATGCTGGTATTTCTGCTGATGGGAATTTACAGTATTCGTAGTGTAAAGACTTTGGATACGCTTTCTACCCAGAGTTCCCCTATGCTGTCAGAAAGCAAAATCGATGTGGAAACGAGGAAGATAAAGGCGCCTTTACCGGATTCTGTAGCGTGGGCCCGACCTGAAAACCAATCTCGTGGGGAGGATTGGGTGTTCGACGTTTTCACTCCGCCAGTGATTTATTACAATCCAAAGTCGAGAGAATTCGCGGTAACTAGACCGGATCTTTCGTTAGCCCCGGATCGCGATCCCTGGAAAGCCTTCGAGATCGAACTAGTAGAAGTAAGGCAGCGACCCTATCGTTTGCAGTTGGTAGGCTACGCAGGTGAGGACGGAAACTATATAGCCTATTTCGAATTTCTCGAGACCAAGGAACTACTCCTTGCGAAAGAGGGAAAACTGCTAGTGGAAGCCGGGGTTAAAGTCCTCTCGTTTGAAGTCAAGCAGATGGAAGTCGAACAGGAGGGCAGTATGCCTGTATTCGAAAAGGTGGGGGTTGCCCGATTGATGGATTACGAAAACGATCAAGAGGTTTACCTAACGAATTTAGAAACCAAACTATTCTCGGACTTGGAAGCGACGATCCGCGCGAAGGAATCGGGTTCTACATTCGTTGTCAGGGAAGGGAGCCAGGTTGAATTGGAAGATAGCGCATATGTTATTGGAGCTTTGTCTAGCAACCCCCCTGAGGCAATGGTTACGAAGGTTTCTATGGATGGCGGGAAACGGCTTTCGAAATTGCTGACACCGTTGTCTGAAGACAGTTTACTCAATAATGGTACCCAAAAGAAAGATACGTATAGCCCATTTGCTATTCGTCCGCGGGCATCCGAATCTGAACCTGAAAGCTAATCCTATTTGGCTCCCCTGAATTATGAAAAACAAGATTTCCACTTTAAGGCGTTTCTCGGCTGTTTCGATATTGGCGATCGTCGCGATCTCCATCTGCGCGCCACTCTTTGGTCAGAGCGAGATTGATACGAAAATCCGTTTGATGTCGGAGGCCCTTCAAGCCCGCGATTCGGGGGACTACGAGACTGCCAAGGAGCGACTGAACCAGTTGCTGGAAATATCTCCCGATGATCGTTCGGTGCAAAGCATTCTAAGAAGCGTTGAAAACATGATCGACGAGGCGAACGCTTCGGGCGGCGATCAATCGCGTATAGATGCTGAACGCAAGAATGCTCTGCAAAGCGAAGCAGAGTACCTAGCAAGGCTGGAGGCTGAACGAATTGAGAAATCGATGATCAGCGCCCGTGAGATTCGGGAGATTGCTTTGCGGCAGTCTAGAAGGGGGGACTACGCGCTAGCCTTGAGGACGATCGGCAGCGCTTTGGATATGCTTGAGCCGAATCCGTTGACGCAGACGTTAATCGACGAGATGAAGCGGGATGAGCGCGAGATTCTAAGAGGCCAGGCGGTTAGCGAAGCGAGAGAGCTTTCAGCATCGACATCCAGCGACGGATTGTTGGACATCGATCGGGTTAGTCCTGATTTCGTGCGACTGCAGGAAGAAATCGAAACCTTGGAGCTCAGAGGGCGTAGCCAGTTTATTGCCGGAGACATCGATGGAGCAGAGGCGACTTTCAAGCAAATTGAGGCGTTGGATCCCAACAGCGCCATGGCCAAGAGCTTTTTGGTAAAGATTTCGCAGGAACGACAATCCTTGGCTTACCTAAATAAACTGAAGTCACGAGAGCAGCTTCTGGAAGAAGTGTCTAGCGCCTGGCAACGACCCGGGATTTACGAAGAGCGCCCGGACATCGATCCAACGGTGATGGGACCGGCGCCACTCATGCAAAAGCTCGACCGAATCATTATCTCGAATGTGAATTTCACCGAAGTGCCCTTAAACCAGGCTGTTAACACGCTTAGCGCGATATCGGAGGATTTTGACAATACGGATACGGGCCCTCCTGGAGTTAACCTTGTTTTGCTGGATCCGGAACGAACGAATCCGACTGTGAATATCACTTTGCGAAACTTGTCATTGAAGCGAATTCTCGATTTCATCGTCGATTCCGTTGGCTTTCAGTATGAAGTTCAAGAAGACGCTGTCGTACTGCGGCCCGGGGGTGAGAACAGGAATTTGAATACGGAGGTGTTTCCGGTGTCTCGTTCGACGGTAATCAGAATGACCGGTGTTTCTAGCGGTTCTCCAGAGGGCGCTTTTGACAGCGATCCGTTCGATTCGAATACGGGAACTTCATCGCCCGCGCTTGGCATGGCCAACGATACGCGAACGATACAGAACTTCCTTCAGCAAGCTGGTGTGGATTTTGTGAATACGGAAGGTAGCACGATGGCCTATGATGGGTCGGCCATGATCGTTACCCAGACAACGCGAAACCTCGAGCGAATCCGCAATATTCTGAATAGATATACGGATGTGAAGCAGGTTGAGATCGAAGCTAAGTTCCTGGAAGTTCAAGAGGGTACAATCGAGGAGCTCGGATTCGATTGGGTACTGACGCATGATGACAGCAGAAGCGTAAGTAACCCCGATGGCACTGGCGAAGACTATCGAAGCTCGTTGAGAAATTTGGCGGGAATCAATTCTCCTTCAAACGTCTCGAGCTCGATACTTATCGATGGCGTTCCTGTTGAAGAAATTACTCCACCCGATTTGCCAGGCAGCTTGCCTTTGGGTGTAGGGGCCGAGCCATTGACGCGTGTATTTGGCGACGTTGGTAAGATGAATTTGGACGTGGCAGTCAGAGCCTTATCGCAAACGTCAGGTTCCGATTTACTGAGCGCTCCGAAAGTAACCGTGCTGTCAGGAAATCAAGCGGAGATTAATGTTAGCCAAGAATTTCGTTACCCGACACGCTATACGGATACGGAAAGTAACGTAGGTAACACAAGTGGCAGCCTCGATGGAGGCGCAGCGGGGGTAACAATTACGCCTGGCACGCCCGAAGATTTCGAGACGCGAAATATTGGCGTGGAGCTGGCGGTGACGCCGATCGTCGAAGAGGACGACTATAGTATAACATTGGATCTTAATCCGCGGGTGACGGAGTTTGAGGGCTTTGTTGAGTACGGTGGACCGAGTGTAGCGGTAACCGCTGGACGCACCGTCAAGGTTCCATCCGGATTCTACCAGCCGATATTCGCTGTTCGTGAAGTATCTACCAAGGTAACCATCTGGGACGGAGCGACTGTTGTAATGGGAGGATTGACCCGTGAAGACGTGGTCAGCGTCAATGACAAGGTACCATTCTTGGGCGATATACCCTTCTTTGGGCGCTTCTTCCGCTCGGAAGGGGAGTCTTCAGCCAAACGCAATCTCCTGATATTCGTAACGGCAAACCTAGTCAGCCCTGGTGGCTCGCCAAAAAGGCAGACTCTGCGAGGTGTGCAGCCAGGGGCCTTGTTCCAAAATCCAACGATCGTTACTCCTGGAGGAAGCGAATCCCGAAGCCAGTAGACGGCGACTGCCCGATCGAGTTATAGGTTTGATTCGCAGCCTTTGTTGCGAGACCGTTGACTATGGCTAGGTACTTGCTTGTCGATGGATTCAACATGGCTTTCCGCGCTTACTATGCGGTGCACGAGTTAACGCGTTCGGATGGGTTCCCAACGAACGCTCTCTATGGTTGGGTAAGGTCGATGTGGAAATTGACGGATGAGCAAAAGCCCAAAGGGACGATCGTGTTTTTCGACTTGGGAGGGGCTCACGCGAAATTGGAATTGCTGCCCGAATACAAAGCCAATCGAGGGGAGACTCCTGAGGATTTCGAAAAGCAGGTCCCTATTATCAAGGAGCTAACTAGAGCAATGGGCTTCGGACTGTATGAAGAGAATGGAGTCGAATCCGATGACTTGCTCGCCGCCCACGCGACCCGAATTTGTTCAGAGGAGGAAGATGCGCAGGTATATATTGTCAGCGCCGACAAAGACTTTGCCCAAACCGTTTCAGAGCGGATCCATATGCTGCTGCCGCCTCCCACCGCTAACCCTAGGCTAGGCTGGCGGATCCTCGATCCGGAAGGCGTTAAAGAGAAATTCGGGGTGACGACAGATCAAATCCCAGACTACCTCTCTTTGATAGGCGACACATCCGATAATATCCCCGGTGTTCCTGGAGTAGGACCGAAAACTGCCGCGAAGTGGCTCAATGAGTATGGGAATCTGGATGGCGTAACAAGAAATGCGGTGGAATTGAAACCCATTAGGTTTCGAGAGATTCTTCCGACCATGATCGAGCAATTGAAGATCAACAGGAAGATCATCGCTTTCGATCCGGATTGCGGTCCGGATTCGATTCCCGATGGCAATGTGGACCCGTCTGCGCTGTTTTCAATTCTTGAAAAGATGGAAATGAAAACGCATCTCAAAGAAGCCCAGAAACGTTACGCTCAAGGCGAATTAGCCTTATAGGTTTTTGGTTTCGGCATCGCGCGTCCGTTACAGGACTTTCCATTCTCGAAAAACCAAGAAGAGATTTTCCCGCCGGACTCAGAAATGCTCGGCGCGGCGTCGATGGCGCTTGGCCCAGAGAGCTAAGAGTGGTGCCAAGGGGCAGATTTGAACTGCCGACCAAGAGCTTATGAGTCTCCTGCTCTACCACTGAGCTACCCTGGCGACCGAATAGATGGGAGGAAAGTTGGAGCGGAATCTAAGTCAAGTCCCGTTTCGGATTACTCCATTGTAGAATCCAAGGGGAATTTTTCAATTTGTTCGAGGGCTTCTCAAGGACCGTTTTCCTTAATTAGCGTTTCCAAACATTCATTTGCGTCCGGCTCTCTTGAGTAGTCTTTGGAAATTGTTTGGCGCCATTACTCGTATACCCGCGACAAATACGCTAGGCCCGAGTTTATGAGGATGATGGAAAGCGACGATGTAAAGGGGGCAATGTTACATTCATATTGCAAAATCGGGTTTCGCGATCCGATTTGCTCATTCGAATGAATTTGCCCTTAGGCAAGCTTTGAAGAAAACGCCTGCCATAGGATTTGCTGAGTATACGCGAATCGAGGATCGATATGATCCCCTTATCATCCTTTTTTCTGATTAGGCGGCCAATGCCTTGGCGGAATTTTATTAGAGCGTCGGGCAAAGTCAGTTCCGCGAAAGGGTTCCCTCCATTTTCCTTAATATACTCGGATTTCGCTTCCGTAATCGGATGGGTCGGCACGTCGAATGGAAGCTTGGTGATAATCACCTGCGAGAGAGAGTTGCCAGGAACGTCCACTCCAGTCCAAAAGCTGTCTGTTCCGAAAAGTACACCGTTACCGGATTCCCGAAAACGGTTCGCCATTTCAGAGCGGCTCATGCCATCCCCTTGGGAAAAGAACTCGCGACCGGAGTGAGTGATTCGATTTTCGAGAGCGTCTCCTGCTTTGCGAAGATCAGAATAGCTGGTAAACAAGGCTAGTGTGCCGCCAATGTTTTTGTTAATGCAGAACCAAAGATAGTCTATAACCGCTTCGATGGATTGGTTAGAATTCTCGGCTGTGGGCGAGGGGATATCGCTGGCGACATATATCCGGGTATTGTTTTCATAATCGAAAGGGGATTCGACGAGTTCGGCTCGCTCGCCTTCCGCCCCAATTCGCTTTTGAAATGGATTCAGGTCCTTTGCGATAAACAAGCTAGCGCTCGTTAGGATAACGGATCTGCTATCGGAAAAAAGGGCTTCTTTGAGGTAGGGGGCCACGTTGACGGGCGCGGTTCTAAGCGTGACTATCTGCTTTCGTCGACCCGTTCTCTCAATCCAATGTACGTGGTCTTCTTCAGAGAGATCGACAAACTGCCTTATCCCTGAGTAGTAGCCGTGTATTCGAGTCCGTTGATCCTTTATTTCGTCATGCATTGGACCATCCTCAATCCTAGATAGAACGGTATCCATTATTTGGACGACGGCCTTTAGGGGTGGGAGTAGCGAGGCGTCAGTCCAATCAGGTTCCGATATCCGGGCGATGGGCCTCTTTTCTAGGCGAGTAGCAGCCAGGTAGCTGAAGAATTCCTGGGACGCCTCTTGAGCCTCGACGATTTGCTGCAGCTGCTTGGGATGGCACCATTTTCGGACGATGCCGGATTTCCGCTTCGGATTGAATAAGCCTTTCAGTTGCCGGGCCAAACCATAGGAGCTGATTCGAGACCCAAAGTGCTCGGTCGCCACATCAGCGGCGGTATGCGCTTCGTCCACAACCAGAAAGTCGTCGGGAAGCAAAATTCCTTTCGCATTGGGAGATAGGCCGCCAGCATTTATCAGGGCGAACAGCAGGCTATGGTTTACGACGACAACCTGAGCTTTTCGCATTTCGACACGCGATTTTTGGTAGTAGCAGGTTCGCGGATCGCAGTTCTTTCGGTTGCAGGCGGAACCTTCGGCGTTAACCATTTCCCAAACATCGAAATTGGGAGCCGGATCGAGCTCCTGTCTCAAACCGGTGTCGGTTGAGATCGACCATTTTTGAATTCGATGGAGTTCATCAAGTTCTTCGTTCGGAAATAATTCGGTTTTGTTGGTTATGGCATTAGCTAGACGAGTGGGGCAGAGGTAATTCCCTTTGCCAACGAGAACTACGGAATTGAATTCCGAATACGGTTCCAGTTCGGGAATGAACTTGAATAGTTGGCGACAGATGGTAAGGTCCTTTTCTTCGATTTGCTCCTGAAGCGAAATTGTATTAGACGAAACAATACAAGGGCGTTTACTCTCTGAAGAATGAATGATTCCCGGTATTAGGTAGGCGAGACTTTTTCCAACCCCGGTACCTGCTTCGAAGATCAAAGGCGAGTCCTTCGACATTGAATTGCAAACGGCTTTAGCCATTTGCGCCTGTTGGGGCCTGTGTTCAAGATCCAAGGCGGTCTGCAGCCAGCCAGATGGCTCGAATACTCGAGAAACAAGAGATTCCAGCGTCTTTGAGGAGTATCGGCTTTCGGCTCCGTCGTTGGGCGATATCATACTTGACTGAATACCATGTTGGGTCGCGGGAACCGTTTAGTCATTCGTTTTCAGTTCTCGAACTTCGAATCAAAAGCGCCCCTTAGGGAATCTATGAGATGTATACGTGATCGCCCTCGGTTGCGAGATCGAAGAGTTCAATCATTTCTGTGTTGAGAAGTTGGATGCAGCCGCCGCTGGATGGTTCGCCAATCTTATCCTCATGATTTGTGCCGTGGAAGTAGATATAGCGGTCGAGGCTATCATGGCCGAGCCCTTGATTGTAGCCGGGCTCCAAGCCGGAGAGCCAGAGGATGCGAGAGGTGATCAGATTGGCTTCCTGCTCGTTTGGATTTAGCTCAGCGTATTGCTTGCCAATGGGAACTCTCCCTTTGAATACGGTTCCGACGCGACTTCCCTCTCCAATTTTTTCCTGGATGCAATGCAATCCCATCGGGGTCCCATGGGAACCTTCCTTATTAGAGGGTGGTTTTACGCCGGTCGATACTCGGAAAATTCGAGCCAGTGGATCGTTGTCGCAATCAAGCCAGCAGATCTGTCGCTCGATAGAAACGAAGAGTCTTCGCGCTGAGGGCTTGATATTCAAGGATCGGGCCTTATGCGTGTAGCGCTCTTTAAATTCGGAGAGCATTTCTTATTTCAATTGAACTGGAGGCGAATGCGCGATTTCGAAGTCTAGATTCGACATTCATTTCGAAGCAAGCTACACAAGTATAGGGATAACACAATAGTTGAGAATGCATTTCAATGGCATATAAAGTTGGCATAGTTGGGGCTACCGGGGCGGTTGGCGCTGAGTTGCTGACCCTTAT
>CAZFUD010000097.1:0-14923 GCA_964521705.1 uncultured Opitutaceae bacterium | reverse complement strand
AATGTTGGAGTGGATTTAGGTGGCTCGAAGCTTCGTATTATCGCTAGCTTAAATGGTCATTTGGTTTCAGAACAGAGCCCATCGGGTCCGGGATTTACTCCTGAAATGTTATCGCGAAAAATAGAGGATTATTGTGCTAGGCGATGTATACACCCCGACACAATAGGAATCGCTGTTCCTGGGCTGCTTCAACCACCTCAAATAATCCAGTGCGATGATTTGCCGAATTTCAGCAAAACTGATGGATCAACCATTGGAATCCCTGGAATTCCTACATCTTTGCTGAATGATGTGGATGCAGGATTAATTGATGCTTTAACCTATTTACCACCTAATACTACGTGTCTTTTTACAATGGCTGGAACGACTATAGGTGCTTCGGTCGCAATAAATGGAAAACCATTTAGTGGAGTGAGCGGATTCGCCGGAGAGCTTGGTTATTTCCCGATAAACGAAGATGGTGAGTCCACGAGATTAGATAAAATTGCAGGGGGGCGGTACATCATTTCAAAACTAGGCGCTAGCCCAGAAGAAATTACATCGAGAGTATTACATGGGGACCAAAAGTATATTTCAGCTGTGAATAATGCTGGGCAGGCCCTTGGAGGTGTCATCTCAGGAGTCATAAGTTTACTCAACCCTTCGCATGTTGTGGTCGGAGGAGGCACTCTGAGGTTTCCCGGGTATTTTGAATCGATGCAAAATGAGATCGAGAGAACTTGCCTAGCCGCAACACTGAAAGATTGCTCAATATTTAAAGCTGCATCTGGAGAAAATGTGGTTGCCAACGGCGCTCTGCTCGCTGGTAAAGCGAACATGGTTAGGTGATTTTTTTGGAAAAATAGAAATGGCCATTCATTATACCGGACAGCGTTTCGTCGCCGGTAGATCTAACCGTTAGGCTGCGATTCAATTCGGAGTCGAAAGTTCGTGGACCAATGCCGTGCCTGCTAGTGTTTTCCAAATCTCGGTAGGAATGTTTTGCGCTCGGACGAAAGAGTTTTATCGAATAGGAGCATGTACCTCAAAAAATGGCTCAAAACCGGATTTTCAGCCGCAATTCTTACCACCTTATTAGCTAACGTCGCGTCGGCGGACGCCCCCAACGTGATATTGGTCATCACTGATGACCAGGGCTACGGTGACATCGCGGCCCTCGGCAACCCAATCATAAAGACGCCTTCGCTCGATGCTTTGCACGGCGACTCGGTGCGATTGACGGACTATCACGTCACCCCAACCTGCGCTCCAACTCGAGGCGCTCTGATGAGCGGGCATTACACGAACCGCGCAGGTCCTTGGCATACGATCATGGGCCGTTCTTTCCTGAGAGTTGGTGAAATGACTTTGGGTCAAGCATTCCTGGATAATGGATACGAGACAGGGATGTTCGGGAAATGGCACCTAGGCGACAATTATCCGTACCGACCAGAGGATCGAGGTTTTTCGGAAGTGGTGCGCCATGGGGGTGGAGGCGTAGGCCAGACTCCAGACTATTGGGACAACTCTTATTTCGACGACACCTATTGGCACAACAGCAAGCCAAGGAAATACAAAGGCTACTGCACTGATGTCTATTTCGATGAAGCCAAGCGCTTTATTAAGTCGAGTGTCAAAAACGACAATCCGTTCTTTGCCTACATTTGCACGAATGCTCCCCATAGCCCATTCAATTGCCCGGACAAGTATTGGAAGCCCTACTTGGAGCACGGGATGTCTGAGCGGGAAGCGATCTTCTATGGGATGATCGAAAATATCGATGAGAACGTCGGAACTCTGAGAGAATGGCTCGAAGAGGAGGGATTGTCAGAAAATACCCTATTCATTTTCACAACGGATAATGGTACGGCGAGTGGCGAAAATCTATTTAGTGGGGGTATGCGCGGTAAGAAAGGCAGTGAATACGATGGAGGCCATCGCGTTCCATTCTTCATGCATTGGCCCGAGGGCAATCTCGACGGTGGTCGCGATGTGGATACGTTGACTGCTCACATTGATATTCTGCCCACGCTTATCGACCTATGTGGATTGGTCGGACCGATGGACTACAGCTTCGATGGTCGGACTCTGTCTCCGTTGCTTTATGGAACGCCCACGCCTTGGCCAGACCGAGTAGTCATTACCGATTCTCAGCGCGTTCGCGATCCTATCAAGTGGCGAAAGTCCTCGATTATGACCGATCGCTGGCGCCTGATCAATGGCAAGGAGCTCTACGACATTGAAGCGGATCCGGAACAGAAAACGGATATCTCCAAACGAAATCCGGAAACGGTTGAAGGATTAAGAGATGCCTATGATAAATGGTGGGACAGCATTTCCCCGAGTTTCGTCATCGATGAGCGACCGGTTCTCGGCAACGACGCGGAAAACCCCACGCAACTAACGAGTCACGATTGGTTGACTGACGATGGGACATCGCCTTGGAACCAGGGGCACATCCGTCGCGGACAAGGAGGTGTTGGCCACTGGGCTGTGCGTGTTGAGCAAGCGGGTACTTATAAGATTTCGCTTCGACGCTGGCCCCAGGAGTTGTCTCGAGGGATCAACGAGGGCTTGGAGCCTGGTGATCCCGTGCCGGGCTTGGAAACTTTTCGAGAAACACCGGGCAAAGCCTTCAAGTTTAATCGAGCCTCGTTGAATGTCGCGGATTTCTACGGAGAAAAGCCGATTGGCAAGAATGCGGAAAGTGTAACGTTTACTGTTGATCTTAAACCGGGCGACTTCAAGTTGCGCGGCGTATTTATGACTGGAAATGGCTCTAGTGATTCCGTCAGCTCGTACTACGCGGTTGTCGAAAGACTCTAGGTTTCGATTCAGCTCTCAATGCTGAAATCAATTTGCCAGATCATTTTAGCTGCAGGCTTATGTCTACAGCTTCAATGTTTAGTGGTAGGGCGAGAGAACGCTCGTCCCAATGTCATCCTGATTTTCGCGGACGATCTAGGCTACGGTGATGTGAGTAGCTACAATCCGGAATCGCGTATTCGAACGCCCAATATGGATCGTCTTGCCTCTGAGGGTATCCAGATGACGGATGCTCACTCAGCTTCCGCTGTTTGCACGCCGTCTCGGTACTCCTTGCTGACTGGGCGTTATAGTTGGCGCACGGAATTGAAAAGTGGCGTTCTCGGAGGGTTCTCTCTACCGCTCATCGAACCGGACAGGATGACTTTAGGAAATCTGTTCAAGCAAAGCGGCTACGCGACCGCCTGTATAGGTAAATGGCATTTGGGCATGGAATGGAATCGCCCCCATCGAGGCGATCAAGAATATGCCATGCGTCAGAAGTGGGATGGAGTGGACTTTTCCAAGCGTATCGAAACTACACCGACATCAAATGGCTTCGACTATTTTTTCGGTATCTCGGCCTCGCTAGACATGCCGCCCTATGTGTTTATCGAAAACGATCGGGTAGTGGAGCTTCCCACTTCGATGCTGGAATTCGAGGACAAAGGTGGTCGCCCTGGGCCCGCTACAAAGGGATGGCGGCACAAATACGTGACGAGTGAAATTATCGACAAGACGATCGAGTTCGTCGGAGAGCATCGCAATGAACCATTCTTCGCCTATGCGCCCTTGAACTCCCCCCATACGCCGCATGTTCCTGCCGATGCCTTTATTGGAACGAGCGGTCTGGATATCTACGGAGATTTTGTGGTGGAGGTGGATCATCATGTGGGCCGAGTCATGCAAGCTTTGTCCGATCTAAGATTGGCGGATAACACGCTCTTGATTGTTACTAGTGATAATGGTCCGG
Source organism: uncultured Opitutaceae bacterium (assembly GCA_964521705.1). Lineage (GTDB taxonomy): Bacteria > Verrucomicrobiota > Verrucomicrobiia > Opitutales > Opitutaceae > Pelagisphaera. Next base: position 11,166 of record CAZFUD010000097.1, on the reverse strand, counting down.
AGACGAATATGTACAGCCGCTTGCAGAATACAGGTCACGACGGTTCAGGTTTGCTGCTCGGGTCCAAACGGGATAACTGGGAAGGTGGCCATCGCGTTCCGTTCATCGCCCGCTGGCCGCGGGCTATTAGAGCTGGATCGGCAAATTCGGATCCTTTTTGCTTGGTCGATATGATGGCGACATTCGCGGATTTGCTCCAAGTAGAATTACCCGATAGCCAAGCTGTCGACAGCATCACAGCTTTGCCTCTGCTAAAAGGGGGCGATGCTGCCTACAGAGAGTCGCACGCAATCGTTCATCATTCCAGCCTTGGCCAGTTCGCCATTAGGCGCGGCGATTGGAAGCTATTGCTCCATAGCGGTTCAGGAGGAAACAATTACGCAGTTAAGTCCGGTCGACGAGCCGAGGCATACGCCAATACGCTAGAACAGAGACTTTTTGATACGGGAGAGCGCCAACTTTATAACTTGAGGTTGGACATCGCGGAATCTCAGAATCTGGCCAGCGAGCGGCCCGATATCGTCGCTGAGCTCACTGCTCTTGCCGTGGAGTACGTGAAAAACGGCCGTAGCACACCTGGCCCCGAACAGGACTACATCAGGGGCGATTGGCCTCAAATCGATTGGATTGATTGAGTAGGGCAGCGCTTCAGCCAACACTTTCTTCGAGGAAAAGCCGATTAGGCCAGAGAGGTGCGTCCAATCGACCAATCCACTCTTTTCGGTAACCTTACCAAAAAGAGTATCACGGTGGTTTGGCATAAAGGTATTGGTGAGAAATTCACGGTTATTGGCTGCCTGTAGGAGCGGGTTTATCCCGCGATGAATCTAATGCATCCAGTTTTGAAATCGCGGGATAAATCCGCTCCTACAATCGACTCCATCTAGATTCGGCATTTATGTATAGCTGCGGGATCGCTACTGAGGCGTATCGCGCTCAATTGTCTCCAATCCCTCCAAACCGCGATATTCGCTTGGCCTTTGGTTCAAGCATCTGTTTAAACCTATGATTATGAAAATCCTCCCCCTTCTATCTCTCTGTTTCCTGATTACGCTGCCTGCTGTAGCCGATAAGTCGCGAATCGATTTAAAGGTCACCCATGGTCCAATTCTAGGGCGGCCTGGGGCGACAACCATGAGTATCTGGGTGCGCACGAACGTTCCGGGAGAGGTTGCCGTCAACTACGGGACAGAGCGTCTTAAACAGCTTATGATGTCCGAGTATGTGGAAACGAAACTCGAGGACGATAACACGGCTATAATTACGCTTACAAATCTGTATCCAGATACACTTTACTATTACACGGTGGATAAAGGCCTTGGTGGAACCTTCAAAACGCTACCGAGCACGGAAGACTTTATCGACGAGGAGCACAATCCGAAGGGGCTTTTCAATTTCCAGTTCGAATTCGTTTCCTGCGTTAATCAAGCCTGGCAGAGCAGCATGGGTCCAAGCATGCCGATATACGATACTCTTAATGAGCAGGTCGCGGACGACGTTCATTTCGCGATCATGAACGGGGATTGGCTCTACGAGGAGGACCGCGATTTTCCGGTTCATGCCTGGCGAGCTCAAGCCCGTTTAGAAGACCAAGATCCCAATCCGGAAATAGTGGACTTGGCGCCTCCGATCGTCGGCGTCTGGGAAAACTACAAGACCTACATGTATCGAGGCCGTAACATGATGGAATGGCATAGCAAGGTTCCCAGCTTCTACACCTTTGACGACCATGAGCTGCTCAATGATATTTATGGTACTGGTGAGGTTGGTTACGTGGATCGTCGGGCTGTTTTCCGCGATACGGCGGTTCGAGCCTGGTTCGACTATCTAGGTTGGGCCTATCCGGTTGCGCACGATGTGCCGGCCCGTTTTGGCGTGGGAAGATTCCAGGAGGAGAGCGACATCCTCTTCGATCCCAACGCTAATTTCTCGACCATGGACCTTAAGGACCATGCCAACCTGGTGGTTCACTGGGGCAAGCCAACTGACGGTATTCAAGCGATGGATTTGGATCAAATTCCGGGCGATCCCAATGCCGGCGTTTATGATATTGTCGAGGTGGTCGACCGCAATCGCCTAAAGATTTCGCCCGCGGGTCGTGCCGACGGGGAAGCGAATTACTCTGTTGGTCGGCGTTCTTACGGTTCGTTTCGGGTAGCTAATTGCGAATTTTTCATGCTCGATACGCGATCTCATCGATCGCTGCACGATGTCGACAATCCGGATAAACCGGGGGCTACTATTTTGGGCAAGCAGCAGCTTCAGTGGTTGAAAGACACCATTAGTAACTCGGACGCGGACTTCTTTTTCATGGCTTCCAGCGTAGACTTCATGGTTCCCCACGTGGGAAGTGGTGGTGGAACCGACTTCAATACGAAGCTCAAAAAGGATGATGCCTGGACAGTCTTCTTGGAGGAACGCGAGGGCCTTATCGATTTCTTCGAGGCCAATAGCCCCAAGCAATTTTTCATGCTGACGGGCGATTTGCACAATTCTTTCGCCATCAAAGTGCTGAACAACGTTTGGGAATTCGCCTCGGGTCCAGGGAATTCTGTTAACCATGTTCCCGTAGACGATGAGGGAAATCGTCCAATCAATGGAAAGTTCAAGTATGGCCCGCGCGAGTGTGAAATCCGCTGGTCGACCTACGTCTATCCGGATACTCCACGCCGGGACCGGACGCATCCCCACTACTGCGTGGTGCAAGTAAATAACGTCTTCAACAGTCCAATACAACGAGGCGACACCCGTTGGATAGCTTATCCGCATCCTCACGTGATTTTCAAGTACTACGACGCTTTCACTGGCGAATTCAAGTTTAGCGAATCGATTGTTGTCGGCATGGACAACTAGCTCGAGCGATTGGGGACCCTTCACTCGATCCCATGTGAGAAGTTACGCGATTGGTAGGGAGGACCGGTTTGGTCCTCCCTTCGACAGAAGTTATCTTGGAGGATCGAGCCGGTCTTTCTTGCATCCACATTATTTCGGCTGCGGGCCAGAAAAGCACTCCGCCTTGTCCCAATCTAATAGGATATCCCGATCCTCAACGAGGAGAGTTAGCTGATCCTTGCGATTTGGCAGATGGATAGAGATCCAGTTTGATAAGAGCATTCTAAGAACGTGGGCCGTGAAAAAGGGATCGATCTTTTCATCTTTCTTATTCTTATATGTCTCCATGAAAGCGTTTTCCCCCAAGCGTATCGTTTCTCTAATCGCTTTAGCAATTGGGTTTTCCGCGCAGGGCGAACCGCCGCGCGATCCCGTAGATCAGCCCAACGTGGTTCTTATAATGGCAGATGATGTGAGCTGGGAGGCCATAGGTTGCTACGGGGCGGAGGACTACGAGACGCCTCGAATCGATGATATGGCTTCTAAAGGCCTACGTTTCAAAAATTGCTTCTCTACGCCTATCTGTACGCCCTCTCGAGTTAAACTCATGACGGGCCAGTATAATTTTCGCAATTACACGCATTTCGGCTACTTGAATCCGAATGATAAAACCTTTGGCCATCTGATGCAAGAAGCGGGCTACTGGACCGTGATAGTCGGAAAATGGCAGCTCAATGGCCTGTATAACTTAATGCCCGGGCATGACGATAATTCGCGCCCGGTGAAAGCGGGATTTCATGAATATTTTCTCTGGCAATTGACCACGGGCAAGAGTGGTAAGATTGGGGGCGAACGGTTTTGGAATCCTCCAATTGAAACGAACGGCAAGTTCATCACCAAGGAAGAAAACGCGGGGGCCTATGGGCCGGACCAGATGAGCGACTACTTGTGCGAATTCATGGAACGCAATCGGGACACGCCATTTTTTGCCTACTATCCGATGGTCCTTGTTCACGATCCGTTCGTACCTACGCCAGACACCATTGGCGATGCCCCAAAGGCGACTGCCAATGAGTGGGATCGGCCCCGCAATAAGGAGCATTTTGTATCCATGGTGAATTACATGGATAAGATAATCGGCAAGATTGTCGACAAGACGGAAGCTCTAGGTATCGCTGAAAACACTATTATTCTCTTCACTGCGGACAATGGTACGGGCACCCCGATCGTTTCCCGCTGGAAAGGAATGGATGTCAAAGGCGGGAAGGGTGGGCCGACTAACATGGGTACTCATGTTCCTTTCGTCGCATATTGGAAAGGGCAAACTCCAGGAGGGCAGGCGCCGGACGACCTGATAGATTTTACGGATTTCTACGCTACCTTGGCTGAGGCGGCTGGGGTAGAACTTGGCGACAGCGACCCCATAGACGGGCGCAGTTTCTATCCCCGATTGAAAGGGGAGGCCGGTAATCCTCGCGAGTGGGTATTCACTCATTATCAGCCGTACTGGAATAAGACGCCCGCTCAATTTGCCCGGACAGAGAGATTCAAGCTCTACCGAGATGGACGGTTCTACGAAGTGCCCAAGGATTTGAAGGAAGCCAACGACTTGGCCATCGGGGAAGCGGGCGAGCGGGCGGAAGTCGTTCGCGAGAAACTGCAAGCCTTCTTGCAAGAAACGCCTCCTGCTCCCACGGTAAAAGGCCAGCGCTATTCCGAGCGCCGTCCGACTTATTCTGATTGGAGAAATCTGGTCGATCCGAACAATTGATAATTTGTTTTAACATCGTTCGTGAACTTTCTAGACACCTCACCAGGTTTCGGGGCGGGATTCTCGGTTTTGCTGAGGGCATTATTTTATATTCTCGCTCAATACCCAAAGCTTTCGAACTTGCCGATGCGAAGCGGTGATCTGGCCTGACGTAATAGTGAGGGATCCAGCGACCTAGTCGCGATGTTTAATAAAATCCCTTCCATCAACTGTTCTCTCAATTTTCCATTTATTAGATCCAATGAAGAACTATACAGCTTACGTCTTAATCACCTTGCTCCTGTCTTCCATTGTCGCTCAAACGCAACGTCCGAACATCATACTAATCTACACGGATGATCAGGGATTCGGAGATTCCAGCTTCCTTAATCCAGAGGCCAAGTTCGAGACGCCTAACCTGGATAAGCTGGCGAAAGAGGGGGTCAGCTTCACGAATGGACACTCTTCGGATTCCGTGTGTACACCGTCCCGCTACGGATTGCTGACGGGTCGCTATAGCTGGCGGACGCGATTGAAGACGGGTGTTCAAGGCGCGGATACACCAGCTTTGATAGATAACGACCGCATGACAATCGCCTCCTTGCTTCAGGAAAATGGCTATAACACGGCCATGGTAGGCAAATGGCATTTGGGAATGGATATTCCAGGTGAAATGGGAAATCGCGATTTCGATGAGCCCATCAAGGATATGCCCTTGGATGTTGGCTTCGATTATTTCTATGGGATCCCGGCTTCGCTAAATTATGGCTATTTGGCCTGGATTGAAGGGCGTCATGCAGGAGTCCCGCCAACTTTGTATACTGCTAAAAAGCCGAATGAGCGGCATATGGATTACCGGATTAAACCGCCGTATTTTGAAACGCCCGAAGAAGCGAAAGCTCTCCACGGAGCAGCTGCAATCGAAGTAGCGCCGGATTTTGTGGATACGGAGTGCCTGCAGCGCTTTACGGATAAAGGCATTGAGTGGATGAAGGGAAAGCTGGACGATGCCAGAGACGGAAAACCGTTTTTCCTCTACTTGCCTTTCACCTCGCCGCACTATCCCGTCGCTCCTCGCCCAGAATTTTGGGGAGAAGGCAATGCGGGCGCGTATGGGGAGTTCATGGTGGAGACCGATCACCATGTTGGCCGTATCTTGGATTTTCTCGAAGAGAATGGAATCGATGAGAACACCATGGTCTTTTTCAGCAGTGACAACGGCCCAGAAAGATCGTGGGTGGAACGTATTGAGGATTTCAACCACGATAGCAGTGGCATTTACAAAGAGGGAAAACGCTCGGTTTACGAGGGTGGGCATCGCGTTCCATTTTTCATTCGCTGGCCTGGCGGAATCGCCGAGCCAGGCCGAAGTTGGAACGGATTGGTTGGACAAGTAGATCTTCTTGGCAGCATCGCCGATATGATTGGCGCTCAACTGCCCTATGAGGCTGGCGAGGACAGCCAAAGCTTTTATTCGGTTCTTCGCGATCTCAAGTCTAAGTATAAACGGTATCCACTCATCAACCACGCCATGAAAGGGCGATTTTCAGTGACGGAAGAAGATTGGAAGCTGATTATGCCGCATGGCGGTCTGGGCCACGAATTATACAATTTGAAAAAGGACCCTGGGGAGGAGAGGAATGTGTACGCGAAGAATCTTGCGATCGCAAATGAGTTAGAGCGGAAAATCACTGAGATCATTTGTCGTGGACGAACGACTCGTGGCCTTCCGCAACCCAACGATACAGGCTATTGGGACGATCTGAGCTGGATTACCGAAGTCCAGTACAATCGTTTGTCGGCTCGTCGGTAATAAGCGCCTTTTTGCAGGCTCTGAAAGTAGCGCGAGCCTTTAGACCGCGTATAGTATTTTGCGGGTTGCAATGCGCGACCTAAATGATCGCGTTACTTTTGGAGGACCGAGCCGGTCCTCCCTACCTGTAGAGAAACGTTGCGTTAATCTTAATCAGAATCTGCCAGGACGCCTGCCTCAGCCCTAATGCCCGTGATTCAAATAGTGCTCCTTGAGAATATCGCGCCCGAAGTCGCCGTTGAAATCGCGCCAAACAGTATGGGCGTGATTGGCCTTGTTTTGCACGTTGTCGTATTCGATTAGAAAAGTGGGTCCTTGAATTCGGTAGTAGTGTGGTTCACCGGGTTCAATTCCACCTGCCCAGCCAAAGCGAATCTCGCCGAATCCGTTATCTTGGATCTTTTGAAGCCGCTTTTTGGCCAGTTCCAAGGACATGGTGGCTGCGTAGGTGTAGATGAGTTTTTCCAAGAGAGCTTTCTGAAAGGAATACATGTGGGCCGCCCGAATGCCCACGGGCGCCAGCGGTCCGACCTCGGTTGCTCGATTGGTGACGATTTCCGGATAGGCGATACTTTGGAAGTGGGCCAGGCGTTGTTGTCTTTCGTCGAACGACTTCATGAGCTCGCGGGCAAGATCCTCCTCTTCTCCTAGGACGCGGAGCCCTTTGCGATCGCCTTCTTTAACATGGGCGGGATTGGTCCCCAAAAAGCGTGGGGCTACTGCAATTTGTTCGCCATCGACGATGGTGAAATGGAGAGAGATGTGATGCCCTTCGAATCGCCAACCCCAAGTACCGTGATCGGATGGCTCACCGTACAACACGACATGGTAAAGCTCGGGAACACGTATGTCAGATCCTGTGAGCTCAAACAGTACGCGTTCAAGATCGATAATATCGCCCAACTTTTCATAGCCGGACTTGCTCACGCTTGATTCGAGTAGCTGGTAGGCTAAGCGTTTTTGACGATCGGAAAGCGTTGTCAGAGCAACGCCTTTGCGGCTGATCATCGCCACGGGTAGGAAGTCCCATTGAACGCGGTAGGGATCGTCGAACTCGAACATCGCTTTTCTCCTCTGGGAACCGTCGAGCGAGTTGATGAAATTCCTAGCGGCATCCACCATTTCGTGAGCGAGCGGCTCGTCTCCGTGAACGTGGGCGGCAGTCCGGGTAGGGGCTAGCAAGCAAAGGGCAAGCAGGGCGGACCCAATTAGGCTGAGGGAATAGCGAATACGTGAGGGAAACTGCATAGAGATAAATAGAAGGGTGGATTCGATTAATTTAAAAGGAGAAACACGATGCGGCCGTTCCATTGACTTTTGCCGTTCGGCAGCGTTTTCTTGGACCATGATCCGTTTTCTTTCGACCTCATTGATCGTTCTTATTACTGCGGTCTTCGCCCCGGCCTCTCAAACCGCCGAAGAAGCTTGGTACAGTATCGCTTTGCGCAACAAGGAGAACGACAAGAATAAGGCCTTTTTGTACATCGAGAATAATCCAGCTCTGCCGAATGTGCTGATCTATGGGGACTCGATTTCCATTGCCTACACTCCGATTGTTCGAGGATTGCTGGAAGGGGAGGCCAATGTTTACCGATTGCACGTGAATGGGGGTTTTTCAGCTTCGCTTATGGAGAAGATGGATACGCTTCACGAGACGATGCGAGACGGGAAAATCAAGGATCGCTGGACGCATGAATGGGACGTGATTCAGGTCAATGTCGGACTGCACGATTTGAAATACGTGGTCAATGGATCCAAGCTGGATAAGGAGAATGGCAAGCAAGTGGCATCGCTTTCCGAATACGAGCAAAACTTGCGGGGCATATTTGCCTATCTCAAGCGAGAGCATCCGGGCGCGAAAATCGTTTTCGCGTTAACTACTCCCGTTCCCGAAGGCGAGCGCGGTCGACACGCGGGTGATGCCAAACGCTACAACCAGGTCGCTTTAAAGGTCTTGAGAGAACACCCGGATATTGCGGTCAACGACTTGTACGCATTCACGGTTGGACACCACGAACAGTGGTGGACTAGACCGGGCAATGTGCATTTCAACTCTGAAGGCATTCGAGCCCAGGGGGAAGCTGTAGCTTACAAACTGAAGGAATTGCTGAGAGAAGAGTAGAACAGGCATCCTGCCGCGCCGGGCATAGTTCCGGCTCGGGGAACGACGACTGGCCTGTTTGGGTCACAGGCTGGAAGCCTGTGCTACTTTTCTTACCCCATTCTTTCATTGTCGAATTTCCTCCCACCTGCGTAAATTGGGGTATGATTAATCGTATGCCCCTCTCCTTGTTCTTTGCCCTCGTGTTTGCGGCGAGTGGATTTTCCGCGGAAAAGCCGAATATCCTGTGGATTTTCGCTGAGGACACCTCTCCCTGGATGGGATGCTACGGCGATGAGGTCAATGCGGGCCATACGCCGCATATCGATTCGCTGGCCGCTCAAGGAACACTTTTCTCCCGGGCCTACGTTCCAGCGCCAGTTTGTTCGGCTTGCCGATCAGCGGTTATGATGGGACAGAATCAGATCCGATTTGGGGCCCACGAACACCGATCCTCCAGAGGTCCCCGCAAAATCCAGTACCCTAGCAACTTGAAGCTGCTACCCCAAATTATGAAGGGAAGCGGGTATTATACCTTCAACCTTGGCAAGACTGACTACAATTTCATCTGGGATCAGAACGCGACTTATTCCATGGAACAGAAGCAGCGTTTGCCTATTCCGTGGGACACGATCAAGAGCAACCAGCCTTTCTATGGACAAATCCAGACTGCTGGAGGGAAAAATAATGTTCGGAATTTTCCGGCCGATCGAAAGACGGATCCCGAATCCGTTACCGTGCCTGCGGACTACCCGCAGAACAGGCTCTATCGAAAAGTGGTGGCCGAGCACTACGACTCTATACGCAAAGATGATGATTTCATTGGTGGGGTCCTCGAGGGGCTCAAGCAATCTGGACTATGGGAGAATACTATCGTGGTCTATGTTTCAGATCACGGGGCCAACAATCTGGTACGCCACAAGCAAATGCCTACTGAAGGCGGACTTCACGTTCCCTTTGTCGTTCGCGGCCCCGATAAATATGTAACCAAAGGAAAAGTACGCGATGATTTGGTAGACATTCTGGATTTGTCGGCGACGACCCTCGCATGGGCTGGGATAGAAAAGCCCGATTGGTTTGAAGGGCAGGATTTATTCGGTTCCGATTTCCAGCCGAGATCGTTTGTGGCTTCCGCCAAGGATCGGTTAGATCACACAATCGATCGAGTGCGTACCATTCGAACCGAGCGTTTTCGATACACGCGCAACTATAAACTCGATCGCATTCTGCTTCAACCGCAGTACCGAGACCACCAGCCTTATACGCAAATTTTGCATACGCTCTATGATTCGGGGAAGCTTTCACCGAAATTGGCTGAAATCTTTTTTGGGGAACGACGCCCCGAAGAATTGTACGATGTCCAGAGGGATCCTCACCAATTGAACAATCTCGTCGATGATCCGAGGTTTGCTGGCGTACTGGAGGAGCATAGGACACTGTTGGATGGATGGCTCATTAAAGGCGATATGGGAGAAATCGAAGAGCCAGACACGGAGATAGCATTCCAAAATGATGGCCCAGAGAAGTGGCGGAAAGTGAATCCTGAATACGAGTATCTGCGGGTAGATTCTGATGGCGATGGACTTTCGGACCAGTGGGAGAGCTATAACAATCGTGACGCCAACGATGGAAAACTGCTATTCACTTTCGATTGCGGCGGATGGCAGACTGAAGGATGGCAAGCTAATCCGGGACTTTCCAACATCGCCGGCTTCAAAGGATTTCTCGACTTTCATCTTCCGGCAGGGAAGGGATCGATTGTGCGAAGCGGTCTCGATGCTGACCTGGCCGACCAAGGAGGCTCATTCGCTGTTGCCATGCGGGTTACCGAACCGACCTTGGTTTGGCTTTCGGTGAATCATGGAAATGGAGTGACGCGTCGACTGGCGGGACCGGTTACCGTGAATCCCACAGGAGACTTTGCCAAAGCTTCTTTCACCTTGCCGGATTCGGGCTCGGCCAAAGCCTTGCGACTCGACTTTGTCAGCGAACCAGGGACCTTTGTGGAAATTGACAACATGCAAGCACGTTGAGTGTAGTCCTTTAGATTTTGCAGAAGCGGCTTTATTCCGCGATATAATCTGGAAGCAAAGGTAGCACAGGCTTCCAGCCCGCACTGCTATTTGATTCTACAAAGTCGCCAGATGTTGGATACTTTGCTGTACGCTCTTGATGGGTTGGGGTGATTGATCTTGCTCCACGTGGCAATGGTCGACCCCGGCGGTATTCGCCACGCGAATGATGGGTTCCCAATCGATAACGCCGTCACCGAGCTCCTGAAAAGCATCATTAGGCACTCTGCCGAACTCAGGGGTTTGCAGGCCTTTCTTTAAATCCTTCAGATGCAGTTGCGACACGCGGCCCTTAAGCTTGCGAATGAGTTTGACCGGATCTTCGGCGGCGACGGCAACCCAGAAGACGTCGACCTCGAACTTCATGTCTTCGGAAAACTCGTTCATTAAAATCTTGTAGCCTGATTGCTTGCCTTTGAGGCGCTGGAATTCAAAGGCGTGGTTGTGGTAGGCGAGCTGGATGCCAGCGCTCTTGGCTTTAACGGCTGCCTTATTGCAATTCTCTGCCAATCGCTTGTAGTCATCGAGAGTTCGGCGATTTCCCTCATGCACGTAGGGAACGACTAAATGAGAGAGTCCAACGTCCTTTGCTTCATCG
>CAZFUD010000096.1:0-14991 GCA_964521705.1 uncultured Opitutaceae bacterium | reverse complement strand
GTCAATAGGATGTTATTGTGCCATTATGGCACATAGTGCTATGAGCGTTCTAGCGTTATTCGCGGGAATCCCAAAGGTACCCAACACCCGGGCTATCCGGATCTCTCCAACCATAAAATAAGAAAAGATCCTGCCGCTCTCGCTCCAGGGCATCAGAGACAAACTGTATGTTCTGGTAACGCATGCTTGGTATCGGTGTTATGTCGCTCCGAAGTTCCCAAGACCGGCCCTGATCTTCGGATACCCATTCTTCAACACGTTGTCCCCAACCGTATTCGTCCATACCCTCTTTTTTGATTTTCTCGCCGCTGCCAGTTATCATAAACGCTCGATAGACACCCCGTTCGTCCAGTTGCAAGCAGCTCGCGTTAAATGGATGAAGCGTTTTGGTGATCCGCGTTTTGCTCCACTTCTCCTGTTTTCGAGAGACGAAATAGAAACTGCTATCCGTCGGCGTTTCTTCCGAAACTGGCAACAAAAACGCAGGTTCATCCATCTCATTCAGGCATATGGAAGGGCCTACAGCCGCCACTCGCTCTTTAGTGTCCCAAACCAGACATTTCTCATCTGCCACCTTCTTCCGCACCGGCAATTCCATTTCCTCCCCATTTATGTTGTAACCCCGGCCAGTGAGGAGATCGACGTAGAGATAGTAGAGGTTGTAGCGCTGCAGATGGTCGTTCAGGAATGCATCATAACGTTTGTTGTGTAGTGGATCTTCAACTTTCCAAATAAAAGCCACATGAAGCCGTGTACCGTCCTCACTGACTGCAGTCGTATTATACGAACCCGAAAACGCTGCGTGGAGCCCGTCCTGCGGCTCCGCTCCCAAATTGACGACAGGGCGTCCGTCGCCTTGCCATGTATTTCCACCGTCATTGGAAACATGATACTGCCAGAATCCCAGGTGCCCCGAATATCGGGTATAGACTAGGGTCTTATCGTCGTATATGCGATGAATCTTGGGATAGGAAATCGACTCCGAAAAATCGATACCTCTTCTCCATTGGGTGGAATCGCCGGGCTTTTTAGAAACCAAGTGAATCCCGGTCGTCCGATGGCATCCAAACAGGGTATGCAGATATCCGTCTTGATCCGACCATATTACGGGAGCGAAGTGGTGATCTTGCCTGTATTTTCGGGCATCAATTTCGTCCTCGAATCCCTCGACCAATAAAACTGGTTCGGAAAACGAGCGAGCCTGCAAGTCGTAATAAGCGCAATAGGGAAACCCATCTTCCCCTCTCCAGACGACGTGCATTTTCTCCCCCAAAGTAACCGCGTGCGGGTACTGGCGGTTATCGTATAGCATCTTCAATCCGCCATTATCAGCGAAGGGAATTACGTTCGGCTGTTCTTTGGCTGCAATCGCCGCGACCAAAGCCAACTGGAGCAATGATATCAAAAAGAGAGCCCTCAAGGAGGGGTACGGATTCAGAGTGTTCACTCAGCCCAAGCAAAAGCCGCTTCGGCTAAATGGCAAAACATTATCCAAGGCTTCCTTGCTCTCGATCTGTAGCTAGATTGGGTAACGGGCGATCTTAACGCGACTAAACATGCGAGCTAACCTAACTAGAATACGCCTTTAGTTTGGTGTAGGAAGCTCGCTCGCGAGCGATTGCTTCCCTGGAGTGGACCTCTTTGAGTCGCTCGCAAGCGAGCTTCCTACATGACGAAAGACTTTAGTTGAAGCCAAATTCAGCCTAACCAGAGTTCGCGCTGGCGCGACGTCACGCATGTTCAATTCGCGCTTTCGAGAAGCTCTGGCTCTGGGGCCAGCGTTGACATTACGCTATAGCGAACAAGGCTTTCCACAGTATCTATGTTTAGCCTGCTTCGCAGAATCAGACGCCGTCTCGTTGGAGATGGAAGCTTTCTAAAGTACCTACTTTATGCGACCGGCGAGTTCGTGTTGATTGTCGGAGGCGTTTTAGTCGCCCTCTCCTTGAACAATTGGAAAATAGAAAAGCAGAATCGCGAAGAGGAAGAGGCGATCTTAGGCCAAATTCTTGGCGAGCTGAGATCCATGAATCGCCCCGTCAATCGCATTCGGAATGGGATCGAGCGCAAATCTGATTCGCTAACGAATCTCGAGGCCCATTTCTCCGACCAAGCTCAAAGCGACGATCCCAAAGCTTTCCTGAAACTTGTCGTCAACGCTGCCAGTTTCGGTTGGGAGCAACCTCGAGTACAACGAACCGCTTTTAGCGAAATCGTGGGATCTGGAAAACTGGGATTGATAAGGAACGTCAGACTTCGCCAAGGCCTAGGCCGCTTTTATCACGGGCTACAACAGAGGGAAGATCGATCGGTAGGCCGAGTGACCGAATTCCCGCGCCGAGTCCAAGACTTTATACCCATGCAAGGAGAAGCGAACTTGCTCGATGATCTCGACGACGAGCGGATAGCGGTCGCGGTTAGAAAAGCGACCGATTCCGACATCGGGAATTTGATAACAGCCGAGCACAACCGGGCTCGGTTTATGCTTAGCATTATTGATTATACCGAAGAGGAGTCCAACAGTCTTTTGGCGAGGATCGAGGAGCTTTTCCCGAGCTTGCCTGCGTTCCAGAATGAATCCGCTTTCCAAGCCTCCACGCGTCAATGAAGTACAAACGATTTGGTAAAACTGAACTGCAAATGCCGGTCATCTCCTGCGGGGGCATGCGGTACCAGCATAAATGGGATGACATTCCCTGGGATGAAGTGCCCAAAGAGGGGCAAGAAAATCTCGAGTGCACAATCGAACGAGCAATGGAGCTAGGCATTAATCACATTGAAACGGCTCGTGGCTACGGAAGTTCCGAAATGCAATTGGGCTTTGCTCTAAAAAATTTCGATCGCCAATCGATCATCTTGCAAACCAAAGCCGCTCCTGAGGAGGATCCCAAAAACTTCCGAAAAACCTTCGAAAAATCCATGAAGTATCTGCAGCAGGACTACGTTGATCTCCTAAGTCTGCATGGATTGAATAACCGTGAACTCATTGAATTTTCCCTGAGAGACGGGGGCTGTCTGGAAGAGGCCTACAAACTGAAAGAGGAAGGACGGGCTAGGCATATCGGCTTTTCAACGCATGGTTCCAATGCGGAGATCATTGAAACGATTGAGCGCGGAGATTTTGAATACATAAACCTTCACTGGTATCTGATCGCTCAACTCAATGGACCCGCAATCGAAGCGGCCGCCAAAAAAGACATGGGTGTCATTATCATCAGCCCCAACGAAAAGGGAGGGCGACTCTACAACCCCCCAGAGAAATTGGAGCAGCTATGCCAGCCCCTTGAGCCCATGGTCTTTAACGATCTTTTTTGCTGGGCCAATCCACACGTTCACACGATTAGTTGTGGAGCCGCTCGTCCCAGCGATTTCGATACACACGTGCAAGCCCTGGAATACTATGACCGATCGAGGGAAACCATCGCTCCTATCATAGAGAGCATCTACAGAGAGGTCGCTCAGACATGCGGTCAAGATTGGCTCGAAACCTGGCACATCGGGATACCGGAGTGGAGCGATCTACCACAAGGGATCAACGTCAAAGACACCGTCCGTTTGTGGACTTGGGCGAAGGCGGTCGATCTCGTTGACTTCGGCAAGTGGCGTTACAACATGCTGGGAAACGCCACCCATTGGTTTCCTGGCAATACAGTAAAGACGCACGATAAGAAAGCTATGCGGGAGGCCCTGAGCAACAGTCCACATGCCGACCGAATCATGGAAATACTGGAAGAGGCTCGAACTATTTTTGCCGATGCTCCAGTCAAACGCCTTAGCCAGAACTAGCTGAGCGCACGTGGGCGCGAACAGGGAATCGTAACTGAGTGGAACTCGCTAGCGTTTACGCTGTAGCAACTATTCGATGAATCTTCGCCACATCCTGCTGAACCCATTGTTGGCATTCCTGACGATTACGCTCGCCTTAAGCGTACCATCCCGGGCCGCCAGCCTCGTAGTAGTCAACTCCAAGGCGCACGAGGACTTCTCAATCGCTCGCGAACAGGATCCATCGAAGGAAGTGTTGACCTACGCTTTCATGAAAGGCCGCTTTCATCCAGGTACACGCAATGATCCGGCCATGAACAACATGAGCTTTAGCGAGCTCGTCCTGGAAATCGCTACCCACCTGCAAAAACAGGATTTTCTGCCGGTTCCAGATCCTCAAAAAGCGGATTTGCTGATAGTCGTCCACTACGGAGCCACTTCCGTGCAAGACTCGTTTGAAGAACTGCAGGGAATCACTTCGCTTGAGGACTACGGATTCGGCGATGGAGCTGTCGCCTCAGCCAGCTCAGGAGGCGGATCCGTCGATGTCAGCGCCTTGAACGCGATTCAGGACATGCAATTCGAGATCAACAAGAATTTCACTATTCAGCAAGGCAACCAAGGCTCGATTAATTTCATGGCCCATTTGATAGGCATGGAAGAGGCCTTCGTAGGAGACATTGGTCCCAGCGAAGAACGCTATCTAATGAATCTTCTCAACGAGGAACGCTATTTCATTGTCCTTATGGCTTACGATATCCGCAAGCTACGCGAAGGCGAGATCCACCTGCATTGGACAACTCGATACAGTATTCGGGCTACAGGCCAGGCCTTTGGCGATGCCCTCAAGGACATGAACCTCGTTGCCGGCAATTACTTCGGCAAAAACATGGGGGAGCTCGTGAAAAAACGAGTTACCGACAAATCCCGCGTAGAATTAGGTGAACTCGAGGTCGTGGGAACCGAGGGGGAAGATAAGGCAAAGTAGCGATAGACTAGTTTCGCTATCAAATTGAGATCCAGATAGCTAGTAGTGACGCTCTCCTGAAAGCATGGATGATCGGCTCGATCCTCCGAAATTCCAACAGACGGAGGACCGAGCCGGTCCTCCCTACCAACAGCGAAGCTAGCAATAGCCCGGAATTTCCCGTCAATAATCCGCTCCCGTCAAACTATTTAGAACGGAGTCCTGCCATTCCCTCAGCTGATCTTTCATACGCTCAACCAGGGAGGGCATGGCAGAGGACAAATCCGTGGTCTCGTAGGGATCATTCACCAAATCGAATAGCTCGATTCCCGAATCTCTTTTCGCATCGACTACCAGCTTGTATCGATTATCCAATACAGCTTTGGGACCGACATAGTCGGCGTCTCGGATTTCCGGATGATGAAAATTGACGAAACTTCGAGTGTACTTTCCAGCCATCTGTTTCACTAATGGCGTCGTTCCATCTTGGAGACTCGGCTCGATATAGGGTTTCCTCTTCGTGGACGTCTCCCAGTTGGTATCGTATTCCCAAAAATAGATCGGCTCAGGACGACTAGACATTTTCCCATCAAGAAGCGAAACCAAGTTAATCCCATCCAGCGGCCTGTCAGGTAAAGCCTTTCCCGCCAATGCGCAAAGCGTTGGAAGCATATCGCTCGTTACCGTATTCACATCCGATATAAGATTTTTTCGAATACGGTCTGGCCATTCGATCACTCCCGGGACCCTCACTCCACCTTCATATACGTCTCCCTTTAAACCATTGAATGGATTGGTTGCGTTGCCGCTTGAGGGAACACCATTGTCCCCGCAGTACCAAAGCAACGTATTGCCTCTCCTTCCCTCGTCATTCAAGTAGTCGCGCAGTTTGCCAATAGCTCTGTCCATAGCAGTGATTTCCGCATAGCGCTCTCGCAACACATCCCCAAGCGGGCGCGTAGTTGCCATACCTGTTTCCAAGCTCGTCAGACCAACTTCGCGGTCATTGAACAGGCTGGGGATTTGATCGTAAAGAGCCAGATCTTCGGGCAAACCCATATAGGGTTCATGTGGAGAGCCAAACCAAACGACCGCGAAAAATGGCGTGTTCTTCTCCGTCTCGCCTATGAAGCGGATTGTTTCGTCGATGACGATTTCACTGCTCTCGCCCGGGTATTTTCGCGGCTTGCCTCCGTTTCTCGAGAGCACTGGATCGAGCTCGAAAAAATTGTCATGGGACAGCCATTCATCGAAACCAAAAGCCCCAGGATTCGTCGGCGAGCTCGCCTTGACCGGGCCCAAATGCCATTTCCCGAAATGCCCGGTTCGATAGCCAGCTCCTTTGAGCAACTTTGCTATTCCAATCTCTTCAGGACGCGTTGACCAATTCGGCATAAAGGTTCCGTATCGATTGGGGTGGCGACCGGTGATAACGCTGCCTCTTGTCGGGGAGCAAACCGGCGATGCCGTGTAGAACTTATCAAGTCGCAATCCCGAAGACGCCATGTCATCCAATATCGGCGTTTTCAAATACGGATGCCCATTGTAGGCCACTTCGTCCCAACCATGGTCATCTCCCATCAAAAGGATCACATTAGGAGACGAATCGGCAGACAGACCGGGAAAAAAGACTAGAACGTGCAAAAGTAGAATCGCTAGTCGAGGCAAAGCAGCTTTCATGGGAAACAGCCTGTCTCGGGCCTCCACAAAATCAACCCACAAAAACCCGCGATTTAATCTGTTGCCATCTAAGATCCTCTGTGTCACTATCTTCCCAAGATGTCACGCACGATGCTAGGTTCACGACTTGGGTCGCTCTCAGCCATAAAACTGCTGGGCATACTAACTATTTATTACGCGCTCGTGTTCCTCGTGCTGCTTATCATGATGCGGTCGTTTCCGAGTTTGCAGAATTTGATGCCGTTTGGCGGAGGATCGGAGTTCAACGCTAGGGAATCGGCGAATTCCTTCTCCCAAACAATGATTTTCTCGAACCTGAGTTCGAACTACATTGAAAACGGGTTAAAGCTTCTATTCGCCATTCTGGGAGTAATACAAGTGATGCTTCCCGTGACTTGGGTGTATCTAAAGATCCGGGCCAAACTCGATCAATCGCTTGTGGAAAACATGCTAATTCTACCAGTGGTTGTCGCTGGCGTCGTTATCATCGTGCAAAACAGCCTTGCCTTGGCGTTCTCGCGATCTTTCTCGCTAAGGCACCCGAAGTTTCGCCAAAGATCGTATATCTAGTCTTTTTTCGAGAAATAGAGGTTAAGCGTTTCGTCCAGAATCTCTTCGTCGATGCTCACTCCTCTGTAGAGACGCTACTTTACCGAAAAAATCTGGAAGTTGGGATCCAGTTTCGCATAGGGCGGCTTGACCAACCCAGACATATCGAAGTCGTAGGGTACCGGGAACAATCCATGACCCTCTTTCTTTGGCGCAAATACCTTGGCATTATGGCAACACTCATCCTCGCTCGCGTAGAAGCTGAAATCGGTATTGGCGATCATGAACATAAACATCTCCGCGACACATAAGTTTCTATGATCGTACCGGGATGGCAGAATATATTTATCCTTTACCTGCTTAACTGATAAACGATCTTCCATCGCATCCACATCCTCGATAAAAAACGCCCCGAACTGACCCTCCTCTTTCTTAGTATTTGTATTGTAATAGTCTATACTAGGCAATCGTACTCGAAAACTAAGGTCAGTCAGAATGTTATAGGTTTTGTAGACCAAGTACTCAGTATACATATAGGGCTCATAGCTCTTCCAACCTTTGTTGCAATGCGACACGACCTTCACCTTATCGAGCCCGGCGAACGGCGTGCCTTTGACTTCCGACTTCCGAAAATTGAGCCAATAAGGGGGAAATGATCAGTTCTCTCGCATGCGGCGGAAATTTCCGCGGGCTTCCAACTTCACGTTAAGAACCGCGTTTTCGACATCCGGAGTCGAATAAATCACCTTCCCTTCAAGCCAATCGACCTTGTCTCCCCCATAGAAAAATTCCGCCGCTGGAACCAGCGGAATAAACAGGAATCCTACCAGGAAAACAGCTAGAAAATGAGCTACAGGGATCCGATTCATCACCAAGACCCGACGAGTCGAAACTAGGCAAAGGACCTTATCAGGAGCCACTGCTACCTCTTTCGTCATGCCGCGAGTTTAGTCGATTCTCTGTCGCTCGGAAAGGGAATTCTCCAGCGATTCAATGACTTGCAACTGGGCGAAATGATATCTGGCAACTTATGGCTTGTCCACCACCGCCTTTTAGGCCGTAACTCTCCAGACTCCCATATGAAAAACAAATCTCTTCTCCATACCGCGACAATCGCTGTTTTGGCCGCCGCATTTCTCTCCACTCTACCCCTCCAAGCTCAGAATGACGTAAAGCCGATTCGAGCTCTCCTGATTACTGGGGGCTGCTGCCATTCCTACGCAACGCAGAAGAATATCCTAAAGAAAGGGATCGAGGCCCGCGCCCACGTCATCGTCGACCAATTGCATAGCAAAGATAACACTAATAATCCGCCTTTAGCCTTCTACCGAAACCCAAATTACGCGCACGGTTACGACGTGGTGATCCACGATGAATGCGCGGCTAAGATGGACGATGTCGCAGTTCTTAAAGAGATTCTTGCCCCCCACCGCAACGGCACCCCTGGCGTCAATCTACACTGCGCCATGCATAGCTATCGCGTAGGCGACCACCGTACGCCCACCAAGACTGGAACAGAAGCCAGTCTTTGGTTCGATTATTTGGGTATCCAATCTAGCGGACACGGGCCCAAGGAGCCTATCGCTATCAGTTTTACCAATAAAAAACACCCTGTAACGAAAGTTCTCAAAGACTGGGCAACCGGAAACGAAGAACTCTATAACAATGTACAGATCCTTCCAGGAGCAAAGGCTCTGGCAACCGGTTTTCAACACCAGAAGGAACGCAGGCGCCAAGGGAAGCTCATTCCTGCTCAAGATGCTGAAGCCGTTGTCGTTTGGACCAACAACTACTACGATAGCCGGGTATTCAGCACCACGATTGGCCATTATGACGAAACCGTCGCCGATGATCGCTATCTTGATCTTGTCACCCGCGGGCTTCTCTGGTCCGTGAAGAAACTTAACGATAAGTACTTGAAGTAGAGAGCCTCACGCGACCAACCACGAGCGCTCGCAAAGGCAGGGAGGATCGCGGGCCGGGCGAAGACTGGGCTCGATCCTCCGAAACTCTCAATCTGGTAGCGGTCGATCTCCGAGCGACCACCCATCGCAGGACAGGCTTCTAGCCTATTGTTCCAAGAATTGAAACAGGCAGGATGCCTGTTCTACATTAATTTGGCCTCTCCGCTTGGGCCGCCGAAGCGATGCGTAGGAGCGGGTTGCTCCCGCGATTCCCAAACCGGATTCTAGCCTTTGTCATCCTCCGCCGAATACCACTCGATCTGGGGCATATTGCTGGCTGGTGGTGGCGGCCAATGGGCTCCCCGCTGGCTCGTCAGGGACCGATTCGGCCCAGGCTTGAACGGCTTGTCTGGCTCCCCCACCAGTTTTCCAGCTTGTACCCACTTTTCATCGCCTCCGTATAGTTCGCCGATTAGCAACGTTTCCAATCGCTCCAGAGTTTCCGCATGTTCAGGCGAAGCGGAAAGATCTTCCAGTTCATTTGGATCGTTTTCCAGATCGAAGAGGAATTTCCGATTTCCTGTTCCGTAGTAGATCAACTTGAACCGGCCATCGTGAATCATACGGGTCGCTCGCGAGCCTTCATCGATTTCGCCGTAGAAAAACTCCCGCTTCTTATCCCCTACCATGGAAATTCCGTCGACCGTTTCGGGTATATCGATACCGGCTAGATCCAGCAACGTCGGCATTACATCCTGCCAGCCAACGAGACGATCGTCGATTCGGTGATGGCCCACGCGTTCATCTCCTTTTACGCCCATGAGCAGCATGGGGATGTGGGCCGAGTTTTCGAAGAATAGCCGTTTGGCCCACATGCCATGATTTCCCAGCATGTCTCCATGGTCCGAGGTAAAACAGATGATCGTATTATCCAGCAAACCCTCCTCTCGGAGCGTGCCGATAACCAGCCTAAGCTGATGATCAATCTGTGTGCATAGGGCATAGAAGGCTAATCGAGCCCCGCGGATTTGCTCGGGGGTCATTTTGCTCCCCCGATCAAAATCGACTTGAAGGCTGAAACAGGGATCCTCGGCATCCGTCCAACTGCCCTTGAAAGGCATATCTATCTCCACGCCCATATCCCGATACAGATCGATATAGTCCTGAACCGGCAACAGAGGCGGATGGGGGTGGCGGAAAGAGAGGTACCAGAAGGAGGGGCGATTCGGATCGCGCCGCTTGATCACCCGGCACATTTGATTAGCAGCCCAATTCGTCGCGTGCAGTTCTTCCGGAAAAAACCAAGGGCGATAGCTATACTCGTTGTTGCTCATCGAGTGCTCGAAAAAACGCCCCGCATAGCCTTGGTCGCCTAGAAACAGCTCGTAGTCGTCCACTACACCGTAAATCTGGCGCCCTTCTTCATCCAGTATGACATCGTCGAACCCAATCCGATCTCGCTGCGGATACACATGCAACTTTCCCACCGCATAAGCCTGGTATCCAGCATTCCGAAAGGTGTCCGCCATGGTTGGCAGATCCGGCATGGGCAAGGTCTCTTGGAAAACCCGGTCGCCATGGGTACGAGGCGTGGTCCCCGTCATTAGCGTCCGCCTAGCGGGAATGCAAACCGGGCACTCCGCATATGTATTGGTAAATCGCGTACCATTGGCTGCCAATTGATCCAAAGTCGGTGTTTGAACAGCGGGATGGCCCGCGAACCCAAACAGGGAAGCGGGCCAATGATCCGTAGAGATGAGGAGAACGTTGGGCTTTTCAGACATATCGAATTTGCCCTATCTCAACCGGCCATACTAACCCTGTCAAACCACGGATTCTTATCAGACCGACGCCTAAGAGAGTCACTTAGAGTATGTTGAAATTTACTAATGGATTGCTTTGGTGAAGTTCGGAATGGTTCCTCTCAGCGCATGCGCTCAAGCTTAACCAAAATTCTCGAATATAGACACGCCTGGACATCGCCTTCCACCTTAGCATCGAGCGATAAAAGGTGGAGCTCAATCTCTGGGCGAGCTTAAGTTGACGCATATGCGCTCAGAGGGATCGGTCGTCCCGTTAGACTTTCCCTATATCAGCTGACCAAGGATAGTCAGCCCTAACATTCGAAATCGGGGTAGCGACTAATTCGACACGCTCTTAAAGGGATCTCGCCCTATCCAGAATTTCACTATAACCAAACTAAAAGAGCCAGTTATTTGCATAAGGTTATACATTTAACTGGCTCCAAAAATTCTATGGCAAAGCTGAATATTCGTTTGCCAAAACGTTTCCTTAAGATTTTTCGAACGCTAAGGTACGAAAGTACTTTTGATCAGCCAGCGCGGACGCGGAGCAGTACGCTTCCCTCTGTGTCCGCCAAGCAGGGGTCTCCGGCTTTTCGAAGGCCTAGCTACTCGACGATCATCACGCCTCGCATAATCACCCAGTGTCCCGGAAATGTACATACATAGGGGTATTCGCCAGGCTTTTTCGGAGCGATGAAACGAAGAGTTTCGCTCGTATCGGGCTGCAAAAGCTCGGTAGCAAAAAGTACTTTATCCGAATCGGGAACGAAGTGTTTGGATGCTCCTTGAGGGTCGGCAGCCATGGCATTTCCAGCCATACCGATTTCCTCAGCCGCGCCAGGCTGCACGATGACCAGATTGTGCGGCGTCGCTGTTGGGTTTTCTAAAGTCAACCGAACGGGAGCCCCAGCCTTCACTTTGAATTCCGTCACCGTATACATCATACGCTCGGGCACACAGGAAATGTCGACCTTGACGAGCCCCTTTTGCGAATCGAAAGAAGCTTCCGAAGCCCCTCTCTTAGATTTTCCATCATTCCGCTTGGATTTCAGTTCGAATTCATTGAGGAACACCTCGATATCCGGATAGCGATCCTCCTTCCCTTTCCAATGTCGAGACAAGTTTTCCGATCCTAGCGAAGTAGCAATTGCGTAGTCCAAATGAGTGCTAGAGGGCCTTTCGACGACTTTTCGGGCCGCTTCCAAAGCGTCGGTTGTACCCACATAGCTCGCTGCGATCACTGCCTCCATCCGAACCAAGGCGCTACTGTCCGAAGCGCTCGTTTTGAGAGCGTTCTCGCTGTTGGGTAGTTCCTCTGACCAATACCTTAGCTGACGAGTCGCCGCTGCTCGAGCCAAGTGATTGTCGCAAGAAAGCAACTCCGCTAACAAATCCGTATTCACAGCATCGATGCCTCGATACAGCCACGCAGCTTCCATTTGCTGGTGCCGAAACCGATCATCGTCTCGATCCAGCCGTTCAACCCAATTGTCTAGCGCTCGTTTAACTTGCGTCCGATCGCGATCTCTCAACTCCCGTTTGGCCCAATAGCGATAACGGTATTCGGGTCGCTTCAGCAGATCCAGCAACTCTCCAATCGACGCTCCGTGAATTTTCGGCGGATCTTGAAGCGTCGCCCCTTTGGGCACGATCCGCCAGATACGACCGGACTTGCGATCGCGGCGTTCTTCTCGCAGCGAATATTGAGCGTGACCCTTGATTGGGTTGTACCAATCGCAAACATACAAAGCTCCTCTTGGACCAAATCGAATATCGACAGGTATGAAACTCAGGTTTCGGGAGAAAATGAGATCGCTCTGATACTCCTCCACAAAGCTGTCCTCCTCCTCGATCCATTTATGGATCTCCACTCGATTGTTCGGCTTGTAGCGCACTTTGATGAAACCGCCCTTGAGTTCCTCAGGCCAAAATTCGAAGTCGACGAATTCGTGCCCGCAAGTCCCTGAATAAGCAGGTATTCCCGACGCTTTCGGGTGTTGCTCTGGATAAGGCGGATTAGTGGCGTGAAACGCAGTCGCGAAAATCGGGTGGCTAGCCACATGGTTACCCCAATCGTCGAAAGTAACTCCCCAGGGATTCGTGTTTGGATAGGCCCCAAATGCCGTTAGTCGATGCGTGGACGGCCTGTAGCTAAACCAAGAACTATTCTTTGCCCGAATCGGTCCGTAGACGGTCTCTACCTGGGAATTGTGAAAAATCGATTCCCGGAAAAGCAGATTTCCATCCGGCGTCCATACGAAATCGTGCAAGGCGTGATGGGAATCTTCCGTCCCGAAGCCGGTAAATATACGATGCCGAAAGTCCGCTTTCCCATCTCCGTCAGTATCTTTAAGAAAGGTCAGATCAGGCTCTTCCGAAACGTATACGCCCCCATTGCCAAGAACGAAGCTCAAAGGAATATGCAGGTCATCAGCGAAAACCGTGCTTTTGTCGGCTTTACCGTCCCCGTCCGTATCTTCTAGAATCACCAGCTTGTCAGCCGGCGCCTGTCCTGGATACACATGCGGATAGGTCGTCGAACAGCTCACCCACAAGCGCCCTTTGGAATCCCAACGCATCTGAATCGGACAAGCGATATCGGGAAACTCCTCTTCCGAGGCGAACAGGTTTACCTCGAATCTTGGATCCACATCGAAGGCCGCCAGCTCGTCTTTCGGGCTTAAAAATTCGTTGGCCCCGCGCGACTGATGGGTGACCGGCATCTCGGGAACATTGGAGTCGTCGATTTCCTCCGAGACGCGCTTGCCTTGAGCCAGGTCCCAAATACGGCGATCTCGATTGGAAACCATAATTTCGAAATTGCGCATGGCTGGCAGGAAATCCAGATAGCCGTAGGATTTGTTCCGCCCTCCGGTATAGTAGAAAGTATTCAAAGGTCGGTAGCGGTAGAAGAAATGTTCATTCTTATCTGCAACCAATTCCCGTATCCGCTCATTCACTTCAGGCGCCAATTCTTCGCCAAAGGTCTTTTCGTAGGCCACTTTGGCAAAAACGCGATAGCCTTCCTCTAGCATGTGAGCTCCGTTGAATGTCAGTTCCGTGGATGGATCATCCATCGCATAGCGAGTCGCGGAAAAGACGTCGACAAACCCTACTTTTTCCTCGCGGGCTACTTCTTCCATCGCCCGCGTGTAAGCAGCCAAACGCCCGTTATTGAGGTCCGCAGCGGCGACCCCTTCCACGTTTTCGTTGGCTACGGGAGAAACCAGAACCAATTGAGGCCCGGTCGAGCCATTATAGGCTCGGGAAACAGTATGCTTGATAAAGCCCCGTAGTCGTTCCTTGAAATCAGGTATCGCTTCGATTCCCGCGAAGGACTCGTTGAACCCGAACGCGGCGAAAATGACGTCCGCTTCCACGGCCGTCAGATGCTGATCGAGATCTCCAAAATTGTCCGGCCGAGGTTGCAAGTCCACTTCGTCCGCCGACCAAGCCAAATTGCGCACGGGCAGTTCCAAATCCGCGTGATTCTGATGGATCAGTGTTTCGAAATGCCCAAAGAGCCGATCGCGATCAAAGAGCGTATTTCCCACGAAGGCGATCCGATCACCGCGGCTGAGTTTCAACGGCATCGAAGTCGCTCGTGGCGTAGTCGACTCGGCTCGAGGAGACGTATCTTCGAATATGGCATATTCGGCGAATGAAGGATCCTTCTCGGGCTCCTCGTTCCCTGTGCGGATATTCTTAGCATCCTGCACCTTGCGGGTATTGGTATTCGAGGAAGCTTGAGCTAAGATATCCTCTTTTAATCCTGTAGAGGGAAATTGGTTAGCATTTGCCAATTTAGGGAACAGGCAAATGAATACGGCTAACGATACCAGTGGAATCGAGCGGGCACTTGCCTGGGAAGACGGCAATTTATCCGTTGTAGGAGCGGCTTTATCCCGCGATATAGCGGATCGGCAGAAAAGCGGCTGAAAAAATCGCGGGATGAACCCGCTCCTACCTCTTGGTAAGCCAGTAAGGCGCCATTCATTTGAAGTAGCTAGCTCATACACTGAACGTTGGCAGGGAGGACCGGCTCGGTCCTCCCTATCTGTAAAATTTTTCCATCGCATGATACTGAATTTAGACGCGCGCGAGTTCGGGGACCTGGTATCCTTTTCGATTCTCGTCTTTCATCAATGAATTCGCTTTGCTGGCCAAATTACCTATGTGCGTTTCCTTCTCGGCATCGAATCGTAGCCAGGGGCCCAATATGTAATTCTCGCCATCCTGGGGAATTCCTACTCCCTTAGCCATAACGTCATGCAGGCGTCCGAAGTGCTCAGCCGCATCTTTGTCATCCCCGAACTTCGCT
>CAZFUD010000095.1:0-15060 GCA_964521705.1 uncultured Opitutaceae bacterium | reverse complement strand
TTCTAGACTTATTGGTAGACCGCGCGACTTGCCTGGCGCTCGAAATAAGACGGGCGCGGCTTTGCGAGTTGGCTCCGTTCTAAGCAAACCTGCTCTCGCGCCCATCGACCGGACCAGCTCCTCCTCCGCCTCAATGACGTTGATTCCCTTTCGAATTTGATGCTATGCGCACTGGACCCTACCGTTCGGTCTGGACACAACGATTTTGTAACACGCAGATTTCCAATTACCTCTCCATCCCACCATAACCGTATTTGAAATGACCGAAATCCTCTCGACCGAAACAGCATGAAGAGCGTACCCCAATTGACGCTAAAACAGGCTGCCCAGCTAGTAAAGGACGGCGATACGATCCTCGTCGGCGGTTTCGGCATGACAGGAAATCCCACCAATCTACTGCATGCGTTGGCTAGATCAGGCGCTCGTGATTTAACCTATGTGGCCAATAACATTGGAGAGCCCGGCCTCGGCGGCGGGCGGATGTTGCGCAATGGACAGATAAAAAAAGCCATCGGCACCTTCTTCACAAGCAATCCGGAAGCGGCTGACGCCGTGCTCAACGGCTCGATCGAGTTTGAACTGCTACCGCAGGGCACATTCGTCGAGGCAATACGGGCAGGGGGAGCGGGGATTGGCGGTTTCTATACGCCTACAGCGCTTGGCACCAAGCTGGCCGACGGGCGAGATACGCGGTCGATCGAAGGAAAAGAGTATCTCTTTCAACCGGCCCTGCGGGGCGACGTGGCGTTGATTCGGGCATGGCAGGCTGATACGGCAGGCAATCTGGTCTACCGCATGACGGAGAACAATTTCAACCGGGCGATGGCGACTGCAGCTGATCTTGTTATTGTCGAAGTGGAGAAAATCGTCCCGGCGGGGACGCTAGATCCCGACCAGATACACACGCCATGTTGCTACGCTGATTATCTCGTCGAGGCGCCGCTTCGTTTGGAGGATCTGGGAACATCCGCCTCGATCAAAGGGGGTTACAAGAAAGCCAGTGCGGCGAGAATGGCGATTGCCAAACGCGCCCTCGCGGAGCTCCAGCCCGGAGAAATCGTTAACCTGGGAATAGGCCTGCCCACTCTTGTCGCCGACCACATGACACCCGAGCACGGCATCACGCTACATTCGGAAAACGGCATGCTGGGCGTCGGACCTGCTCCCGAGAAAGGAGGAGCGATGGATTTCCCTGTCAACGCTAGCAAGATCCCGGTGACCGCCCTCGCCGGCTCCAGTTACTTCGATAGCGCCGAGGCCTTCGCTATGATTCGGGGCGGCCACATTGACGTCGCGATTATGGGAGGCCTGCAGGTCGATGAATCGGCCAATCTCGCTAACTGGTCCGTCCCAGGCAAACCGCTTATTGGCGTGGGAGGAGCGATGGATCTGGCATCGGGAGCGAAGAAACTAATCGTCACTATGTTGCATACCGATCGCGGAGGCGCCTCGAAAATCGTCCCCGCTTGCTCTATGCCACTAACCGCGCGGAATGCCGTGGATGTCGTCATCACGGAATTAGGTGTCTTCCGCTTCGAAGACCAACAGCTTGTATTAACTGAATTGATGCCAGATGTGTCGCTCGATGAAGCGCGGATGAAGACGGATGCCACGTTTATCGAACGCTTAGAGGGGCCCTAGGCAAGACGCATGAGTATCGAAAAGCGGGGCAACCAGCACCCTCCTCGACCCGCGGCGATTCCATGATTCGTTCCCGGGTTTGGGCAAATAATCCAGTTGAACTGGACAACAGTTGGCTTACAAACCGCTAGCCTATTTCCATTCCGAAACCCGATGCGCTGCAGGCTATAGACGGCCATTCCGATTCACGAGCGTTGGGTATTGATAAGTTGCTTGCCGGCGACAACCTCTCTATTCGAACGTACTCAACCAATCCTTCGATGCTTAATGAACAAGACTGGAAATCGCAAGAGCGACCATTAATCAAGCTCGATGATGATATTTGGCAACTACGTCTGCCGCTGCCCTACGCTCTCGACCACGTCAATGTCTATCTGATCGAAGGAAACAATGGTTGGACCTTGGTGGATACGGGCCTGAACCTAGCGAAGGCTCGGGCTCGCTGGGACGCGGCATTCGCGGAATTGGAAATCGGCCGGACCGACGTCGCACAGATCGTTGTGACTCATATTCACCCCGACCATTTTGGAATGGCGGGCTGGCTTCAAGAGCGATTCAGCCAACCTGAAAGACAAGTCCCAGTATTCATTTCGACAGAAGACCATCAACGGTTCTTAATACTGTGGAATGAATTGAAGGCGGAGGATTCGCTCGATGCCATGAACCGTTTTTTTATCTCCAGTGGTTTTCCTCCAGAATATGCAAGAGAAGTGACGGAAGGAACCCGGCGCACAGGGGCCAAGACCTTGCCTCATCCAACGTTCACTCCGACGCCGTCATCAGGGATTCTCAAAATGGGAAATCGGAAATGGGAAGTTATTCATGCGCCTGGCCATGCCGACGGGCAGCTCATTTTCTACGATCCCTCCGACCGACTATTTTTATGCGGCGACCAACTGCTAATGAAAATAACCCCCAATATAGGTCTTTGGAATGATACGGAGCCCGGCGTGCTGCAACGATATCTCAACTCCTTAGAACAGTTGAAAACGTTCGATACGCGGGTGGGCTACCCTGGCCACAAATGGCTGATTAGCGATTGGCAGAAGCGTATCGAAGAAATGCTCACGCATCACGATGAACGCCTGAATACGACTTTCGAGGCGGTGCACAAGAAACCCGGTGTTTCAGCTAATGGCGTCAGCCAAGCCGTCTTTCGATTGGGAGAATTGAATTACCATCAATCCAGCTTCGCTATCGCGGAAACTTTGGCACATCTCGATTTGCTAGAGGCCCGCAATGCCATCCAAAGGGAAGCGTGTGATGGCGTGTGGCGATTTTCCGTCGTAAACTGACCCGTTTAGCGCTGGTCCGATTTTCTAGACGGTATCGGGCAAGCTTCCGCCAATGCGAAAATTAAGAATTTGTATACGGAAGAAACCGTTCTACGCTGGCACGCAAAAAGCCAGTGCCAGCGAAACAGAAGGGAGGAAAATAATCCTGGATTGCCTTACGGGATTGCTCCTATTTCTGTTGCTCGGCCCAGTGGGCGAAATCCGCTTCGATTTCATCAGTCCAGGTTGTGTCTAGCTGCCCTGGCGTGTATTTGCCTCGTTGTAGCATCAAGGCGCTCCACTGATCGCGTCGCCTGACATCTTCAGAGGTTTCTACTACCTTTTCGGCGAGCTGTGGCGGTATGAACATCAGGCCCTCGGGATCCCCAAGAACGATGTCCCCCGGCATGACCGTCGTGTCGCCAATTCGTATCGGCACGTTGATGCCCATCAACATGGTATTGCGAACACCCCCGCGCGTGATGGAGGAAGGATGAAATCTGCGAACATAGCCTTTGAAACCTTCGATCTCTTGGATACCAGAAAGGTCACGTAGCCCGCCTTCGATTACGATGCCGTTATTAGATTTGGCATAGATGGCGTTCGCCAAACGATCACCGAGAAAATTGTATCCAGACATGTCGACAACGAGGACATCGCCCGGCTGAAGCGTATCGATCACCCATGAATTGTGACCCGTACCACTACGATTCTCCGCCTTGCCTTGAGAGTCTACCACAGCTCTGACATCAGGTCGGGTCGGGAGGAACAAAGCGGTAACCACGCGACCTACCATGCGGTCGGGGCTCGAATTGAATTCCTTCCAGTCGCCTTCGAAATGGTCCTTGTATCCCCCTTCTCGATAGATCACGCTCCAGGCCTCCTCGGCGGTCACGTTCTTCATTCTCTCCAGAATCGAATCGGACACTTTCGGACGGCCATCATCGAATCGTTCCCCTTCCCAAGCGCTAGTGAACTCGATCCGCTGCTCGGTCGAATACATCATTAACTGGGCATTGCCCTCCAAAGCAAACGCCAGGGCTAGGGCGACCCCAGCGCAGACGCCGCGATTCAGTCTTAGTAAATGCATAGGCATATAGATAAGTTCCTCGCCAATGGCCCGTCAAGATTGGATAACATTTTTACCGACCGTTCGGTAGAAATCTAATTTGACACGAGAACCCAAATTTCGCTATACAAGATTCCATGAATCGAAGACATTTCCTGAAGGCCGCCCTCGCCCTTCCCATGGGCGCCTGGATGTCGCGCTACAATCTCTTAGCTGAGCCAGCGCGAAACCAAATCAAGATAACGGACATCAAAAACATCGTGCTGAAGAATCAGTGGAAGTCCCTGGTGAAAGTGGAAACGGATGCCGGAATTTCCGGATATGGTGAATCCGGCGCTTCGGGCGAAATCTTCCGCGGCTGGGTGCGGTATGGTAACAAACCTATCCTGGGCAAACTGAGAGGCGAAGATCCTTTGGCGATAGAGAAGCATTATTACACAATGAGTACCCAGGTGCACAACCTGGTGTCGCAAGGTAGCGTTTTCAGTGGAATCGACATGGCGCTGTGGGATATCGCCGGCAAAGTATTGAATCGTCCGGTGTACGAGTTGCTGGGCGGACCTTTCCGGGAAAAGATTAAACTCTATCATGATGATCAGCCAACGGACATGCTGGACAAGGGAAATGTGAATGCGTGGGCCGACAAAATAAGGGCCAATCCTCGCGGCTGGTCCACCATCAAGATGTCATTTAACCACGCGTTTGGATACGACCGTTTGGAGCGAAATATTCCAATGCTGACGCCCCGGGAATTTAGTATGATTGGAAAAGCGTTCGACAATGTGCGTGAGGCGCTCGGTGAAGATTACGACCTAATCGCCCACGGTCACAGCGAGTTCGATCTACCCAGCGCAATCGGGATAGCCCATGCGGTCGCGCCTTCGCGGGTTCGCTGGTTTGAAGATCCCCTACCTCCAAATTATACCGAAAGTTGGAAGACCCTGAGGCAACAATCGCCCGTACCCATCATGAATGGGGAGAAAGTGGAGATGCCCAAAGGTTTTCTACCGTTTCTAGAAAACCAGGCCTTGGACATTCTTCATCCCGACCTTGCTTGGTGCGGAGGCATTACGGGAGCGCGAAAGATAGCTGATTTGGCAGCGCTCTACCGCATACCAATTGCGCTGCATAATTTGGGTGGCTACCCCCTGCTAATGGCCAGCGTTCAATTTGCGGCGTCTACCCAAAACTTTGAGATTTTGGAAAACGCAATCGATAAGGGTCAAGGTACCGAGTTGATGGGCAGAGATCCGGTTGTGGTAACGGACAGCTATATTGATGTTCCCCGGGAACCGGGATTAATGCAACTCAACCAGGACTACCTCAAAGAGAACCTTCGTCCCGAAGAAACCTGGTGGGGCAGCTAAGCCGTTGTCTCAAGACTTCAGACGCGACGGAAAAATCGCCAGCGCTCATCTCCCCGGGCTATCGTTAAAACACCGTTCGCACAGAACGAATCGAATTCCGATCCCTGGCAAACTACGGGATAAGCCGATATAGACGTGAATACCTATTCCCAATCTCAACCCAGAATTCTACCTACCGTTCGGTAGTATTCGAATTTGACACTGGAGGTCTAAACAACCTAAATAAGATTATGAATCGTAGACAATTTTTGAAAGCAGCTCTGGCCCTTCCAGCAGGGGCGTGGATGACACATTACAATATGTTGGCTCATCCCGTGCGGAACCAGATCAAGATCACAGACATCAAAAATATAGTCCTGAAGAATCAGTGGAAGTCCTTGGTTAAAGTGGAAACGGACGCTGGCATCTCAGGGTACGGCGAATCCGGAGCGGCGGGCGAAATCTTTCGTGGCTGGGTACACCACGGAAACCGTCCTATAATTAACAAACTGAGGGGCGAAGATCCGCTAGCGATTGAGAGGCACTATCATGAGATGAGTAACCAAGTGCACAATCTCATGGCTCAAGGAAGTGTGTTTAGCGGAATTGATATGGCCTTGTGGGACATTGCGGGAAAAGTTCTGAACCGGCCTGTATACGAGTTACTGGGCGGACCTTTCAGGGAAAAAGTAAAGCTCTACCACGATTCGCAGCCATCCGACATGCATGATAAGCCGCTTATTCGTGATTGGGCCGATGGAATCAAGGCGAACCCACGTGGCTGGTCCACCATCAAGTTGTCGTTCAACCACGCTTATTTAGGTGGAGGAAACCAAAATTCCTACAGTTCGTTGCCGTTGCCGTATGTGACTCCACGAGAATGTGGAATGATCGGAGCCGGGTTTGACAACGTGAGAGAGGCATTGGGTGATGATTACGACATTATCGCCCATGCCCACGGCGAGTTTGACTTGCCCAGCTCGATCGGAATCGCGAAAGCGGTAGAGTCATCGGGTGTTCTTTGGCTAGAAGATCCGCTGCCGCCTACCTATTCTGATAGCTGGAAGACTCTGAAGCAACAATCGCCTGTTGCTATAATGAATGGCGAGAAAGTTGAAATGCCGAAAGGCTTCCTACCGTTTCTGGAGAACCAGGCCTTGGACGTTCTTCATCCCGACCTAGCATGGTGCGGAGGCATTACGGGAGCGCGGAAAATAGCCGATATGGCGTCGCTCTATAGAATTCCCATCGCCCTGCACAATTTAGGAGGTTACCCACTATTGATGGCCAGTGTTCATTATGCGGCCGCCACCGCCGATTTCATAATGTTGGAGAATGCTATCGATAAGGGCCAAGGCACTGAGCTAATGGGTGTCGACCCCGTCGTCGTGAAGGACAGTTATATCGACGTTCCCAAGGAGCCCGGCTTGATGCGGATGAACCAGGATTATCTCAAGGAGAATATACGCCCCGAGGAAACCTGGTGGGGCGACGAATAAAGCTCTGCTTTTATCCACCCAGGTATTCCGCTTTCGGGTCGTAGTTCCCAGCTTCATCAGACCAGCTACTCAACTCGGCTCGACCGACGACGAACCAATGCACTTCATCGGGCCCGTCCGCTAAACGAAGGGTGCGCTGGCTGGTGTACATTTCGGCGAGCGACGTCCACTGCGAAAGGCCGGTGGCGCCGTGGATCTGGATTGCTTCGTCGATAATGTGGCAAACGCGTATTGGCACCATCGCCTTGATAGCGCTCACCCAGATACGAGCGTCGGCATTGCCCAGGACATCCATCGCTTTCGCGGCTTTCAAAATCATCATGCGCATGGATTCGATTTCAATTCGGGCTTTGGCAATCACCTCGGCATTCTTGCCCAGCTTGGCGAGGGGCTTGCCGAAAGCCGTTCGGGTAAGCCCCCGCTTTGCCATAAGTTCAAGCGCCTTCTCAGCGGCTCCGAGCGCCCGCATGCAGTGATGGATCCGTCCCGGACCCAAGCGAATCTGGGAAATCTCAAAACCGCGCCCTTCTCCGAGAAGCATGTTTGCTTTTGGCACGCGGCAGTTTTCGAATCGCAAATGCGGATGGCCGTGAGGAGCATCGTCCTGGCCAAATACATACATAGGTCCAACTACCTCGACTCCCGGATTGTCCATGGGAACAAGAATCTGCGAGTGCCGCTTGTACGGTTCCGCATCGGGGCTCGTGAGGGCCATGACGATCATGATTTCGCAGCGCGGATCACCCGCCCCGGAAGCATAGTACTTCTCGCCATTGATCACCCATTCGTCGCCCTCTAGGACAGCGCGGCAAGAAATGGTTTTCGCGTCGGAGGAAGCGACATCGGGCTCTGTCATGGCATAGGCGGAACGGATCTTCCCGTCCAAGAGCGGCTTGAGCCAACGTTGTTTCTGCTCGGGAGTACCAACACGCTCGAGCACCTCCATATTGCCCGTATCCGGGGCCGAACAGTTCAGGCATTCCGAAGCCAGAGGATTTTTCCCCAGCTCCGCGGCTATGTAGGCATAATCCAGATTGCTCAGTCCTTGACCGGTTTCGTCATTGGGCAGGAAGAAATTCCATAGGCCACTGGCCCTGGCTTTATCCTTGAGCTTTTCCAGGATCTCGAGCTGACCGGGGGCATACGAAAACCGCTCTGCTCGACCCTCACCGAGTTCGTGAAATTCGCGGGAGGCCGGATCCACCTCCCCCCTAACAAAAGCTTTAACTTTGTCTAGAAGCGGTTGAGCTTCCTCCGACATTCTCAAGTCGAACAATTCCGGATGATTCTCTAAACCTGACATGCTATTTCCTTCTAATTTTTAGGCTAGCTGAAAGAGCTAACTATATCGGGCAACTGCAAGATCTCCACACTCCATTCCGAGCCAAATCGGGATCTGCAGATTCATAACTGCATTCCAACAGGCATGGCCTACATCGCTACAATACTGCCAGCTGTATCCTTATTTTTACTACTTTTAACGCCCCGCTTCACAAATCGGGAAACGATAAGGGAATCTGCCAGTCACCAGACAGAATCGCAAGCCGATAGAATTGAAAAGCGCTCCTCTCTTGATCTACATCAAGTTTTTTCAAATTCGGAGCGCGAGCTACTCCTTCAGCCTTGATTCCTACCGTACGGTCGGTAGAATTGGCACGCAATATTATTGCAATTACCCGTGGATCCATATCTGGTTGGCGCTCGGAATCAAGAGGATCGCAATACAATGCCCAACCCTGTTCCCGTGCCGCTCTCAGCACAGTTTCAACCCCGCGAATAACAGATGAAAATTGCCACTCCACCAATCCTGTTGACTCTCTGCGTTGCTCTCAGCTTGCCAGAGACTCTATCCGCGCAAGCGATCAGCAAGGAGTTCTACGTTCATAGAGACGGGGCCTATGTCGAAGTCTTGCACAAGAACAATCCGGTTCCGATTCTCCGGTTTCGACCCGATGATGGATTCGTCACCGCTGCCCATGCCGAGGGCTCGGTGAATGAAGTCGTCGATTCCAGCGGTCTGCCGCGACACGGCCACTATCCGCTAGATTATTCAGTAAAGGATCGTTTCATCGAGCATTTTGACTCCACCGAAGAGTGGACCCTTACTCCCAAACCGATAGGCTTCGAGATCAACGGGGTTCTCAAAGGCTCTAGTTCCTATACGGCTTATTCGTTTATCGTAGATGCGGTTTCTGAACGGGAATTGCGTTTCGAAATAAAGGTAGACTCCCCGAACATCAACCGTCTCTACCTCCAATTCGAATCCCCTAGCGACGAACATATCTTCGGCCTAGGCGAACAATTCTCTTTTCTCGATTTGAAAGGCCACCGGGTCCCGAATTACGTCATGGAGAAAGGAATTGGGAGAGGGCTTGAACCGCTCACCTCCTTTCTGGATCTTGCCCCGTTTCCGGCATTAATGGATCCGATCGATGCCCTAGTGAAAGAAGTCAAGACGGAGTCCCATTACGGCACGCATTCGTACGGCACCTACATCCCGGTTCCCTACTTCCTGAGCAACAAACGTAGAGCCCTCGTCCTAGACAATTTCGAGTACAGCGTCTTCGACTTCAGCTCTAAAGAGCGAGCGAAAATCGAATTGTGGGCCTCGAGCATGAGCGGGAGGATGTTCACGGGAGCCAACCCGAGAGAAATCCTCGAATCCTACACCGCCTATGCCGGAAGAATGCACCGGCTCCCTGAATGGGCGGTAGATGGGATGATGATTAGCGCGGGAGGCGGATCGGAATCCGTGAGAAAGGCCATCAAGAACGCGGTAGAAGCCTACAAAAAATTTGGAGTTCCTGTAACCTCAGTAAATATTCACGACTGGCAGGGAAGGAGAACTGGCGACTTATTTATCAAGAGCCGTCTATGGTGGACGTTCGAACCCGATGCCGACCTCTACCCGGATTGGGAGGACATGGTGAAGGAACTGCGCGCCCAGGGCATTCGCGTGATAATCTATTACAATCCCATGATGGCCTCACAGGCCGGGACGCTTAAGAAGAATCTTCGTAGGGATGTCTACAAAATCGCCGAAGAGGCCGGATACTTGGTGAAGAAGCCGGATGGCTCCCCTTACATTGTATCTTCAGGCATCGTCCATGCTGGACTACTCGACTTGACCAACCCGGAAGCCAGAGAATGGATGAAGGACCTGATGAAAGAGCAGGTTAAGGTCGGGGTATCCGGGTGGATGGCCGATTTCGCCGAAGGGCTTCCTCACGACGCCGTGCTTCACTCCGGCGAAGACGCGGCCGCCTACCACAATCGGTATCCAGTCGAGTATGCCAAAATGAATCATGAAATACTGACCGAGATGGGAATGGAAGATGAGATCAATTTCCATTCCCGGTCTGGCTACACCTTTAGCTCGCGATACAGCACGGGCTTTTTTACCGGCGACCAATTGAATACCTGGGATGATTACGGAGGCTTTAAGACCACCGTAAACGCCCTCATTAGCGGTGGACTTTCAGGTGTTCAATTCTTCATCTACACCTATGGGGGATTCTGGACCATCATACCAGAGGAAGTCTTTCCAAAACTCCCTCCCGAGATTAAGGAACTTGTCCCGGAGGAAGTCATTCCTCGATTGCGAGCTGAAATGTCCCCAGAGCTAAAGGCGCGGCGACTCGAATTGGTAGCGTTTGGAGCTTATGCCCTGTTAGGGGCTCCTGAACCCGACGAAGAATTTGGCCGCTTTGCGACGATCGTGAACCAACTGGCTCCCTACCGAAAACAAATGGGTGCGGAGGCAGCGGAACAGGGCCTGCCATTGGTACGGCACCCGATGCTCCACTACCCGGATGATCCTGAAATCTACAAGCTAGACTATCACTATATGTACGGAAGCGAGTTTCTGGTTCGTCCGATAGTGGACCCCGGATTTACCAAAGTATCGGTCTATCTTCCGGCAGGCAAATGGAAGCACTTATTTTCCCAGAAATCCTTCGGGAAGCCAAATTCCGGGGCATGGGTCGAGGTAGATGCCCCTGTTGGGAAGCCCGCCGTATTTTATAAGGAAGGTTCATCTGTGGGCGAGGAGCTGGCGAAACTTCTAAAAGCGCGCGGCCTATTATAAATGTCCCCGTTGTCACTCACCCAGTTTTCGTTCGTGATCTGCAGCCCCTTTTTCAAATATCTAATTGTATCCATTTTTCTATTTTGCCCTATTGGATGTAGTTCGAAAGAAACCTTTGAGCCAACTTCGATTGATCGCATTCGGGCAGCTAGCCAAACTGTTGACGATGCTCGCCTAAGATCTGCGGATGAGACTCCTGGCGATTGGTTGTCGTATGGCAGGAACTACCAAGAGGATCGTTTTAGCCCACTAAATCAGATCACCAATTCCAATATCCATGAACTCAGCCTAAAATGGAGTATCAATCTGGGAACGACTCGCGGTATCGAAGCGACTCCCATCGTAATCGACGGAATCATGTATCTAACAGGGCCTTGGAGTGTCGTCTATGCCATCGATGCTCGAAAAGGTGGAATTCTTTGGGCTTACGATCCCGAGGTTCCCAAATGGTACGGCGAGAGAGCCTGCTGCGACGTCGTTAATCGTGGTGTCGCTCTCTACAAAGGCATGGTATTCGTAGGGTCCCTTGACGGCAGGCTAATCGCTATCGATGCGGCATCAGGCGAATTGATTTGGGAGATCGTAACCGTCGACCAAACTCAAGCTTACACCATCACCGGCGCTCCCAGAGTGGTGGATGGAAAAGTGATCATCGGCAATGGTGGAGCGGAGTACGGGGTACGCGGATACGTAACCGCTTACGATGCCTTATCGGGGGAGCAGCTATGGCGTTTCTATACGGTACCGGGCAATCCCGCTGATGGATTTGAAAATCGGGCCATGGAAGAGGCTGCAAAAACCTGGACAGGCGAGTGGTGGACCATGGGTGGTGGTGGCACGGCCTGGGATGCCATGGCCTACGATCCGGAGTTGAATTTGCTCTATATCGGTATCGGAAACGGCTCTCCTTGGAATCGCGAGATGAGGAGTCCAGGTGGAGGCGACAATCTCTACCTCTCTTCCATAGTCGCCTTGAACCCGGATACCGGAGAGCTCGCCTGGTACTACCAAACGACCCCTGGAGACAGTTGGGATTTCACCGCAACCCAACATATCATTCTAGCCGATCTCGAAATAGATGGGTCGCTGAAAAAAGTTCTGATGCAAGCCCCTAAGAATGGGTTCTTTTACGTGCTGGATCGAACCAATGGCGATTTTATTTCCGCGGAGCCCTACGTCCATGTGAATTGGGCGAGCGAAATCGATTCCGCATCTGGGCGCCCTATTGAAAATCCGTTTAGCCGCTATCAGGACGCCAATGTGTATATTATGCCTATGGCGGGCGGTGGCCACAACTGGCAGCCGATGGCATTCAATCCGACAACCGGTTTGGTTTACATTCCCGCAATTGAACGATCGATGCTGTACGGCCAGCCCACGTCATGGGAATTCAATGACGATTCCGTGACTTGGAATGTTGGTCTTGGATACGACGAAGATAAGTCCGTAATAAAGGATCCCAAGGCGGATCAGAGATACGGGAAACTCCTGGCCTGGGATCCCGTAGAGCAACAAGCGGCCTGGACGGTGGAACTTCGAGCAGACTGGAATGCCGGGGTCCTGTCTACGGAAGAGCTGGTTTTTCAAGGGAACGCCGAAGGAAATTTTGTGGCCTACGATGCAGAGACCGGAGAGAGCTTGTGGAGCTTTCCCTTGGGTACAGGCATCATCGCGGCGCCCGCTACCTATCTAGTGGATGGAGTCCAGTACATCACCATCGCCGCGGGTTGGGGTGGCGCTGGAGGTACGGGTGATAAATACACGGATCAGATAAATCCCGGCGGCATTTATACCTTCGCCATTGGAGGGGCGGAAGATCCCCCCGAATTTCCGAAGCAGCCTGAGAAGAAACTTATAGAGCTGGATTTCGAAGCGACACCGGAAGAATTGGATAATGGTGGAGAACTCTATTTGAAGTGCTCTAAGTGTCACGGTGGCGGCGCCATACCTGATCTGCATTACTCTTCGCCGGAGATCTTCAGCCTCTTTCCGCAAATCGTTGGCGAGGGACTATTTCTGGGCAAAGGCATGCCAAACTACGGGGACCGTTTGTCCGGCCAGGACATTCTCGACCTGAAACACTTTATCCTATCGGAAGCGCGAAAGCGACAGACTGCGAATTCCAACTAACCAATTAATCCGGCCAAAACATATTTAATACTAATTAGGAGCCATCATGTTAAAACAAAAGAACCGCAGAAATTTTCTTAAAGCCGCTGGCCTCACCATGGCTATGCCACTTGCCAATGGCCTGGCTCAGTCAAAAAATAGCAATCAATCGGCTATCAGCAATTCAACTACAGGCGGTGAAAGCTCCTCGCTGAAGCTCACCAAAGTGACTCCTTACGTTATCCGAACCAATCCTCCTCACTGGGGTGGTGGTTACTGGTATTTCGTGAGATTGGAAACGAACACCGGACTCGTTGGCTGGGGCGAGACCGCCATTCTCGGGGCTCTAAACGGTCTCCAGCAAAGCTATAAATCGCTTATGAATGATGCGTTTAGCTATTACCTGGAGGGGAAGAATCCATTGGACCGGGAATTTCTCTACCAGAAAATGGTTAAAGGGATGACTCATCAGCATGCCGACTACGTTACCATGGGGCTCATTAGCGCATTCGACGTCGCGATCTGGGACATCGCGGGAAAATACTTCAACACTCCGGTATACAATTTGCTCGGAGGACGCGTTCGCGATCGAGTTCGTACCTATACCTATATTTACAACACGGTCACTATGGGCGGAGCAGTCGATGTCATCGGAGACTGGACTTCCCGGCCAGAAAAGGTGGCGGAGAACGGCGTCCGTCTGGTGGAGGAAGGATTCACCGCCCTCAAATTCGATCCAACTCCTCAGAGGAGGGATGGAGGGAATACCGCTCCACCTTGGGAACTCTCAATGGCCGAGTACGACCATGCTGAGCGGGCAGTAGCAACTCTTCGGGAAGCAATCGGAAACCGGGCAGACATCCTCATTGGCACGCATGGACAAATAACCCCGTCAGCGGCGAAACGTCTGGCCGCCCGCATCGAAAAGTATGATCCCTTGTGGTTCGAGGAGCCCTGCCCGCCAGAGAATTTCAAGGAAATGGGAGAGATTGCCCGAAGCACGACCATTCCAATCGCTACAGGTGAAAGACTTGTGACGATGTTCGAGTTTCAGAATATATTCGCGGAGGGTGGCTGTGCCTTCGCCCAACCGGACCTAGGTAGTTGTGGCGGCATTACAGCTTGCAAGAAAATCGCGACACTTGCTGAAGCTAACTACGTGCTGATGGCTCCTCACGTCTGGGGCGGTCCGATCATTACCGCGGCAGCCCAACAGATCTGCGCCAATGTTCCTAATTTTCTTGTCCAGGAAAGCATATATAAATCCCGTGGTTTCTTCGACGAGATCGTCGTTGAGCCTTTTATCTGGGAAAGCGGTGATCTAGTCGTGACCGATCGCCCAGGTATCGGACTCGCTCTCGACGAGCGTAAACTCGAAAAATTCAAAGTGTGACGCTCTTTGATTCTTTCGTTAATGAGGAATGATCCATTTCAATAAGAAAATCTTGCCCATTTTGGTGCGCCTTCAATGAAAGGAAAATAAGTATTCATGAAAAATAGACTCATAATCTCGGCGGGAGTTATAATTCTGCTTCTCGTCGCCTATACAGCCCCTAACAGCTTCAGAAACAATAAACCTGAAAAAATTCAATTTTCCAGCAACCCTGTTCACGAAGACATTATCACCCTCTCCCATGCAGGTCTGCAATCTCACGATCTGGAAAAAGCGTTGGAGTTTTATGTTGGGTATCTCGGATTAAAGGAAGCGTTTCGCCTATACAACGATGATGGCTCCCTACGGCTAGTCTACATTCATGTTTCCGGGAACACATTTATTGAATTCACGTCCCGAACTAGCGAGCGAAGAGAAGACCGTCTTGAGATGGCCCACTCCGGAATCACTCACCTCGCCATTCAAGTGAAGGATATCGAGCAGGCAGTGGCGAATGTCAAAGCTCGCGGAATTCCGCAGGAGTACATTATGAGCAATTTTATTTTCCAGGGACCAAAAGACCGTAGCCTGATCTTCAATTTTATCGATCCGGACGGAAATCGTGTTGAGTTCATGGAATTCGGCCCTGAGGCGGAACAGTAT
>CAZFUD010000094.1:0-15106 GCA_964521705.1 uncultured Opitutaceae bacterium | reverse complement strand
CCAATTTTCTACGGTCGTTTATAGTTCTTTTGTATTGAAACGGACCATACCATAGCCGCTGCCTGTTCCCTGGAGCCGTACAAGCATGGAATTGTCCGAAAACTCGAAATCAGGGTTCATGGTATCGGGACGATTGTTGACGGCCCAAACATTCACCTTGTTCTTAAAGCCATCAAGGAACTCGCCGGTGTGCTCGGGCGCTCCGGGGCGTCGATTTTTGCCCGGTTCTAGGGGATCCCAAAGGCGCTTGTAGCCATTAGCGATGCCCGGGGGAGCGAAAGAAAATCCGGAATCGTTCCAATCATCGACACCTTGATGGGTCAGCGTACCCACATGTTGGTCGCCATGTATCATGATAGCATGGGCCTTGCGTATCGCTTTTAGGGCTCGGTTCCGTCCGCTTTGGGGCCAGCCGTTCGAATCAAGATCTGCAAATAGTCGGCTATCCGGTCCGCCATGCGTTGTCGCCACCGCCCCGAGCGGTGTGGCAGACAAGACCGCTTTCATGGTGTCGCCTCTCCAATCCGAGGCCCAATGATTGAGGAATTTCATCTGCCGGTCCCCGAGAAGTTTCAGGCCTGGTTTGTCTAACAAGCGTGTGTCGAAGTTTGGGTCTGTAACGTGGTCCAGCCTTCGGCTGCCGGCAACGGGCTCGTCAAGAACATCCCCCGGGGCGGACTTGAACGTCCGGTCTGCTAGAATAGCGAAACTAACGCCTCCAACATTCAGCTCGGTATAGTAAACGGTGATCCCTTGTTTGATCGGTGTGGGGTCGTATGGATCTGGCAGGTGGGATACCTGGGTGCGATGCACCATGTTCACGAACTTTGGGTGCATGTTGTATCCGCCGTAGCTGCTGGTGGAAGTCGCGTGTTTGGGCATAGCCGCGCCTCCTTGGCCCCAGATGTTTCCGTGGTACACGTCATGGTCGTCGGGAATGATAACGGATGGGCGGTCCTTGAGCACTTCCCTAAAGCTCCAGCCGAATAGCCAGTATTTTTGCAGGTAATTAAGCGAGGCCCGAGGCACTTCCGCCGCTGTAGGCGTTCTTACCACGCCATATCCTGCGACGCTTTCGTAAATCTGGTCGCCAGCAAAGAAGACCACATCGGGATCCTGGGCTTTCACGCTTTCGGAAATGTATTGATTTGGGAATGCGTAGTCGACCATGCATGACAAAGCGGTCAGTTTGACTTCCTCTTTGTCTGTCGGATCTTTGCGGATACGTCCATGCCAGCGATCCGTTTTGGGTCCACTCGAGGATATCCAGTCGAAACTCAGCCGATACTCGATATCTTTCGAGCTGTCCCAATCCTCGATTCGAAAGTGGGCGGTTCGAGACAGTGGATCGATGGATCCGCGTTGAACCGTTTTCCATTCGTCGCCATCTTTCAATGACAACACTACCGTTTTGTTCTCACCCCTTCCGAAAGGAGCCACGTGTGCGGTCATCTTCAGGATGTTGTCGGTCGTGGTGTATTGCGACCAGAGGAGCGGTCCAAATGTCTGATCTTTTTTCTCTTTGATCTTGTTTCCAGAAACGGACCAGTCGCGAAACCAGAATCGGAAATCCCCGCTACCTCCAGCGCGGCGAGAAGCGTTCGATTGGCCGGAATTGTCGATGGGACCACAGAAGAGGCCGATGTTTCCGATGAGCGGATCGCTCCTTAGCGTTGCCGAAAACGCTCCGAGCGGAGAACCCGATCCCGAACCTGGCAATGCTCGGATGTTGGCCTCGGCAATGGCGCCCCGGCAGTTGATTTCGATTTCGAGGCGGATGTCTTCGAGATGCGAGGCGTTGATCGAATCGCTAGAGAATTGGTTGCCTACAAAGAGCCGTCCATCAGTGGTGATTCCGGCATTCACTCCGCTGCTTCCGAAAAGATTCGACCGGTACTCCTCTGGCATCGCTCCCGTGACGGCGAACCTAAAGCCTGTGGCCCCCAGGCCATTTTCCTGGGAGAGATCGCGAAGGGCTCCCGTCCGAACCTTCATGCGAAAGCGGCCATTGCCGGAACGCATTTGGTGAGTGAGCAGCTGCAAATCGTGTCCCCGGCCTCCTTGGACCACTTCGATTCGACCATCGTTGAGTTGCCAATCCATCATGGGGGTCGTCCAAATCTCGGGCGCTACCCAAGGACGGGTGACGTTGGATGGGAGCTTCAGGTCGTAGTCGTCCGCGAGAAGCGATGTTGCTGACAGCAGTAGGGCGAAGTACAGGGGGCGCATGAGCGATTTTTCTGTGGATAATTAAGGTTGTAGATTGAAGAAGTACAAGCGACCCGAGTTCCTAGGCAAGGGAAAGCGGGTGTGAGACATGTCGGATCGAACGACTGATTTGGACAAAAGGGATCGCCGGGATAGGGTTAACATCGCTCACAGATTCGCTTTCAGCTTTGGTACCTTCTTTTGAGAATAAGGTAGCGGCCGCTCTCTGAGCGGCCACCCTTTAGCGGAAAATGGCCGCTTGGAGATCCGCCGCTACCAGATGCAGGATGCTTCCTGTGGTCGGCAACTTGATAGAACTTAACATGTTCCTGCTTTGCAGGATCTTGTAGCCCCGTTGCATCGCGGCGTATCCTGTTAGACACTCCGTCCCTTACTTAGGGGCTTTGCTGCCGTGCCGTAAGTCAGCCTCTATTTCCGATTGCTGGCCTTTGTCGCCCACTTTTTCCATCCAAGCTAGCAATTCCCTGCGGAGACGGCGTTTTACGCCAGCATATTCAGGATCATCAGCCAGATTGTTCCATTCATGGTAGTCCTCTTCGACGAAGTAGAGCTCTTCCTCCGCGCGATAGTGGTAGCGACGAACTTTTTCGGCGGCATCAGGATCATGCTCACCCCTGCGTTT
Organism: uncultured Opitutaceae bacterium; assembly: GCA_964521705.1. Lineage (GTDB taxonomy): Bacteria > Verrucomicrobiota > Verrucomicrobiia > Opitutales > Opitutaceae > Pelagisphaera. The sequence continues at coordinate 12,255 of CAZFUD010000094.1, read as the reverse complement.
CCAGGAATTGAATACGGTTGATTCGCCCCATTTCGTGTCCTCAGGTATGGTGACCACATTTTCGAACTTCACTTCAGGTGTAAAATTCCAAATGTACTTGAATTGTAGCGACCGTGCGGATCGGATTCCATAGTGATCCGGAGCATTGATGATTCCTTTGGTCGTCATTTCCGAAAAGACGTACTGCTTGTGGGAATCGCTTTCTCCTAGGAGTAACGGAACCAAGCTTTTCCCGTCCAGAATTGGGTCAGGCTTTCCGCCGGCAATTTCTACGAAAGTAGGAACGACATCGGAATATTCGATCAGGGCGTCGCAAGTCGATCCTGCCTCGACTTCCCTTGGCCAGCGAACGATGAATCCGGTATGGAGCCCGGCATCGTAAAGTGTCCACTTGGCGTGCGGAAAGCTGGATCCTTGTTCGGTCGTAGCAATAAAAACGGTATCATCAGTTAAACCGTATTTACCTATCAATGACAAGGCTTGCCCGACCTGGTCGTCGAAGTATGTGGTTTCCGCCAGATAGCGCGAATAGGCATCTCGCGTTTCCGGCGTATCGACCCAGGTATAGGGAAGATCGAGTTCATCGGGAGGGTAGCGACTGGCATCGCCTTTGTCCCAGGGCGCGTGAGGCTCGTTGGATGTGAGAAAGAGGCAGAAAGGCGTGTCTGAGTCGACACAGGTTTTCATGAAGCTCTCGACGGCCTTGAAGTCGGGATTGTTTCCTTTGCCGAGATACTCGAATGGGAATACGGACTGGGGTCGGATATGCGTTTTTCCGCTCATGGCGACACGGTAGCCGAACGGTTCTAAATAGTGGATGATGCTCTTTGTGCCAGGGTTGGCAAAGGTGTGATTGGGATAGGCCCCAGTCTTGAAAGGCGATTGCCCTGTGTAGATATTGTGGCGGGTGGGCGAACAGGTGGGGGCCGCTTGGAAGCAGTTGTCGAAGCGCATGCCCTCCGCGGCGAGGCCATCCATATGAGGAGTGTGGGCCTGGCCCCCATAGCAGCCTACATCGAAATAGCTGAGATCGTCGGCCAGAACGAAAACGAAGTTGGGTTTGGCAATCGATAGGAAAGAAGCGATTACAAAAACAGAGAGAGCGAGAGCAAGTCGATAGAGATTCATAGGCGGCTTCCAGACACCTTTGGACGGGGAGATTTATTTGGCAATTGGGAAAAGACGCTGTGATGTTTAGAGTGTCACCTTGCCTGATACAGATCCACGATTGACTTCGAGCCTAGTTTCTTAACGACTGATTACACAGAGAGCACAGATGAGGATTGTAGGAACAGGACTCAGCTAGTCTTCTCTAAAGAGGTATGGTGTCACAGGCGATTCGGCTCTTCCTAGTTTTTTGCAGACGAAATGGATGTCTTGCGCTAGGGCGGGTCGTCATGCGTTTTCGGTATCTCTTCTCTTTCTTTGCGGGTTGCATTTGCGTCCCTTTTGCCGCTGGCGCGTCCTTGCCCAACATCGTCATCATTCTCACTGATGACCAGGGGTATGCGGATATCAGTTTTAATCCGGAGCATTCGAAGGAGGTATCGACGCCACATATGGATGCCTTGGCCAATGAGGGGATTTTCTTCACTCAGGCTTATACGAGCGGAGCGGTTTGTTCGCCTACGCGGGCCGGGTTGATGCTCGGGCAGTATCAGCAGCGAGTGGGGATTTATACCGCAGGCGATGGCGGTCGAGGCTTCGACCCGAAAATGCTGATTTTTCCGGGAATGTTACCGGACGAATACACTAGCATGGCCATCGGCAAGTGGCACTTGGGTTTGGACAACGACTATCCGGAACTGAAGTGGCATGCCGTGAGTCGCGGGTTTGATGAAGCCTACAAATTCATGGGTCGGGGAGGTCATGACTATTTCGATTCCAAGGGTGTGAATAGCGACGACTATGCTCCCATTTATCGCAACAAAACACGTATACCGAGAGATGAATATGAGGGCTATCTAACTACTCGCCTCTCTGAAGAAGCAGTAGACTTTATCGGCCGTCAGGCAGCCCGTTCGACAGGCTCAGGACAGGTCTCTCCCTTCTTTCTATACCTGGCTTACAATGCCGTGCATACCCCGGCCCAGGCCCCAGAAGAAGATATTGAATACTATGGAAAAAAATTCCCGGAGCTGAGCGAGCGGCGAACCATTCTCATGGCCATGCTGGATCACTTGGACAAAGGCGTAGGGGCTGTTGTCAATAAGCTCAAAGAGGAGAATGTTTGGGACAATACTCTGCTATTCTTTCTAACCGATAACGGCGGTGCCAAAGCTATGGAGGCAGACAATGGGCCCCTCCGTGACTACAAGCAGAGCCTCTACGAAGGCGGCATCCGCACCCCTTGGATCGTAAGCTGGCGTGCTAAGTTTAACGGTGGTCGGAAAATCGATACACCGATCATCTCTCTGGATATCCTCCCGACCGTGCTGGATGCGATCCATGGGAGCGATTTCGATCCCACGCCTTTTGATGGCAAGAGTCTGCTGCCCTTGATGCGTTCGAACGATGCAGCTCACCATTCAGTACTGTATTGGGATAGTGGGGATGACAAAGACGAATGGGCCGTTCGCAAAGGCGATTGGAAACTCCATTCCAGAAGGGGTAAGGTCTCGCTTTTCAATTTGCTGGATGATGAGTCGGAAACTACTGATTTGTCCAAGCGGAATGCTGAGATCGTTCAGGAGATGTCGGCCTTGTATCAGACGTGGCTCACGGAAATGATCCGCTCCGAGAAGAGCATAAAGCGGTAGAGGATCCCAGATCCGTAGGAGCGGCTTTATGCCGCGATTCCAGAGATTCAAGATCGCGGCATAAAGCCGCTCCTACAGCCCGTATGGACACAGGCTAGAAGCCCATGCTAATCTCTCAGTAAGTCGCGAAACCCATTGGCCGAGTTTGACTAGGACACTAGGCCGTAGGCTGATGTTGAATCCACCCTCACGGCCTCATATACGGAATAGTGTTGTCCACAGAGGCGAAATCGTAAGGAATTAAAAGATCTCGTCCCCGGAATATGCTCCGAAATTACCACAGATACCCATTCAGAATGGCGTCGCTCTCACGGAGAGCCTTGGCGCTAGCGTTTTTTGGGTTCTTTCCCCTCTGGAGCTCCCGCGCTGTGGATCCCCTTGATTTCAACCGTGACATTCGCCCCATCCTGTCGGATAATTGCTTCAAGTGTCACGGACCCGATTCCCAAACGCGGGAGGCGGATCTTCGGCTCGATACGGAGTTGGGAGCTTTCGCGGACTTGGGGGACGGTTTTTTTCCGATTGTCAAAGGCAAGCCCGACGAGAGCGAAGTCATATGGCGGATCGAGACGGACGATACCGAGGACCTAATGCCACCGGCGGACTCGGAGCTATCTCTGACGGACGAGGAAATCGCCAAGATTAGACAATGGATCTCTGACGGAGCCGAATGGAGTCAGCACTGGTCGTTCGAGCCAGTGGATCGGCCTGAGCTACCGAAAGTAGAGAATGCCAGTTGGGCTCGCAACGGAATCGATCATTTCATTTTGGAGCGAATCGAGGAGGAAGGTTTGGCTCCCTCGCCAGAGGCCGATCGCCGCACCTTGATTCGTCGTTTGAGCCTAGATTTGACGGGATTGCCTCCAACTCCAGCCGAGGTGCAGGCATTCTTGGACGATACTTCTGCTAATGCCTACGAAACCTTGGTGGATCGGCTGCTTTCCTCGCCTCGTTATGGTGAAACTATGGCGCTGCCCTGGCTAGATGCGGCCCGGTATGCGGATACAGATGGCTATCAAAATGACGGTCCTCGAGACATGTGGCGTTGGAGGGACTGGTTGATCGAGGCGTACAATCGGAATTTGCCCTTCGATCAATTTACAATCGAACAGCTGGCCGGTGATCTGCTCGAGAATCCGACCTTGGATCAGCTCATCGCTACGGGATTCAACCGGAATCATCGTTATAATTCAGAGGCGGGGCTGGTTCCGGAGGAGTTTCTTCTAGAGAATGCCGTGGATCGGGTAGACACGACATCGACGGTCTGGATTGGGCTGACGATGGGCTGCGCTCGTTGTCACGACCACAAGTACGATCCCTTCTCGACGAAGGAGTACTATCAACTCATCTCCATGTTCGACAAGATTACGGAATCCGGTCGGGCCATTAAATTCGGCAATTCTGAGCCTTGGATAAAGGCGCCCACCAAAGAGCAGATATCCGAGCTTGCCCGCCTAGACGAGAGGCTAGACAAAGCGAAAAGAAAACGAGATCGAGCTTTAGCCAATGTGCGCGGAAACATAGATTCGGAGAGGCTGAGGCCTGACGCAGTTAGTGAAGCTGCTTTTCTGACCAAGGGGCTGACGAAACGGTTTTCTTTCGATTCGGACGATCCCATATTGGAGGCATCAAAAGGTGAACTGGCTTCGAAGAATGGCTTGTTTGAAGACAGTCTATATTTTGACGGCGGGGCCCATTTGGAATTCGAAGACGAAACCGGGTTCTACTGCCACGAGCGGTTCAGCATTTCATTTTGGATTAAGCCAGAAGAGACGAGCGAGGGCGTAATCCTATCCAAGCAGCTGGAGAATACTCGGCGCCCCGGTCTGGAAGTGGAGTTGAATGGCGGCAAATTGCGATTCAGCATCCTTACCCGCTGGGTTGCAGGTGTGGGATCAGTAGAAACGCTTGAAGATCTTTCAGCGGGAGAATGGATCCATGTGACTTTGACGAATGATGGTACACAGCGAGCCAAGGGGATGAAGGTATATCTCAATGGTAGTGTCGTGGAGACTCGGATACTTCACAATACTAATAGCAATGTTATTGCCGGAATCGATAAAGCGCTTTTTCGAATCGGCAAGGGAGTTGTAGGAAAGCCATTTCTAGGATCCATTGATGAGCTGCGTATTTATGACCGAACGCTTTTTGATGATGAAATTAGGATACTATCGATCTCCAAAAGTATCCATAATATAATTGCAATCAATAGTGATGATCTGGATGATAGCGAAAAGGCTAAGCGGAACGCCTACTACTTTGACAGCGCAACGTCGGAAGAAGTCCGGAAACTCGATTCCGATTATCACTCCTTGAGGTTGGATCGTCTGGATTTTTACGACGGTCTTCCGACGACGATGGTGATGGCGGAAATGGAAAACCCTTCTCCGACTCGGATCCGCGAGCGAGGAGTATATCACCAATATGGTGACGTAGTAGAGCCGGCATTGCCAGAGGTCTTTTCGGGATTTCCCGCTGGAGCTCCCAGGAATCGCTTGGGATTCGCCCGTTGGCTCGTGAATGGCGAGCATCCACTTACGGGCAGAGTAGCAGCAAATCGCTATTGGATTAAATACTTCGGAAGAGGCTTAGTGAAGACGGCTGAAGATTTCGGTCTGCAAGGCGATTGGCCGAGCCATCCTGAGTTGCTTGATTGGCTTGCCGATGAGTTCGTTCGCCAAGGCTGGGACGTTAAGGCTATGCAAAAGCTCATCGTCTCCAGCGCAACCTATCGCCAGCAGTCGCGAGTAACGTCCGAATTGCTAGAGAAAGATCCTGAGAACATTCTTTTGGCACGCGGACCGCGACAACGGCTTTCCGCTCACACGGCTCGCGATCAAGCTTTAGCCTTGAGCGGCTTGCTGGTAGAGCGTCAAGGAGGCCCGTCGGTAAGGCCCTATCAGCCTGATAAACTCTGGGATTTGATGAGCAACATGAAATACAAGCAGTCCAAAGGTGATGATTTGTATCGAAGAAGCTTGTACACGATTTGGAAGCGAACAGTGCCACCGCCGTCGATGGCCCTGATGGATGCTGCAGATCGCGAATCTTGCCGGATTAGCTCGACCCGAACCAACACGCCACTGCAGGCATTGACGCTTCTCAATGAGAAAATGTATGTGGAAGCAGCTCGGAACCTGGGGCAGCGAATTCTCAGGGAAGGTGGGACGAGTGAATCCGCTCAGATTGAATTTGGCTTTGAATCCGTGCTGGCCAGAAAGCCCAGCGAGAAAGAACAGGGCTTGCTCGAGGAAGCATATCAGGAATATAAGAGCGAATTCGAAAATGATTTGGTTGGCGCCGAACAGCTGATCGCTATCGGCGAATCCAAGCCGGATCCATCTCTCGATCCGAGGGATTTGGCTGCGGCGACAACGTTGGCTAACATGCTTCTAAATTTGGACGAAACGGTGACTAAGGAGTGAGTAAGAAAGGAGATCATCGATGAGAGCTTTGAAAGACGGTTGCCCCGATTATAACAAGTCGACGGGCAATCCTTTGACGACGACACGCCGCTATTTTCTCGGCAAGGCTGCTAAAGGGGTAGGAGCAGTGGCTTTGGGTTCCCTCTTAAACGAGCGGCTCTTTGCTCAGGACAAGCCGGCGAATGGCTTGCCTGGATTCCCCAATTTCGCCCCCAAGGCCAAGCGAGTAATCTATCTTTTCCAGTCTGGCGGGCCTCCTCAAATGGACCTGTTCGATTACAAGCCCTATCTGGATCAGGTCCACAATCAAGAAGTGCCTGAATCGGTATTCAATGGGCAACGACTGACGGGAATGACAGCAGGACAGAGTTCCTTTCCGGTCGCCCGATCGATTTTCAAATTTGAACGGACTGGAAAGAATGGGATTTGGCTCAATACGGAAGTGATGCCCCATCTGGCCGAGGTCATGGATGACGTGTGTATGATAAACTCCATGCACACGGATGCCATCAATCACGATCCGGCGATTACTTTCTTCCAGACAGGCTTCCAAATTGCGGGACGCCCCAGCGTGGGAGCATGGCTTTCCTATGGCCTGGGAAGCATGAACGAAAACCTTCCAGCGTTCGTCGCCATGACTTCCCACAATGGAGGCCAGCCGTTGTACGATCGACTTTGGGGAGCGGGCTTTCTGCCGACCAAACACCAAGGGGTCAAATTCGGAGGTGGCAAGGACCCCGTTTTGTATTTGAACAATCCCGACGGAATGAGTTCAAAACTGCGTCGTAAAACCTTGGATCACATAGCGGCTATGAATGAAATGAAGTTCGACGATTATGGGGATCCGGAAATCGAGACGCGTATAGCCCAATACGAAATGGCCTTTCGCATGCAGACTTCTGTCCCCGAGTTGACGGATGTCTCCAAAGAGCCGGAAAGCGTTTTCGATCTTTATGGTGAAGATGCTCGCAAGCCGGGAACCTACGCGAACAATTGCCTCTTAGCGAGACGGCTTTCCGAGCGCGGTGTCCGCTTTGTACAGCTCTTCCATCGAGGATGGGACACGCATGGAAATTTACCGAATCAGTTGAAACGGCAATGCAAGGCCACGGATCAACCAACGGCCGGTTTGCTCACGGATCTAAAGCGCCGAGGAATGCTCGATGATACCCTGGTGGTTTGGGGAGGAGAATTCGGAAGAACTGTTTATAATCAGGGCGAAATGACTCCTGGGAATTATGGTCGCGACCACCATCCACGTTGCTTCAGTATTTGGATGGCGGGCGGTGGCGTCAAAGGCGGCATGGCCTTTGGAAAAACAGATGATTTTAGCTACAACATCGCCGAGAATCCGGTCAGCGTGCATGACCTGCATGCTACCATGCTTCATCTCCTCGGCGTAGATCACGAGAAACTGACCTTCAAGTTCCAAGGCCGCCACTACCGATTAACCGACGTTCACGGACAAGTGGTTGAACCAATTTTGGCGTGAAGAGATTAAGGTGCAGGAGCGTTTTTGCGCCGCAAATCGTAGAAAAGGCATCCTGCCTGTTTGAGTCACAGGCTGGAAGCCTATGCTACATCCTGATCGCGGCATAAAGCCGCTCTTAAGAAAAGCGCCGGTCACTTACCGAAGTTATTTATGAAAAAAAACCGTTCATTACTTTTCTCGATTCTCTCGCTGCTGGCGATTGCAGTTTCTTGGGCTGAAAAGCCGAACATCCTGGTTATCCTCGTTGATGATATGGGGTACGGAGATGCCGGGTGCTTTAATCCCGACTCGAAGATAGCTACTCCGTACATAGATAAATTGTCGGCAGAGGGAATGATGTTCCGAGACGCCCACGCGCCTGGTCCTTTATGTCACATGTCTCGCTATGGACTGTTGACTGGACGGTATCCATTTCGGACCGACGTTACGGTGTGGCCGACTAAACCATTGATAAAGGAGGGGCAAATGACTATCGCCTCGCTCTTGAAGTCCCAGGGCTATTACACCGCCATGGTGGGCAAGTGGCATTTGGGCTTCGAGGAAACGGGCTACGAGAATCCTCTTCCAGGCGGTCCAGTAGACCGGGGATTCGATAGCTACATCGGCATTCGCGCATCCACCGATATCCCTCCTTATTTCTATATCCGTGGTGACAAAGCGGTGCTTCCGCCGACCAACTATATCGAAGCGGTTTCGTCCGAAGGATGGACGTCGATCCAAGGCGAATTCTCAAGAGCGGGAGGAATCTCTCCGGATCTAACGCTCGAAGGCGTCTTACCTCGTTTTAGCGATGAGGCCATTGAGGTGATCGAGAGCCATTGCAAGGATCGATCTCGGGCGGACAAGCCATTGATGCTCTATCTGGCGTATCCAGCTCCCCATACTCCCTGGCTCCCATCTGAAGAGTTTGTCGGCAAGAGTGAAGCATCGATGTACGGGGATTTCATGATGATGGTCGATGATGAGATCGGCCGCGTTCTCAAGGCCTTGGAGAAGGAAGGCATGAAAGACGATACGCTTGTCATATTCACTTCCGACAATGGTCCGGTTTGGTATGATCAAGATGTTGAGCGCTTGGGTCATGATTCCGCGGGCGGATTGCGGGGAATGAAATCGGATGCTTGGGAAGGCGGCCACCGCATGCCGTTCATAGCTCGTTGGCCAGGAAGCGTTGAGGCGGGAACTTCGACGGATCAACTGGTTTTCTTCACGGATTTGATGGCTACGTTTGCCGATATCCTGGAGGTGCAGCTGCCTCCGAACGCTGGGCCCGATAGTTTCAGTTTCCTGCCGGCCATGACCGGGCAGAAATCGTATAATACGCCGGTTCGGAAGGCGGTGGTTATGAAGTCGGGTAGTGGCGGACTAATGACAATTCGTTCGGGAGATTGGAAGTTTATCGATGGTCGCGGTTCTGGCGGATTTTCGGATCGCGGCGTTCGTGGCGGGGATCCCTTGGCTGACGATGGCGGCAATCGTCAAGCTGCCCCAAAACCGCAAGGACCGGCAGGTCAGCTGTACAACATGAAAAACGATCTCGGCGAAACTCGAAACCTGTACACCGATCGACCGGAAATCGTAGATCGCTTGAAGAAAGAGATGGACCAGATCGTACGCAACAGCAAGAGCCGCTAGGGATAGCTGACTTTAACATTTTACGGATCGGACATTCTTTACTTATGAAAAAGCTACTGCATTTGATTCTCTGCCCTGTGGTCCTCCTGCTCTGGGGCTGTTCAAACGCCTCCAATAGCGAACTGGCCAGCGATGACTGGACTTCGCTTTTCGATGGAAAATCTCTGTCTGGATGGCGCGGATACAACGGGATCGATATCCAGGGTGCCTGGCAGGCAGTCGATGGAACACTCTACTTTGATGGAAAAAAAGAGGGTCGACCCCAGATAAATATCATTACCGAAAAGCAGTTTGACGATTTCGATTTTCACTTCGATTGGAAGATCGAAAATGGGACGAATTCAGGTGTCATGTTCCACGTAGCGGAAGGGCCCTCTAAACCCTATCATACCGGCCCGGAGTATCAGATTCTCGACAATCTTGGCTTCCGCAACGGCAAGGGTGATCCTGTTGCCCCACCGAATTACACGGGAGCCCACTATGCTGTTGAACCCGCGTTTGAGGATGCAACCAAGCCGATTGGCGAATGGAACGCCAGTCGTATCTTTGTGGATGGCAACCACGTGAAGTATTGGCTAAATGGAGTCAAAACGGCAGAGTACGAGATGCATAGTCCGGAGTGGAACGAGCAGATCGCCAATGCAAAATTCAAGAACTGGGAGCTCTATGCCACCACCGGCAAAGGTCACATCAGTCTCCAGGATCACGGCCATCGAATTTGGTTCCGCAATCTGAAGATTAAAGAGCTCTGAAGAAATTTCAGCGTCTAGCGCCAGTGCTTGAAAAAGTAATCAATCTTTAACTGTTTCCCGAAGGATGTATTTGTCGAGTGGCATTAGGTCGATCCGCGCTTTGGCGAAATTCCTACTATACTTCCTTGCTTTCAGCTATGCGGGTTTGGCTGCTGAACGAGCGAACATCGTCCTTATTATGGCAGATGATATGGGAATAGAGTGCTTGGGGAGCTACGGGAGCGCAGCATACGAGACGCCGAATCTGGACCGCTTGGCGGAGAACGGCGTTCGATTCGAGCACTGCTACTCTACTCCGCTTTGCACCCCCTCCCGCGTGCAGATCATGACGGGCAAGTATGGATTTCACAACTACGTCGACTTTGGAACCTTGTCTTTGGATCAGGTGACATTCGCCAATCTTCTCAAGGATAGTGGTTACGCTACTTGTATTGCGGGGAAATGGCAATTGGGGGGCGATGATAAGACTCCTGGCCACTTCGGATTCGACCAGTATTGCGTTTCCCATTTAGGAGGCCTGGAAGAGAAACCCGACGAGGAGGCAAAGGGCCGCTTTGCTCACCCTTTAATCCAACAGGATGGGCGGTATCTTCCGGGGGACCGAATTCGAGATGCCTACGGTCCGGACCTATTTTGCGACTACCTTCTGGAATTTATTGATGCGAACCAGGATAGACCCTTTTTCGCGTATTACCCGATGGTCCTTGTGCACACGCCTTTCGTACCGACTCCCGATTCCCTTGAATGGAATGATCCCCTGCAGCGAGATGTGAAGGATAGCCGCCATTTTGCGGAAATGGTACGCTATGCGGACAAGCTAGTAGGCCGTATTGTCGAGCGGCTAGAAAAGCGCGGCCTATTGGAAGAAACGCTAATCCTGTTCACGGGAGACAATGGCACGCATGTGAGCGTTTCGAGCGAGTTGCAAAACGGCTCAACGATACATGGCGGTAAAGGAACCATGTTGGATACCGGCACGCGGGTTCCTTTGATCGCCTCTTGGAAAGGGTTAGGCGCCCGAGGGTTGGTTTCCGAGGACCTTGTCGATTTTACCGATTTCCTGCCTACCCTATTAGAGGCGAGTGGCAGGTTGGATGCGATGGGCGAGGAGCTGGATGGGCGAAGCTTTTTGCCGCAAATCAGGGGCGAAAAGGGTGACCCTCGTCAATGGGTGTTTTGCCATTACGATCCGAACGTCCCTTTTGGCGGGTTCCAGTTGCACGCGGGTCGTTGGGCCCGGAATCAGCGCTTTAAACTGTACGAGGACGGCCGCTTTTACGACGTGGCCAACGATCCGAGGGAGCAAAACGATCTTCAATCCTTCGAAAGAATCCAGGGCGCAGCGTCGGCGAGGAAGAGGCTACGAGAGGCCCTGGAATCCATGCCTGCTTGGGTGGAAGTAGGGGGGCATCATCGGAGCTCGGAGCAGAACAAGAAGTACTTAGGGAGTACTTCGGGGAATTGATCTCACTGGTTGGTGGTGGGAGATCGTCTCAAGTCTTGATCGTGAAAAAGCGGATCGAATCCTTCTCCAATGCGATTCGAGGAATCGCGGATTTCATACGTTCAGGGGCGAATGCCAAGATTCAGCTAGTGGCTGCACTGGCGACAACCTTAGCAGGTTTTCTTCTCGGTTTTGGACCCTACGATTGGATTGCAGTGGTTTTGTGCATCGGGATGGTTCTATAAGCGGAAGCCATGAATACGGCGATAGAGCGACTAGCGGACGCGGTGCATCCAGGGCGCGATGAGCGGATTCGAGTGGTCAAGGATATTGCCGCTGGAGCGGTATTGATCGCCGCTATGGTGTCGGTTGTGGTGGCGGTCCTGGTGGTTGGGAAGAATCTTGCGAAGCTCTAGTCGCTGTTTCGAGTGTAGTATTATCCTTGGTTGAGCATCTAAATAGAGGGTGGCACTGTTGTAGGAGCGGCTTTACGCCCCGATCATTAATGTCGAATCGCGGGATAAACCCGCTCCTACATATTTTGGGGAGTCCCGCATCCCTACTTCCAGCCGAGGATTTCGATTGGCGGAAGGAGATGGATAGGCTTTACTGCCGATGATGAAGTTATCCCGACTGATTCTCTTCTGCCTTCTACCCATTCTGATCGGCTTTAGCCTATTTGGGCAAAGCGGGGCCCAAAAGCCGAACATCGTCTTCATATTCATAGATGATCAGGGCTATTATGACC
>CAZFUD010000093.1:0-15159 GCA_964521705.1 uncultured Opitutaceae bacterium | reverse complement strand
CTTTCTAGTTCTGCTTCACTGTGAATTTCGTATAGGGCGTCGAGACCGGCTAAGTCCGCAGCATTGCGCAAGTGGAGCATTTCCTCATCGGTCAAAGCCCGCACGATAATTAGAATAGCAGCCGCTCCCGCTTTGGCGGCTTCCAGCACTTGTATCGGATGGATCATGAAGTCCTTGCGAAGGCAGGGCGTCTCGAAGCCGACTGCGGAAAGCTGCTGACGAGAAGATTCAAGATCGACCAGCGTTCCGCCAAAGTATTTCTCGTCGGTCAGGATTGAGAGGCAGTCCGCTCCCGCCTCGGCGTAGGCCATTGCCTGGGTAGCTGCGGATTCAATCGTCTTGATCTCCCCGGCTGAGGGTGATCGGCGCTTTATTTCCGATATGACCGCGAGCCCTTTTAGTGTCTGAAGAGCTTTCAAGAAACTCCCGGCACGGTCGGGATGGCGGGAGGACTGAAGCTCGGCTTCGCCGACGTCTCGTATACGCCGGGCGATTTCGCGCCGCTTCCATGCCATGATTTCGGTTAGCTTGTCCATTTGCGTTTAGAAAGCGGTCAATTTTGGTAGCTCGGCCAATTCCTGTCGAGAATTGTATTTGCTCTACTAGCCTTAAACCGAGTAAGTGTTTGTCGTGAGCGCGATTGAAGATTTGCTAGAGACAATGGCTCGCTTGCGGGCCCCAAATGGCTGTCCTTGGGATCAAGAGCAGGATCACCAGTCCATAGCCGAGTGTCTTGTAGATGAGTGTAGCGAACTCTTGGAGACAATAGACAACCTGGATATGGATCACATGAAAGAGGAATTGGGAGATGTTCTGTTGCAGGTCGTGTTCCATTCCCAGCTCGCCAAGGAATCGGAGCATTTCGATTTTGAAGCGGTGGCTCGCGAAGTGAATGACAAGCTCATTCGGCGACATCCTCACGTGTTTGGAGATTCCTCGGCCGAAGATTCAGAACAGGTACTTCATCAGTGGGAGGAAATAAAGGCTAGAGAGAAGAAGAATGGCTCTCAATCGGATACCGTATTCAAAAACTTGCCACCATCATTGCCTGCGTTGATGTATGCCGTCGACATTTACAAGCAGATCCAGAAGCAAGGCTTCCCGACGGGATCGTTGGTAGACGAGGTTTCCATCGAAACGCTAACTAATTCGATCGATGAAGAAACGGCTGGGGCATTGCTGTTCGAGATCGCTGCTGCTTGTCGAAAAAAGGGAATAGATCCGGAATCATCTGTTCGCCGTTACTCTCGCGCCGTCAAATCGGAAACCGAGGCGCTTGCCTTGAGGGTGACTAGCTAAGAAGATAGGCTGACAAAGGTGCTTCCTCCCGACAAAGAGATGCAACCCGATTCGGGGCAGCCCAGCGCCCGCTGGCAAAGCGATTGGGTATCCCCTTTTCTCAAGCACTTGGAACAAGAGCGCCGGCTGTCGGTTTATACGGTCCGGAATTACAATACTGCCATCACTCGGTTTCTTAAGCGGCTAGAAAACGAGCATGGGTGGAATGGACGGTTGGACTCGATCGAAACCCGCGAGGCCCGAGACTTCGTAATCGAAGAGCAACGACGAGTGAGTCGAATGACGCTTCGAAACTATGTCTCTGGATTGAATACGTTTTTCAGATTCTGGTTGAAGCGAGGCGCTATCGAGCGAAACCCGATTGAGGGAATCGTTTTGCCCAAACTGCCAAAAAAACTACCGGTATTCCTCACTGAGCAGCAGGTGCTGCGATTGCTTGAAGGACCTATGAGACTCTTGCAGAACGAGACTATAAAGCCCTTCGTGGCCTGGAGGGATCGGCTCGTATTGGAATTGCTCTACGGAGCAGGCTTTCGCGTTTCGGAATTGGTGAATCTGAAATACGGAGATGTCGGTCTAGACGAAGGCGTGGCTCGGATCGTGGGTAAAGGGGGAAAGTCTCGCAATTGTCCGCTCGGAAAAGTCGCCGTGGCGGTACTGGAAAAATGGCGTAGCGAATTCGCGGCTAAAACGGGGTTTTCGGACCCGGTTGTTGTCAGCAATCAGGGAAAGAAATGGTCGGCTCGGCAAATTCAGCTCTTACTCAAGAAATACCTGAACCTAGCAGAGCTACCGATGGACATCACACCGCATAAGATTCGGCACTCCTACGCGACTCATCTTTTGGACAATGGCGCCGATTTAAGACTGGTGCAGGAACTCCTAGGACATTCCAAACTTTCGACGACTCAGATCTACACTCATGTGAATCTGGGCCGTCTGAAAGCCGTATACGACCGCTCCCATCCGCGGGCATAATTGAATAAGCCATTTAAATTGAGAGACTTAAGGAACAAAGGACTTAAGATTCTTTGGCTGTTTGGGCTATTTTCTAGTTGCTTGTTGGCGAGCGAAAAGGGCAATCTGGATCCCTACGGGAAGCGGATCGTCCCCGGAGAGCTGTTAATCAAGCTCAGTGAGGACCTGATTTTGCCCGTGTCGCAAGGCTCTCGATTGGCGGTGCTTGAGGAAACCCACCAGGCGGCAGGATCCCGACTAATGCGGACTTATTCGAGCTTTCCCAATATCGCATTGGTAAAAGTTAACGACGGAGTCGCGCTAAGTTCCGCGATCAACGCCTATAAACGGTCGGGTTTGGTGGAGCGAATGTCCTATAACTATATTCGCAAAGCCTCCGTTTTACCGGACGATGCCCTTTTGCGGGACGGCAAGCAATGGGGTATCGAGAATGCGGGGCAGCTAGGAGGTATCGAAGGGGCGGATATCAGTGCCGACGAAGCTTGGGAAATCGGGAATGACGCATCGGAAATCGTAATAGCCATATTGGACTCTGGCGTTCGCTACACTCATGAGGATCTGGCTAGCAATATGTGGGTAAATCCAGGAGAGATTGCTGGAAACGGAATCGATGATGACAACAACGGATATATTGACGATATCCATGGGATCAATACGGTTGGTATTGATGGGAACAGAACGCCTGAAACTGAAGGCGATCCGATGGACGACCTGGGTCATGGAACTCACGTTGCTGGAATCGCAGGCGCGGTCGGCAATAATGGATTGGGAGTGGCCGGAGTGGCTTGGCAAGCCAAGTTGATGGCCCTTAAGTTTCTGGATTCTCAGGGCGAAGGGTCCGATGCCGACGCAATCGAATGTATTAACTACGCGAGAGAGCAGGGAGCTAGAATCATCAACAGCAGTTGGGGCGGTCTGGACTTTAATCCGCTCTTAGGGGAGGCGATTGAGGAGGCGAACGCAGCCGGTATCTATTTCGTCGCTGCTGCTGGAAATGAAAGCAGCAATAACGATGATCAGCCTAACTACCCGTCATCCTATGCTTATCCCAATGTTGTCAGCGTAACGGCGACGGACAAGCGTAACGGATTCGCGACATTCGCCAATTATGGCGAGTCGGAGGTGGAACTGGCAGCCCCAGGTGTGGGTATTCATTCCACGTATTTCAATTCTGATAATGACTATCGGGCTTTGAGTGGTACGTCCATGGCAACACCTTTTGTCAGTGGAGCGATCGCCTTGATGCTGGTTCAATTTCCGGAGGAGCCGATGGTCACGATTCTAAATCGGCTCTATTCATCTACGGATAACTTGGAAAGCCTAGCTCGGCGTTGCCGCTCAGGCGGCCGATTGAATTTGGCAAGGGCTCTACAGTCGGAAATGCCAATGCCGCTAAATGATAGTTTCGAATCGGCTACGGCGGTTTCGGTTTCGCCGTTCATCGTTTCCGGATTCAATTCCAATGCCAGCTTGGAAGCGAGTGAGGATCCGCATGATAATGATGCTACGGGCAAATCGGTATGGTGGAAATGGGTTGCTGATGAGAATGGATTTACGGAAGTGACTACGGAGGGTAGCGATTTTTCTACCGTGATTGTCATCTATCGTGGCGAAAGCTTGGATACACTGCAGCTTGTAGCGAAGGACAGGGATCTTTCCCCAAGCATTAATGGAGCCTCGGTATCCTTTGATGCTGTCCAAGGAGAGGCTTATTATATTGCCGTGGATGGATTGGAAGGGGACTCCGGGAACATTAGCTTGAGCCTTGGCCAATCTGTTGTGAACGACAACTTCGCAGATGCCTTGGAGATCGGCGGTATCAATATTAGAACGGCTAGCGAGAACATTGCCGCGACTCGCGAGGAAGGGGAGCCTGAACATGTGGAGAGGGCATTCGGGTCTAAGTCCGTTTGGTGGAAATGGACCGCTCCTCTTAGTGGAAATGTAACGCTTTCCACATCAGCCAGTAATAGCTTCGATACGCTATTAGCCGTGTATATTGGCGGTTCCCTGGAGGAATTGCAGTTGGTGGGTTCGAACGATGACGATGACCGAACGGGTGTTTGGACGAGTGTCCTCACCTTTTTCGCTCAGGAAGGGACGGAGTATAGGATCGCAGTGGATGGCTGGAATGGCGGATTTGGCGAAATTTCGCTAACCGTGGCTATGGCTGAACATGATGATCTAGAAGACGCCCGTAAATTTATAACGGATACGATTAGCGATGTATCGTTTACCAACAATGCGACCAAGGAAATTGGCGAGCCCTCGATTGCCGGAAGCTCAGTCGGACAGTCGCTTTGGTGGAAATGGGTAGCTGCTCGATCAGGGCAGGCGGAAATCTCGACTTTTGGCAGTGACTTCGACACGACCTTGGCCGTGTATCAGGGAACATCGCTTTCGACCTTCGAGTTGATGGGCGAGAACGACGATAGCGGAGGAGCTTTATCGAGTCGCTTGGCGATCGACGTGGTAGCTGGAGAAACGTATTGGATTTCCGTTGACGGGAATAATTTTCGCGAGGACAGGAGCTATGGACTCGCTTGGTTGAACGCTCAAGTTGAGGAAGATCCTACCTGGCTAACCCCGGTTATCGAGAATCCTGGAGACACAAATGCTGTGGCTGGAGAACCGATCTCCTTTCAGATCGAAGCGAGCCGAGACGCAATCAGCTTCGAGGCGTTGGGACTACCAGAAGGTCTAAGCATAGATTCCAATACGGGAGTGATTTCAGGGACGCCTGCTCAATCAGGCCGGTACGATGTGATGATTCAAGCGACGAATGGAGAGGGCACGGGAGTGTTTCTCTATGTTCTCGAAATCGCGCCCCAGGCGGGTTCGCCTTCGGTGAAGCCTTTGCCCATCGAAGTCAAAGGAATCGAAGGGGCTCCCATCATGATCGAGGTGGACGTGGCCAACGCCTTGGATGTTCAGTATCAATGGTATAAGGACGGTCTAATGCTGAGTGGGGAAGAGGCTTCCGCATTAGAGATTCTAACCCTGAGCGCTGACGATGAAGGAGATTATTCGGTGGCAGTTTCCAATGCCAACGGATCCGTGCTGGCAGGTCCGACGCGGGTGAGGATGATCCGAGAGGCTTTGTTCAATATTTCGACGCGCGGCTACGTGGGAGTTGGTGACGAGATAATGATCGCCGGATTCGTCGTATCAGGAACTCAATCACGGAGAGTTCTTATACGCGGATTGGGAAAATCCTTGGAACTGCGTGGGGTTTCTGGAGCTTTAGCCGATCCGAATATCGCCCTGTTTGATGTATCCGGAACGAAGATCGAAGAGAATGATGATTGGGTTGAGTCAACGAATTGGCAGGAAATTGAACAGGTGGCGCCCACGGTAGGAGCGATCGCCCTCGAAGATCAGACCGAGTCAGCAATGCTAGTCACTTTGAGTCCAGGACTGTATACGGTACATCTATCTGGGGCAGGTGGTAGTTCAGGAATTGGTTTGGTAGAGGTCTTCGATGCGTCAGATGAGAGTATCGAAACGCGTCTGGTGAATATTTCTACCCGGGTACTTTCATCTACAGGCGATCGGGTCGCGATTGGTGGCTTCGTCATAACGGGACAGGACCCAAAGCGCGTGTTGATCCGAGCTCTCGGCCCGGAACTGGAGGACAGGGGAATTTCTGAATACATGCCGAATCCAGAGATTACCTTGTATGAAGCTTCGGAAGCAGTAGCGAGGAACGACGATTGGGGCGACGAACCGGTCTTTCAGCTGCAAGAAGCTTTCTCACAAGCGGGAGCATCGGCGCTTCCCCTAGATAGCGAGGATGCCGCGATGATTCGAGAGCTGCAACCCGGCCTCTACACCGTAGTCGTGAATGATTTCGGTGGGGAAGACGGAATCGCCCTCATCGAAATTTTCGAGCTCCCTTAGCCAATTGTAGCGAGGGCGTTATTAAGAGTCTTGCTTGGGCGCATCGCTTCCGACGCTTTCTCGAAGTCAGGGGCGTAGTAGCCACCGATATTCACGGGAATGCCTTGGGCGGCATTCAGCTCTTCAATGACCGTCGCTTCGCTTTGGGAAAGCGATTCAGCAAGAGGAGCGAAAATCGCTTTGAGCTCGGAGTCCTGATCTTGGGCAGCGAGAGCCTCAGCCCAGTAGAGAGCCAGATAGAAATGGCTGCCCCGATTGTCCAACTCGTTTACTTTCCGTGAAGGCGACTTGTTGTTCTGCAGGAATTTGGCCGTTGCGGCATCGAGAGTTTCCGACAGCGATTTCGCTCGCTCATTGGAAAAAGCGTTGGACAGGTGCTCGAGCGAAACGGCCAAGGCTAGGAACTCGCCCAGAGAATCCCAGCGCAAGTGCCCCTCGCTCTGAAACTGCTGTACGTGCTTGGGCGCGGATCCGCCAGCGCCTGTTTCGAAAAGCCCACCGCCATTCATGAGTGGAACGATGGAAAGCATTTTGGCGCTGGTACCCAATTCGAGAATCGGGAACAGATCGGTGAGATAGTCTCGAAGGACGTTTCCGGTTACGGATATGGTGTCCTTCCCTTCCTTGATCCTCTCCAGAGAGAATCGAGTGGCGTCGACGGGAGCGAGGATTCTCAAGTCCAAGCCATCTGTGTCATGATACTTCAAATACAATTCGACTTTTTTGATCAGTTGGGCGTCATGGCCCCGATTCTTGTCCAGCCAGAATACTGCGGGCGCCCCTGTGGCCCGAGCACGATTGACAGCTAGTTTAACCCAGTCGCGGATAGGGGCGTCCTTGACCTGGCACATTCTAAAAATGTCTCCTGCCTCGACTGATTGCTCGATAAGAACATTTCCGCTTGAATCCACGACACGGATACTGCCTTCTCCGTGATCTTGGAAAGTTTTGTCATGCGAGCCGTACTCCTCCGCTTTCTGGGCCATAAGCCCCACGTTGGGTATGCTGCCCATAGTGGAAGGGTTGAAGGCTCCATGCTCTTTGCAAAACTCTATGGTCGCTTGATAGACCCCGGAATAGGAGCGGTCGGGGATGACGTATTTGGTGTCCTTCTGGTTTCCGTCCGGGCCCCACATTTGTCCTGAGGCTCGGATTGCGGCGGGCATGGAGGCGTCGATAATGATGTCGCTTGGCACGTGCAAGTTGGTGATTCCCTTGTCGGAATTAACCATGGCGAGATCGGGGCCTTGCTCGTAGACAACCTGAATTTCGGATTCGATCTGGGCCCGCTTTTCGTCTGGCAATTCCGTGATCTTCGAAAACAAGTCTCCTAGACCATTATTGGGATCGACTCCGATCGATTCGAAATCGCTGGCGTGGCCTTCGAAAACGTCCTTGAAGAAAACGGATACCCCGTGGCCGAAAATAATCGGATCAGAAACCTTCATCATCGTAGCTTTCAGATGGAGGGAAAACAGAATACCTTGTTCGCGAGCATCGGCTATTTGCTCTTCCAGAAATGAGCGCAAGGCATTGCGATTCATTGTCGCGGCGTCGATGATCTCGCCAGCTTGCAAAGGAAAGGGGGCTTTCAAGGTTTTGCTTGAGCCATCTGCTCCCTGAAACTCGATGCTTACCTCGATAGCCTCTTCAATCGTAGTTGACTTCTCGCTACCATAAAAGTCGTGGCCGCTCATGCTGGCCACATGAGATTTTGACTGGGGGTTCCAGGCTCCCATCGAGTGAGGGTTGTTCTTGGCGTATTGCTTGACGGATCCAGGGGCTCGCCGATCGGAATTCCCTTCACGCAGGACCGGGTTTACGGCGCTTCCCAGAACCTTGGCATAGCGTGTTTTGATTTCTTCCTCCTCATCATTTTGCGGCTCTTCTGGGTAGTCGGGAAGATCGTAGCCTTTGCCTTGCAGTTCTTTGATGGCGGCAGCCAACTGGGGGATCGAGGCACTGATATTCGGGAGTTTGATGATGTTGGCTTCCGGCGTCTTGGCCAATTCGCCAAGCTCAGTTAGGGCGTCGGATTGGCGTTGCTTCTCGGTGAGCTTCTCGGGGAAGTTGGCAATGATGCGTCCCGCTAGAGAGATGTCTCGCGTTTCTACTGTGACGCCCGCGGCTCCAGCAAAGGCTTCGATAATGGGGAGCAAGGAGTAGGTGGCGAGTGCCGGAGCCTCGTCAGTTTTGGTGTAGATGATTTTCGATTTCGTTTCGTTCATGGCTTCCTCGCGGATTAGAGGGAAGTTCTTCGGTAACGGACTCCTCCTCTGGGTCAATAGAATATCTCCGCTTTATCAACAATTGGATATAGCCCATGCTCACTCGATTCTTGATTGAAATCGGTGATACAAGTAGCCGACGAATGTGATGAATATAGAAAGCAGTGTGAAAGCGACGATGCGAACGAGCGTGTCCCGGATGTCGAAGACGAAAAGACGGAAAAGCGGCAGAGCGAAACCGATCAGCGCGACCATGCGATAGGACTTTATTTTCGCGCTGATACCGATTCCAATGAGGAGCAAGCAGAATAGAGCAACGAGGGCGGTATAGCTAGACTCATTCCAAAGAAGATCGCTGGAAAGGAGGACTGCAAAGGTACCATAGGCCAAGCTCGCGAAGAGATAGGCGAGTAATTGCCGAGAACGGTTGGATACCCTTCGATGCGGGTTGCGGGCATGGTCGATTCCGAGCCCAATGTATAAACAAGTAACGAGCAGGCCGCCGATAAGGGCCTCTCTAGCCCAGGGTTGCGGAATCAATGTGGCCTCTAGCGAGTTTTCCCAGATGAGGAGGATTAACACGGTAGGGGGGATCATGAAAAAGCAGCTGAAAAACAGGGCGACATAACGCTTGTGGAGCCGCCAGAGAAAGTGGAAGGCAATCGCTAGTAAGGAAAATATTAATACGCGCTCGAGCCAGTCTTCGGCGGCGAATGCTGCCCAGAGAACGATAAGGGCGACAAGCCAGTGCTGGAGAGTTCTCCAGAATCTCCATTTGCGAAGCAGTCTGAAATCCCGAATCAGGTCTTGCCAGAAGTTGGGCAGATACAAAAGCGTCAGGTAGAGAGCTACGGCGAGCAAGTTGCCAAAAAAGCTCGCGGGCGATGGATGAGAGATCATCGTGTAGAGAAAAAGAGGAACGAAGGAGGCGTCGCGTAAAGTTCGGAATTGCCCAACCGGGGTCGAGAGCAAGGCCAGCGTGAATACCGCTGGAAGATAAGCGAAATAGGCTTCCGATTGGAATAGGTTAGCCGTGAAGGCGTAAACCGTTGTGATCCAGCAAAAATGGAGCGCGAATTCCAGTAGAGGAACCAAGATACGCTTACCCGCCAACTTGCCTCTGGAAGTTATCCAAGCTAGAGCTCCGGTTGTCGCTAAAACCGCGACAAAGCTCAGCTCGTTGTAGGGACGTATCCAAAATTGAATACTAGCTACTAATATTGGGATTGCTCCGCAGATGAAGGGAACCGAACGCGATAACTTGGGAACGAGCGAAAGGAGGCAAAGAACGGACCCAAAGAAGGCGGTAACTTGAGGCAGGGTGTCTTTGGCTATTTGCGTTTCGGAAACGAATACCGCGGCGATTAAGCCGTTGAACACGGCGGGTAGTATGTAAAAACGGGCATTTCGGCCTTCCGACTTTCTCGCCTGGCGTAAATAGGCGAGAAGCGCTGTGGTAATGAGAGGGTGAAGAAGAAACAGGGTCCAAGTGAAACTGCCAAACTCAAGTCGGGACTGATCGAGATTAATGATGGCATAGCCTAGGGATACAATCCAGACAATGAGGGAAGCTGCCTCTTGTAAAAGCGATCGGGATTTTACCGCTATCCAGGCGATAAGCCCGGCTTCAATAATCAATGCGAACCAGCGAACGTCGCCTTCGAATCGATTGGCCAACCACAGGGCGGCTAAAGCGCCAGCTTTCAAAAGGAAAAGCTGGAATAGAAAGCTCTTTAAGCCGTTGCGGCTGAACCATCCCGCCCAAGCGATAAGCACAATCGCTCCGAGTCCATAGAATGTCACGAGTTCATTGGTGAATAGCTTCATGTATAAATAGCCTATGGCTAGAAACAGTGAAGTATTCAAAAGATGGAGTCGACGAATAGCGGGCTTCTCGGAAAACAGCTTCCAGATCGCGTCGGATAGTGGCAAAAGCGAGACGGTAATGAGGAGATAGCCGAGAACGCTCCAAGCATGAGGAAGCGTAATGGTCCGCGAACCGATGATCTCTAGAAGGCAGAAGCTCAGAAGTGGAAGGCAGGACCCAATCGTGGAAATGGATAGGATTGGAAGCCAGTCGAACTTACGACTAAAGGTTATACCTATTAAATAGAGGGCGAGCGCTGAAAATAAAGAGGACTCAAGTAGGCCGACGTATGAGGAAAACAGGGACGATAGAAAACCGTAGGCCAATGCCATAATGGCAATGTTCCGATTGGAAAGACGAAGGCTGGTAGCGAAAATGAAAGCGACTATAGAGAACTGCAGGGCGATCCCAATCAATGGGTTGGCGATAATGCGAACAGGGGGGGCTGCGTAGGCGGCGATGCTGGTTAGGTAGAGCATGCTGAGCCCAGTGGAAAGCAGTGTGGATCCGAATCGCGGCCGACGTTTAAGAAAGAAGATTCCAGCTCCTAGCGCGGCGATATCGGCGAGAACGAGCTCAGCGAATCGCACCCAAGCAGGTGTTCCCTGAGATATGTAGACGGCGAAGGAAATGACTGCCAAGGTAGCGAGCAGGCCGCCGATGCGTGGAAGCCACCATTGCATCAAGCCCGCTTCCGCAGATGCCGCTCCCTTGGGTGGCCAAAGGCCAATTGATCGCAGCGTTTCAACCAAGCGGGATAGGGCGGAGGGTTTCTGTTTTGGCTTTGGCTCTGATGAGGCCGCCGCTATGGGCTCCGGTTTTGAAGCGGACGTTTTGAAAGCCTGTGCAGTCGCCGGCTTTCTAGGTGGTTCCGGTCCAACATCATCTTGAGTAAAAGGAGTTGGTTTGGTGGCTGGGGCTGAAGGAACTTCTGGAGAGGGGGTTGGAGCTCCGGTGGCCGTCGTTGATTGTCTCGTTTGTTTCTGTGGCGCTCCGGACGCGGGCAGATTGTCTAGCCTCTGCTCCAGTGATTGGATACGCCTAGCGTCCTTCGATCGCTTGATCAGCAGGTAAACGCAAAGGGGCAAAGGAAGGAGGACGAAAAGCGCTCCAAGAAAAACGAGAAAGGACATGGGGGGTTAAGGCATACTCTGCTAGGCCGTCCTATAGTTCGGGAGCAATATTCCAGTCGCGAGGATAGACAACATCGTAGGCAGTGGTGAACGTTCTTCCCGCTTTCGGTTGCAGCACCGCTTCCCATTGGAAAATGCCATTGTTCTCATTTTCTTCATCGATGACAACATCGCTATCTTTCGGGGCGTTGCGCCGAATTTCGATCTTGGAATTCTGGGCGATAGGAAACTGATCGACTATGATTACCTTATGGGCCACATTGTGCTGATTGACAACTTCGTTCCTGTATTCCCGATTCAGTGTAGTTGTTTTGTCAATAAAGCCGGAATCGCTATCTTTCTGAGCCCCCTCTGTTCGTTTTACGATTATGTTGCCGTCTACTCCAAGCGAGATATCCGTTTCCTCATCGGGAAGGATCTTTTCCAAGTAAACTTTGGACGACAACTTCCCGTCTACGAATGCCAGGGCTTGCCCTGGCAGAATTGGAAGCGGCAGAGTATTCCTGAGTTTGGCTCGTAGATAGGCATCAAGCTGTAATCGAGGAACCGATTCCGACCAGAATTCCGCTTCAATAGAATCTTCGAGAACCTTGTAGGCGCTGCTGTCCTTGGAGCTGGAAACGGTGATTTGGCCAGGTATGGTCGCTTGAAAAGAAACGGTGGAGGCAGTGACAGCGACTTGCTGCTGGTTCGCTGGCCGGGCGGATTTCGCGCTGGCGGCGTCCACCGAGAATGGAGACAATTCGAGTGCCTCTTCCTGCGATGCAGCTCGTCCACGATAATAGTCTTCGATTTTGCGGACGACGAGGGGTGGAGGTTCGGGCACGTTTCCTTGTCGGCTCGCTTGGTTGGTTTGGAGGGATAGAGTAATGTCCGACCAGTTTTCACCTGTATGCTGCCAAACGGATGCGAAGTATCCAAAATCCAAGGAACCTTGGTCAGGTGAGGCCCGCAACTCGTATTGGGCCGCCCAACGGGCATTGTTGGCCAAATAGCTTAGGGCGATTCCAACCTCGCCAGCGCTGTCCATCTCGATTTCCACTTCGGCGATTGACGATAGCAGGGCGGCTTTTTCCACGGCTTCTCGAAGTTCAGTTTCGATCTCCTTAATCCGATCGTCTATGTCCCGCATCGCGTTTTCGGATTGATCGATTGTTTGATAGGCATCCGCCTGCGTTCGCCGAACGAAAGCGTTGAGCTCTTTTGCCTGCTCTAGGGAAAGGGATTCGCCCTCATCGATTTTTCCGAACTCCGCTGCGAACGATTCCCGCATATCGGAGGCGAATTCGATATCGGCCTTGGCTTCTGAATAGATTCTTAGCTGTCGCTCCTTGTCTTTCTTGGCGGCATCGAGTCGATCGCGGATGGATTTAATGGAATCGCTTTCTTCGCTCTCTTCCGGCCGGAAGATTTTCGCGTTACGTATTAGGCCATTGGCGGTTTCGATGAAATTGGCCCGGAGTGCCGACGAGTCGACTTGGGCAGGGAGATTTTTGAATACAAGGATAGATTTTCCTGCGGGAGCATTAAAGGTTCCTTCCCGTGTTACCAGTGCTCCATCCCGGAAAAGAGAAACCTCTGTGATCGCTGATTCGACGTCTATATCGTTGGCTAGAATTATTAGGGGACTAAGGTAAGCAGCTAGTAGGACGAACAGAGCTCGGAGTTTCATAGTATCAAGAGATTGATTGGAGGATGGATAACAGTCTTATTGGAAGAATCCGAAAAGGCAATTGGAATGAAAGTACCTAAAGAGACGATTAGGAATCGGAGTTTATTAGAGGCTGTCGAATAAGAAAACGATATCGGGTTTTTTGGTGTAGGGTCGCCGCTAGTGTCGACCGATTAAAGATACTTAGATACGGCTGCTCAGCGACAAGCAGCCCTAACATTGGTGATTTGTAGGAGCGGGTTTATCCCGCGATTTCGATAGCATGCTCATTATACTATCACGGGATAAACACGCTTCTACTCTCGCCTGTAATTTAGGATCGTTCTATTGGCAAGTCGCCCGAATCGCTCAAAGCGCCACCATAGATTCCTAGAGGTTGACCTTTTTGATAGACCGGTGATCGTCCTCCAAAGGATACCAAAGCATTGGAACGGACCCGTCACATACACATAAAAGGCGCTCGCGAGCACAACCTCCAGAATATCGAGGTCAAGATTCCCCGGGACAAGCTCGTCGTCATTACTGGGGTTTCAGGTTCCGGCAAATCCACCTTGGCTTTCGATACGCTGTATGCCGAGGGCTACCGGAAGTATATGGAGAGCTTGTCCACCCAGGCTCGCCAGGCCATGGAGCAGTTCAAGCGTCCGGATGTCGATTTCATCCATGGCTTGTCGCCGGTGCTGGCCATCGAGCAACGTTCTGCCTCTTCTTCGCCTCGAAGCACGATCGCTACGGTTACGGAGATAGCAGACTATGCCCGTCTACTCTGGACATTGAAAGGCGAGCAACGCTGTCCAAAAGAAGGGGGGCTCATTACCCGGCAAACCCTCGACAGCTCGGTTGAAAAAGCTATGGAGCTGCCGAAAGGAGCTCGGGCGATGGTGCTGGCCCCTTACATGTCGGCTAAAAAGGCGGTGATCCTGGATGAGATGCCGCGATTGCGGCAAAAAGGTTTTCAACGTGTCCGTATCGATGGAGAGGTCGTGAATATCGATGAATCGGAAGGACGCGTCTCTGGAAGAGGGGAACTCGCGCTGGATCTGGTCGTGGATCGTATTGTAATGGGTCCAGATCAGCGAAGCCGACTAGCGGATTCATTGGAGTTGGCTTTCAACGAAGGAAAGGATCGAGCGTCAATCGCTTATCAAGCTTCGCGTGGCACGGATTGGCAGGAAATGGCCCTCAGTCGAAACTTGGCATGCTCCATTTGTGGCGAAGTGTACGAGCCTATTTCTCCGCGTCATTTTTCTTTCAATACGATTGAGGGAGCTTGTTCGGAGTGCGGTGGTTTGGGCAAAACGCGACGCTTTTTGGAGGAGCTTGTCGTGCCGGACGTCAGCAAGTCGGTTAAGAAAGGGGCGTTGAAACCTTTGCGAATTGGCGGCAAGCAACTTATCATTCGCAACAACGCCCTGTTACGCCAACTGGCCGAGCAATTGCCTTTCGATCCGAAGACTCCCTGGAAGCATTTGGATCGGAAAACCCAGGAAGCCATTCTTTTCGGAGTCGATGATCGGCTTTTCGAGTTTAAGTTGACCCGACGAAAAACCAAGCCACCTCCTCAGAAGTTCGAGGGCGTGATGGCTCTCCTGCAGAAGTCCTATCAAGAAACCAAAAGCGATGGTTTCAGAGCTCGTTTGATGACTTATCAAACGGATCAGGAATGTTCATCGTGCCGGGGTCATCGCTTCAGTCAGCGGAGCGCCAACGTTTTCGTGGAAGGGAAGAGCGTGCCCGATTTTCTGGCTATGGACCTGGGCCAAGCTTACGAATTTGCAGCCAGCTTGCCGGCGAGCGAAGATCGTGTCTCAACCTATGGCGAAGTAGTCGAGGGGATCGAACTGCGATTGCGATTTCTGAGAGAAGTCGGATTGGGCTATCTGACGTTGGATCGTCAATACAGCACACTAAGTGGAGGTGAGGCTCAGCGCGTTCGCTTAGCTACGCAACTTGGTATGAGTCTTGTCGGTGTTGTCTATGTTCTTGATGAGCCTAGTATCGGTTTGCATCCGAGGGACAATAGGAAATTGATTCAATCCCTCAAGGAGCTACGGGATCGGGGAAATTCGGTCATTGTTGTCG
>CAZFUD010000092.1:0-15352 GCA_964521705.1 uncultured Opitutaceae bacterium | reverse complement strand
AGCCTGCTCTCCCAGTTCAAAGGGATGGCGAAAATACCTGGGTTTCGACCAGGGAAGGCTCCGGAAGGCGTTGTTCGTAAGAAATTTGCCAAAGAGATCGCTGGCGAATTGAAACAGCGGGTGACCGCGAAGGCCTATCGGGATGGCGTAAAAGAGGCAGGCGTAGATCTGATTAGTCCAATTGATATCAAAGAAGGAGAGATCGTTGCGGGGCAGGAAGCCAATGTTACCTTCACTATTGATATACGGCCCGAGTTTGAGTTGGGCGAATACAAGGGGTTGGCGCTGACCGGCTTATCGGAAGAGGTTGAGGATAGCGATGTCGACAAAGCCATCGAAGAGATGAGGAAGGAAAAGGCGGAATTCGCTCCGGTGGAGAGGGAAGCCGAAGAGGGCGATTACGTGAAATTTTCTCACGAAGGCAGCATTGATGGCCAACCGATTGCCGAGATCGTCGAGGATAAGCCAGTTTATGCTAAAATGCCTCAAACTTGGGAAGAAGTTGGTGGTGAACAGGGGCTGATTCCCGGTTTGGGAGATCAATTGCAAGGGCTGAAAACAGGGGACAAGCAAGACCTAGAAGTCGAATTCCCTGAGAATTTCAATGTCGAGCAACTTCAGGGGAAAAAAGCGGTTTATTCTGTAGAAATCCTAGAAGTTCGAGAGCGGAAGCTGCCAGAGATGGATGAAGCCTTCTTTGAGTCCCAGCAAGTAAAGGATTTGGGTGAATTAAAGGAACGGGTTTCCGGTTGGATCAAGGGTCGCAAACAGCAAGAGCGTCGGGCCGATTTAAGAAGGCAGGTGACAGAAGAACTGCTTGCCCAGGTTGACTTTCCGCTCCCGGAGAGCCTCTTGGATATGGAAACGGAAAACAGCATGCGCCAAGTAGTCATGGAGAATGTTCAGAGGGGCGTGGCTCAGGAAGATCTAGAAAAGAATAAGGAAGATATTCATGTCCAATCGCGAAAGCAGGCGGAGAGTCGAGTGAAGCTTCAACTCATGATCGAGAGCGTGGCGGAAAAGGAGGAAATCGAGGTTACCGATCAGGATATGAGCCAATTTATCTTTAACCAAGCGTATCAAAGCGGTCAAAAGCCCGATCAGTTCGTTAAAGAGCTAAAGAAAGATCAAAATCGGTTGAGATCGGCTCAACGCTCGGTGCTTTTCGATAAGACGCTTGAATTCCTAGTCGACGAATCTAGCGTCCAGGAAGCGGGAGTTGAGACGCCGGATTCACCGGAAGACTCCCAGTAACCAAATTTAAATACAAGCCGTGTCATACTATCTGCCGCATATTATCGAGAATACAGGCCGCGGGGAGCAGTCGATGGATATCTATACCCGCCTGCTCAAGGACCGCATTATTTTTATTGGAACTCCAATAAATGACGAGATCGCCAGCGCCATTGTAGCCCAATTGCTTTTCCTGCAAATGGATGATCCAAAAAAGGACGTCCATATGTATATCAATTCGCCCGGGGGCGTGGTGACTGGTGGTATGGCGATATATGATACAATGAACTATCTGACCTGCGACGTCTCCACATATTGCATAGGGATGGCCGCGAGCATGGGTACCGTTCTGCTGGCCGCGGGGACCAAAGGGAAGCGGTTCGCGTTGCCGAACAGCCGGATAATGATTCATCAGCCGTCTGGCGGAGCAACAGGCCAGGCTAGCGACATTTCCATCGCTGCCAGGGAAATCATTCGTTGGAGAGAAAAGCTCAACGAAGTGCTTGCTGAGCGAACAGGCAAGTCTCCCGAGGAAATCAAAAAGGACTCGGATCGGGACTTTTACATGAGCGCCGATGAAGCCAAGGAATACGGATTGGTGGACGAAGTAATGAATCCTGAACCGGAAAACGATAAGAAGGACTGACCTAGTTCATTGGAAAATTTGAAATGGCTAAATCGTCACGCATGACCCTTTGCTCTTTTTGCGGGAAGTCCCAATCGGAAGTTCGTAAAATGATTGCTGGACCGGGTGTATACATCTGCGATGGCTGCGTTTCCGTCTGCAAGACGATAATCGATCGCGAGCTGGGACGGGAAGATGGCGACGAAGCTTCCGATGAGAGTGTTCCGGTATTCAATCTGATGAAGCCATCGGAAATCAAAACCGTGCTCGACGATTACGTAATTGGCCAGGAGCACGCGAAGAAGGTTTTGTCGGTAGCGGTTTACAATCACTACAAGCGATTGAGTTTCGAGGTTGAGCAAATCACTGAAGAGCAACTGCTGAACCCAGGCAATGAATACAAAGACGTCGAGATCGAGAAGAGCAATATTCTTCTCGTTGGCCCGACGGGATCGGGAAAAACCTTTTTGGCAAGAACTCTGGCTCGAATTCTTGACGTGCCTTTCGCGATTGCGGATGCGACGACGCTTACCGAAGCGGGCTATGTTGGCGACGATGTAGAAAACATCGTCCTAAGATTGCTGCAAGCCGCCAATTACGATGTCGCAAAAGCCGAGTGCGGGATCATCTATGTGGATGAGATCGACAAGATTGGGCGGAAGACAGACAATGTGTCCATAACGCGAGACGTTTCGGGCGAAGGGGTCCAGCAAGCTCTGCTTAAGATACTTGAAGGTACCGTCTGCAATGTACCACCGCAAGGGGGGCGCAAGCACCCGAATCAGGAATACGTGCAGATCGATACGTCGAAGATTCTCTTCGTTTGTGGAGGCGCATTCGTGGGGCTCGATGGAATTATCAAGAAGCGCTCGAAAGGGATCGCCCTTGGATTTGGGGCTGAAGTAGTATCTGAGCTCAAAGGCGAGGAGATTATGAAGCAGATCGAGCCGGAAGATCTGGTCAAGTTCGGCATGATCCCAGAGTTCATTGGGCGCCTGCCAGTGGTGTCTGTGCTGGACCAACTGAATGTGGATGATTTGCAGAACATTCTGTTGAGCACTAAGAATTCTCTCATCAAGCAGTATTCCAAGCTTTTTGCTATGGACGGTGTTAAGCTCCGCATCACGCGTGATGGCGTTCGGGCAATCGCGGAAAAGGCAATCGAACTCAAGACGGGAGCTCGCGCGCTGCGTTCCATAATGGAAGGCATCACCTTGGATGTTATGTACGATGTACCGTCACGCGAAGATGTTAGCGAAGTGGTGATCGACAGGGGTGTCGTTGAGGGCCGCAAAAAGGCCCAAGTCAAAAAAGCCCGTCCCCCGAAACAGGACAAGAGAGACGAGGGCGAAGAGAAAAAGGAAACTGGCCAGGAGAAAAAAGACGCAGCTTAAGCGCTTTCTGAAACTCATTTCGGTAAGGTTACCGAAATAAGTTGAAATGGCGTCGCTAATCACTGCCACAGCAATCGGCCCTCCGGTTTGGTCGTTTCGCTAATTTCTTGATCCAGTAATGAGGAAAGCCATCATCCGATTTCCAAAAATAAGCGGCAGAAAGACAATGGGCATTTTATTATACAGAACAGAATTAGGGCTGGTTGCTTCGCGTTATGGTTCATTTGGCTTTTGGGAGGGGGATTGGGACTCCTTATTTAGAGGCACAGATGCCCGAAATGAGCTTGAATCATTCATGCCTGACCAGAATGAATCGGCTCAAATCGCCTGCCGAGACTCATTGCTTCCACCTATTGGATCGCAAGAAGTTTGGGCTTCCGGCGTCACTTACTATTCCAGCCGTTTAGCTCGCATGGAGGAATCGAAGAGCGCGGGAGGAAGCGATTTCTATGCGGCGGTGTACAACGCGGATCGTCCTGAGCTATTCTTCAAATCGACTCCTGAACGGGTGCGCGGGCATGGGCAATCGGTACGCATACGCGAGGATTCCTCTTGGGATGTTCCTGAGCCGGAAATGACATTAGCGATAGGTAGCGAGGGCTCGATTTTTGGATATACAATCGGAAACGACATGAGCTCGCGAAGCATCGAAGGAGAGAATCCCCTCTATTTGCCCCAAGCCAAGTCCTATACCGGAAGCGCTGGGCTTGGGCCATGCCTATGCCTTTTGGATACGCCGATTCCTGCCGAAACGAAAATCCGATTGTCGATTGAGAGGAACGGCGAAACAGCCTTTGAAGGGGAAACCCAGCTAAGCGAAATGAAACGAAAGCCCGAGGAATTGGCCGCCTACCTTTATCGGGAAATGGATTTTCCAAACGGATGTTATTTGATGACGGGCACGGGCATCGTTCCCGGAACGGATTTTTCGCTGCAATCGGGAGATTGCATATCGATTTCCATCGATCAGCTTGGTTCGCTCGTTCAATCAGTAGAGTAGAAAAATTTTTGCGAGGGAAACTGTATTAATGAAACTGCTGCAATTTTTCAGGAAAGTCGCCCTTCTCGAAGGCATTTCCCTGATTGTTCTCGTGGGAATTGCCATGCCGCTAAAGTACATTTGGGACCAGCCTGAAGCGGTGAGAATAGTCGGTTGGATTCATGGTATCCTCTTTATCGTCTATATTTGGATACTTTTGCGCGTCTGGATAGGTAGGAACTGGCCATTCAAGCGAGTGACTATCGCAGTTATTGCGTCCCTGGTCCCATTCGGGACGATCATCTTCGATCGATCCCTCAAGCGAGAAGTGGAAGAGTTGAGCAAAGCTTAGCGGGCGTATATTGTGAAATTCCCGAAAGAGGAATTTTCACGGAGAGTTTCGAATACCTCGCGCTGTTTATCATCCAGAATATCGAAAATTTGCTCATCGGTACGGGCTCTGGCTTCTTCCATGGCTTTAGGTTCCATCATGCCTGAATTCATTCCCATAGCTTGATCGTAGTAGATGGCGAAAACCTCATCTTTTTGATTTTCGCTCAATCCTAGTTTTGGGGCGATTTGGCTCAGTTGAGCGGTCGCCATCATTTCGCTACGGGAAGCGTCCTCTTGAGCCCTCATTTCGTCGTATTCGCGAAGTTGATCGGGGTCGAGAATCTCAGCGGCGAGATCGTCTATATCCTGCTGTGTGATCATCGGAGTGTCCGTGTCACTGGAAGGTTGGGGTCCATTGGGCCCGAACCGGGTGGGCATTTGCATCATTCGCATCAGCATGATCTCCTCGAGCTTCGACCGCTGGAAGTCGGTTAGGTCTAGCCTGGTTGCAACCACGTCTAGCTGCTGTTTGACTTGCCGCTTCATCATCTCCCTGAAGCGTTCGGTAGAGAAACCGCCCTCTTCGGATATTCTGATCGCATGCTTAGTTCCTTGCCTCTGGGCGGGTAGCTCCGCTACCTCGAAAGGGGATTCTTCCATTCGGGCCAGCTCGTTCTCCAGTTTTGCGTTTGCCGTTTGCAGTTTTGCGACGGTGTTGGCCAGTCGGGCGATCTCTTACTGCTTTTCGCGAGGCTCCACATAGCGGCCTCTGTTCGGTTCAGAGGAAAGCGAGCGGATGATCGAATTGGCGGCGAATCCAGCGATAAACACAATAGTGATCAGGAGAAAGCGAAGAGCGAAACGGGACTTCATACCGGGAAAGGGTTGAAGAGTTGATTGATGAAAGGGGTATTAACGGCGTCTTAGGACGATCGTCACAGGTAGATTCCGTAACTCTCGTTGAAGTTCCGCATTCGGGAAAATTTTCCCTGCTATGGGCGGAAACAATGCAAGATTTAAAGAATCGAAGCCCGTTTTCGATTCTAACTAGTTACCTAGCGCAGCTCATGCAGACGACCGCGTCTGGCATAGCCTCGAGCCGTTCATAAGAGATGGGCGACAAGCAATAAGCGCAGGTGCCATAGGATCCTTTGTCGATTCGGTCTAGGGCATTTTTCAACCGCTCCCTCTCTTCTTGCTGGCGTCGCTGTTGGGCAAGATTCATCTGCTGGGATTGCATAGACTCTAGTCGCGATAAGCGTCCAATGGCAACGTCAGGGGCTACCGGCTTCGACTCAGGATCATCCTCCGCTAGGGAAGCCTCGATGGCTTCGATTCGGGAGATCATGATGGAACGCAAGTGAGTTAGTTGCTCTTCGGTCATCGATAAGATGTCTGTCGACCACGGAGTGTTTGTCCCAAGCCCACTTCGTTGCCGAAATGTTAGCGGGTGGTCCCACGCCTACGCCCGTTTAGCTACGGTGGGGCAAGCCGGGGGCTGAATGAGTTTTTAAGAATGTGGGCCCGCTATCTAATTAATATATACTTCCATCAATGGGCGTTCAGCCACTCGAGAATGCGAGGATTGAAATCATCAAGCTTCTCGAAGTGGAAGGCGTGGCCTGCATCGTCGTAGAAATGGGTATCGCAATTGGGGATTCCGCCAGCGACTTCGTTAGCCATCCACATAGGGGTGAAGATGTCGTCTTTGCCGCCAATGACGAGGCAGGGTTGGGAAATCTCCCCGAGCTGATCTAATACGTCGTGATTGATGCAAGCGGCCGCTTGCCCTTCCAGGCCGTGAAGCGGTTGCGGAGCTGGGCCGTGAGCAAACCCATGCCGACCTTCAAGCAAACTCGCATGCGCTTCGTCATCGTCCCAGAATGGCTTGGTGAAAATCAGGAGTTGTATCCACTCCATGAACTGGGCCGGAGACAGGTGGGCGAAACAGGCTTTCATGTGCTCAAAGATGGATACCGCGTAGCGGTCGCAACGAGCCCAAGGACACATAAGCACGGCGCTCTTAACTTTATTTGGGTGGCGCAGGCACATGTGCTGGGCGATGATCGACCCCATCGAAACCCCGACGACTTTGGCGGACTCGATTCCCAACGCATCCATCAAGCCAGCGTAATCGTCGGCCATCATGGCGCTGGAGTAGTCCCCTTCGGGTTTGTCTGTGAGGCCGATGCCCCGATTGTCGACCATGATGCATCGATAATTCGAGCTCCAGTGATCGGCGTGAACTTCCCAGACCGCTCCGGGAGCGGTGATTCCCATGATGAGAATAAGAGGTTCGCCGGATCCGCGTTCCTCGTAGTTCATTTGAATTCCGTTGGTTTCGATTAGAGGCATGATGTTGAAACAATGTGAAGTTAAGTTCTGGGACCCAAAAATGTGAATGGGTTTAAGAAATAGACCGGGAATGTTGCCGAGACCTTAGCATCTGAGCAAGTTCATTGTTGAATTTCGGCTGGGTTAGCTTGCATTAAACCATTGAAGGCTCCAGCGGTGAATTTCATCGGTAAGATTCCAACTGTCGTTGTTCTGCAATTACGGCTGATTGGAAAGAGGAATTTGGCAGATGGATAAGGCTGGCTGAATTTATGCTTCCCTCGTATTGTGATCCAGGCGATATTGCCGCGTTTGGGCGTTTAAAAGCCCACTGCAATATAACACCCTCCCGTATGAAACCCATAAATCAGTTTCTCGTATCGAATGACATTCGAATCGCCAGCAACCCATGCATCAGTCCGGATTTCTGTCTGGATTGGGATGAGCTGAAAGCGAATCTTTCGAGCGAAAAAGGGATCGTTTCCCACGATCAGAGCTCGTTCGAAACTTCGGCTGGAGAGTGGACGATAGTAGAGGATGCTAATGGTGATCATGCTTGGCGATTACAAGCCACCGGTTCCGATTCGACATCCATCGCTTTGGATGATGGCTGCCAGATCGGCGAAGCGACCTATTTCCCGGCTAGCTTCGAGAACTTGATCGCCATGAAAAACCTTGTTCAGAAAAGCGATGAGGGAATCGGGATTTTTCCGACCGCTGGTGCGCACTTGGGGCGATCAACACTGGGTATTGGAGCCCGCTTTACCACTTTGCATTGGCCGGGAGTGGATTGGGCTATGGCGAATCTTGGTTTGGGCATGACTGCCAACCAGAACAGCATTCCGAGAGAACTCGTTTTCGATGTGAATGTCATGCTTGCTGATAAACTGGATACCGTGCCATTTCCCTTTATTGGGACGAGTGTTCCTGAGGGTCATCAAGGTCAATCTGTCGAAGGCATGAGCCATGGATGTGTGATGGCAAAATTGAAAAGCGGGTTTCACCGCAACGGGATTGCTTGGAGTTTCAATGCGGACCACCAGCCGATAGGTGGTAAGTTCGATGATCGGGAAGACGCTCTTGTGGCCGGTTGCCTATTCGCTTCCTACATCACGTTCGACCTGTCCCCGGAATTGGCTCGGACGGAGCTATCGAATTCGGCTAACGAAAATCAGGCTTACGTGGATTCCGAGATCGGAGAAGATCTTGTTTCTCGGGTGGCAAGCCGAGTCGCTAATGCGGGGATAAAACTGAATACCGAAGAGTTGAATACGTTGATGCGGTATGTTTGGCCGTCAATGCTGAAGATGAAGACGCGAGACGACAAGTATCGTGGGGCCAGACAGCAAGCTTTCACCACGGAAGTGGGGCGCCAGTACTTGAGAGAACTTTCTATCGACGAGTTGCCCGGATTGACGACCCCGGAAACGACAGCGGTCATGCTTTCGCTCTGTGAGGAAATGGGGATGCCGGTCGATTTCGTTGCCCCGGCTTTCGGATTCCAGAAGAATATGCCTTATCCGGATAATGAAGAGCTGGAAAGACTCGTGGAAAAGCAATGGTCTGTGTGCAAGGCTTTTGATGTCAGTATTGGCTTCCATTCGGGCTCGGGTAAATCGGCAGAGAACTATCAGGTGATGGGTCGTGTTACTGGAAGCAATCTTGAGATAAAGACCAGTGGGCGCTACACTTATGAGATGGGCGTGGCCCTTGCGAAATCGAACGACCCGGATGATCAATCGCTTTGGCGGGATTGGTATGGCTTTACCAAAGAATTGGCTATTGCCGGAGCGTTCAGCGAATCCGAAACAGAGCGCGAAATGGCCCGAGAATTTATCGAAGACGCTTTGAAGCTAGAAGGGCGATCCGCGGAAATTTTCGACTCGGAAAAAACCGTACGTGATAGTTTGGATACGCTTACTCTGAGCCCGGATCATATGTTCTGGTTTGAATACAACTTCCTCTACGTGTTGGCGGCCGATGGAAAAGCAGAGAAGTCGGCCTTGGGCGATCATTCCCCAGCAGGCTATCGCCAGCGTCGGCGATTCTATTCGATCAGCGAAGAAGGAAAATTGCGGTTCGCTCAGGGGGTGGCCTCATACATTATATTTCTAGCTGAGAATACAGGTTTGGCGACCGCCGAGATTTGCCAATCGGCCCAGCAACGTCTTTCCGGATACAGCCAATTCAGCGAGTTAATTGGCGATATTTCGCCGTAGCGAAAACGGTGGCCTTTAAAATTGATAATCGTTACCGATCAGAGCCTTATCGATATCAGATTGCTTCGGGATTAATCTATTCATACATTCGAGCATTGTAAGAAACTCCGTGTATTCGAATTCGAGCCCGTTGTGGACCCTCGTCGATCGCCCCGGCTAGCGAGATTGGTCTCCGCGACGACGATTTCCAAGCGAACCAATCCGATCTCCTTAAAGGCGAAGTTGCAGATCTGTAGCACGGCTTCTTTTGCGGCTCCTTGGCTTAGATGCCTTTTTCGTACCCAGTAGCCTAGATTGCAAACGAAGTCGATCTTGTTGACGCGGTTCAATCCGCAAGCTCCAACAATGGCCTTCGTATCCTTATCGATCACTAGGTGCTCGTAGGCCTCTCCGGATTCCCAGGCGGCCAATTACAATTTGCCCCAGTCTTCAGTTGTCTCCCTTGAATAGTCTGTAGTCAGCCAGTCCATCCATTTGGATACGTGGACCCTAGACTCGATGACGGCGTCATATATGTCGTCAACGTCATCCATTCCGTATCGTCTCAAGGTAAACCGGGATTGAGACATTAGCGTTAGAGGATCGCTATCTGATTGATAGAAAGAGGGTATTGCGACTGGACTTCACTAAATCGAATTCGATACTCGGGATTATGACGTTTATCAACGACGATTTCATGCTGCAAAACGACGCGGCTAGAGAATTGTACACGCGGTACGCCAAAGACGAGCCGATTTTCGACTATCACTGCCACCTGCCTCCGGAAGATGTGGCCGGCAATCGCGTATTCGCGAACATGTTCGAGATCTGGCTGGAAGGCGACCATTACAAATGGCGGGCCATGCGGGCGAATGGTGTGCCTGAGCCTTTGGTTACCGGCGATGCGGATCCCTACGACAAGTTTTTAGCTTGGTGTAAGACCGTTCCGAATACAATGCGTAATCCTCTGTATCATTGGAGCCATTTGGAGCTAAGGCGCTATTTCGATATCGATCTTATCATTAGCGAAGATACGGCTGAAGAAATCTGGAACGCGGGCAACGAGCGACTGAAATCGGAGGATCTGAGCGCTCAAGGGATTCTGAAGAATTTCAAGGTCAAGATGGTTGGAACGACAGACGATCCGACCGATGCCCTGGAGCATCACAAATCCATAGCCTCCTTGGGGCTGGATACAAAAGTCGTGCCTACTTTCCGTCCCGATAAAGGCCTGCTAGTGGATGTTCCCGAACAGTTTAATTCTTGGGTGGATAGGTTGGCTGAAACATGCGGCACGACCATCGAATCCCTGGGCGGCTTCCTGTCGGCTTTGAAGTCCCGCCACGACTTTTTTCATGAAATGGGCGGCCGATTAAGCGACCACGGAATCGAGCGGTGTTTCTTCGCGGAAACGGATGAAGCATCGGTGGAGTCGATTTTCAAGAAGGCCCGAATGGGCGAGGCGGCGACAGCGGATGAGAAAGAGCAATTCGGCTTCTATCTTATGCGCGAGTTTGGCCGTTGGAATGCAGAGAAAGACTGGGCTATGCAGCTGCATATTGGAGCGCTGCGAAGCAACAACTCTCGCAAATTCAAAGAGCTTGGACCAGACACCGGATTTGACTCGATCTCAGACGTGCCTCAGATCGGCAAGCTCGGACAGTTTTTCGACAGCCTTGAGCTAACGGATGAATTGCCAAAGACGGTCGTCTACAACTTGAATTGGACAGATAACTATGCGGCTATGACCATGCTATGCAATTTCCAGGACGGCAAAACGCCGGGCAAAATGCAACTCGGTACTGGTTGGTGGCACTCGGACCAGAAAGAGGCCATGATCGCCCAAATGAATGCCTTGTCCAATTTAGGGCTATTCCCGCATTTTGTCGGTATGCTTACGGATTCCCGCTCATTCCTATCGTATCCGCGGCACGAATATTTTAGACGCATTCTATGTAATCTGGTCGGCGCGGATGTGGAAAACGGCGAATTACCCGCCGATATGGAACTCGTGGGCGGCATGGTTCGCCGCATCTGCTACCAGAACGCCGTGGATTATTTCGGCGTGGATGTTGAGTAGGGTGGCACGGGCTTCCAGCCTGTTTTCCAAGCGTACACCGATTTAACCGTTTTCTAAATATTAGTAATGTAGGGCCTTCGCTTGCGAAGAGCCGCGTCGATTACTACCATATGCTCAAACCTTTTCGTAAATGTTATAATTTGTGGGATTGCCAATGCGGCATGGTGTAAGCGCCAGCCCTACTATCACTCGATTACAGAGTTTAGTAGAGTGCGATCAACGATCGCGCCTACAGGGTTCAATCGCTAAGCTTGGCCGACGCGTACCAATCTTTCCATTTCTTGGCCAGATTGGCGAGACGCTCAGGTTCTTTGGCTGCTAGGTTTCTTGATTCATTCCGATCTTTGGAAATGTCGTAGAGTTCCCAGTCCTCTCCCCAGCGAACAGCTTTGTAGTTTCCGTCTCGGATGGCGGCTCCTTGTTTCCATTGCCAGAAAATCGGCTTGCTTCGCTCCAGCCGTTTGCTCTCGAGAGCGGGCAATAGGCTAACCCCTTGCATGGGAGTAATCGTCGTCGCGTGATGCCATTTCGGATACGCTGCCTTGCCGAGATCAACTACCGTCG
Organism: uncultured Opitutaceae bacterium; assembly: GCA_964521705.1. GTDB lineage: Bacteria > Verrucomicrobiota > Verrucomicrobiia > Opitutales > Opitutaceae > Pelagisphaera. Next base: position 3,612 of record CAZFUD010000092.1, on the reverse strand, counting down.
CCATAATATCGATAAAGTGAACAGGCTCGCGGTTGAAGCTGCCGGGGTTTTTCAGACCTTTGGGCCAGTAGGCGATAAATGGAGTGCAGATCCCGCCTTCGTGACTGTAATTCTTGTAGTAGCGAAAAGGCGTATTCTGGATGATGGCCCAATCTTCTCCCACAGTATCAAAACTGGCGACTTTGCCGACGTCTTCGGGAGCCATTGAAACCACATTTGCTCCGGTGGTTTCGGCGCACGCCCCATTGTCGGATGCGAAGAAAATCAAAGTATTGTCGAGTCGGCCTTGTTGCCTCAGCTTGTCCAGCACCTTGCCGATGTTCTGGTCGACGCGATCCAGCATGGCTGCATAGATTTCCATACGCGTGGATTCGGTCTCTTTCTCCGCATCGCTTAGCGTGTTCCAGTCGCGGGCTTGCGGCTTTCCAACTAGCGGGCTCTTTTTGGGATCGATGAGACCCATGTCCACCTGTCGTTGGTAGCGACTTTCCTGAATGGCCTGGTAGCCATCATCGTAGACGCCTTCGTATTTGGCGATGTCTTCGGGCCAAGCGTGTAGGGGGTAATGGGGGGCGTTGTACGAGAGGTACAGTATGAAAGGCTTTTCCTTTGTTTCTGGCTCGTCGAACCATTCCAGCGCGTTGTCGGTGAAGGCATCCGTTGCGTAGAATTTGGGATCCTCGGGCGTGTAGGGATAATAGGTCTTTTCGTCGATGCACCAGTACCGGACACGTTTGTGGCCGGGTTCGGGCTCGCCGGGTCGCTGGAATCCTGGATTCCAGAAATTGCAGCATCCGTCCCTCAATCCGTAGTAGTGATCGAAGCCGCGATCGTAGAGATTCTCGGTCCCATGGTGTTTCCCAGAGGCGAGGGTGCGGTAGCCAGCGTCTCGCAAGACCTCGCCAAGCGTCACCGCGTTTCTCATCTCGCCATGAGACTCATCCATGCCGCTTTGCTGCGCGTATACTCCCGTTAGCAGACAGGCCCGGGAAGGGAAGCACTTGGCGGTGTTGTACATTTGCGTAAACCGAATGCCATCTTGGGCCAGTTGATCGATGTTCGGCGTATCGATTTCGCTTCCGTAGCAACCAAGATCGGACCAACCCATATCATCCACGAGTATGAAGATGACATTTGGTCGATCGTCCGCGAAGGGACTGAGGGCGGCGGCAATGGCTGCGAATAGGGTAAGGAATCGTTTCATATCAGAGGGATGGAAATCAAAAACAGGCGTCCCATATTTGGTGGATTTTCAGGAAGGTAAAGCGTGGAGATGTTAGTCCCGTTAGAAATGCCTTTGAGGCTGGCAATTGCCGGATTTTACCCAATAAATGCGGATCAAATCATTTCTTATCCCTGAAGAATCGATCGCTTATGAAAACGCTTTTCGCTTTCGTCGCCCTAGTTGTATCTGTTTCCGCCCTGGACCAGGCTAGTGCTGATACCGGCTTTACCCTCGAAGAGACTCCCTCGGGACTTACGATAAAACACAACGGAGAACTCGTCACTAACTATATAGTCGACCAGGCGAATAAGCCCTTCATGTGGCCGGTAATTGGTCCAAACGGAAAACGCATGACACGAGCTTATCCGATGGAAGATATCGAGGGCGAACGACAAGATCACCCTCACCATCGTTCTATCTGGTTCGGCCATCAGAATATGGGTGGATTCGATACTTGGACGGAAAGCCTGTCGTATACCTCAAGAGAAGACTGGACCAAGGAACGGATCGATAAGACTCTCGCCAAAATTGGCCGCACCGTGCACCGGAAATTCTCGAAGCTGGATGCCAATGAGAACCGGGCTCTGATAGTGGCGAAAAACGATTACGTCGGGAGCACGGGTAAAAAGCTGCTCTCCGATGAGCGAACGATTATCTTCCGGAAGACCAAGTCCCAGTTGATTATCGATTTCGATATCAGCTTGATTGCCAGCTATGGCGATATCGAACTAGGGGATATCAAAGACGCCGGTCTTTGTGTACGAATTCCCACTGTATTGGATTTAAAAACAGGCAAGGGTGGAACGATTATCAATAGCGAAGGTATTCGAGACGGGGATACTTGGAGCAAGCGAGCAACCTGGGTGGATTACAACGGGCTGATGGATGGCGAGCGCGTGGGTGTGGCGATATTGAATCATCCTTCTAGCTTCAATCATCCAACTCCTTGGCACGTCAGAGATTACGGCCTGTTTACCGCGAACCCATTTGGATTCAATTCCCTGGATAAGTCTCGTGACGACATCACCTTTACTTTGGCCAAGGGCACGCGCGTTCTGATGAAGCATCGCATCATTTTCCACAAAGGCGACGAGAAGAAAGCCCGAATCGCTCAAGCCTTTGAGAGGTATGCGAAGCAGTAGAGAGCTCGCTCTCGAAAAGTAGAATAGGCATCTTGCCTGTTTGGGGTCCATCAATTACAGGCTGGAAGCCTGTGCTACTACTGGACGCTATCTGAATTGCAGGAGTCTAATCGAGGCTGACTGCCGGTTCGGGGAGCTCCCGATCAATTTCTTCAACACGATAACCAAAACCGGTTCCTTGTATCGTATCTAAATTCAGGATTCCGTTTCTGCGTTGATAAATACCCGGATGAATGGCCTGTTCTGGTAAAGAGGCTTCTGGGTAGAATTGCATTCCGTTGGATTCGACCCCCATGATTGTGCCGGCGTGAGCTGCCAGTTGAACATGGGGCAATTGGGCTAGCATTGGATTGGTCAAATCCTGAACCATGAGTGTCATCCCTTGGGCTTTGGCCCAGCAAAGACCCAACAAAGCTCCCGTTTGGGTCTTGCAGGTTTTTAGGGCGACCCCTGTCCAGCCAAGCTCTCGACCGAGTCGGACGAGTTTCCAGTCGTGAGCGCTCTCATCCATGAATAGAGGCTTTCGGGCGCTGACGCTATGGACATCGATCTGATTGGCTTCCAAATCGTAGGGGAAAGGCTGCTCAACGTAGAGAATCGCTTGATACGTTCGAGGATGCTCGTCGCGAAGCCGGTCCAGGATGTCATTGACGTATTCAGGATCGGTTACAGCGCAGTTGAAATCGGTGGTGAGCCAATCGACATTCTTTTCTTGGGCGATCTCGCCAATCGCAACGAGCCGTTTGTAGTCCCATTCGGAGTCATCGCCGCGAAGCTTAATTTTAAGGCAGTTTAGCCCGTCGCGATCGATCCATTCCCGGAGCATTGTTGGGTAATCATCGTCTGGTTCGTCGCCGGTAAGTTCGTCTTCAGAAATGGGATCGAGCCCTCCGACCAAGTGCCAGACCGGTAGTTCGGTCGGAGCGGATTCGAGAAAGTCCGATGGGAACTTGCCTTTGAACTGTTCTGCCGGCTCCAGAAAAGCGGATAGGTCCTTTGTCAAGTATTCAGACGTATAGGTCTCGTAGATTGGTTTTCCTTGCAGGTTTCCGTAGGCGTCGTGCAGGGCGATGTCTAACGGGGAAAAGCACACGAGAGCTGCTAAGTGGGGTAATTCTCCTTCGCTAGATCTCTCGGCATTGAATAAGTCTTGGAGTTGAGCCAGCCTCCCTTCGATGAATGCGTGGCCGATTTCCAAGGCGTGACCGGTTTCGTGGAAGTTTTTGAATTCTCGAGTGAGTGTTT
>CAZFUD010000091.1:0-15688 GCA_964521705.1 uncultured Opitutaceae bacterium | reverse complement strand
CAAGCCCTTCATGCTCATGGTTCAGCACAAGGCGCCTCACCGGAATTGGATGCCTGCCCTTCGCCACTTGAATCTCTATGACGACATAGAGCTACCTGAGCCGTCCACGTTGTTTGATGACTACCGAGATAATGCTCCGGCCGCTCGATACCAGGAGCTGGAGATTGATCGTCACATGCACATCAATTACGATCTCTTCCTCGATCTCACGCCAGACTTTCCGGATCTGCCTATCCGGACAGACAAGTCTGCTTGGAGAAATCTTCAACGCATGGCTCCTGAACAAGTTAAAGCATGGCGAGCTGCCTACGAGCCGAAGGACAAAGCTTTCCACGAGGCTAACCTAACGGGCAAAGATCTCGTTCGCTGGAAATATCAGCGCTATGCCAAGAACTATCTTCGCAGCGTTAAGGGAGTAGACGAAAGCGTCGAGCGGCTCGTCGATACCCTCGACGACCTCGGCTTGGACGATAATACGATCTTTATCTACTCTTCCGATCAGGGATTCTATATTGGTGACCACGGATGGTACGATAAGCGCTGGATGTACGAAGAGTCGCTTAAGATGCCGTTCATTGTGAAATGGCCGGGCGTTGCTCAACCAGGATCGAGAACGACCAAGATGGTTCAGAATCTGGACTATGCGGAAACCTTTTTGGATATCGCGGGAGCTCCCATCCCCAGCGATATGCAGGGCGTCTCCCTTGTCCCGTTGCTCAAAGGCGAAAATCCTTCCGACTGGCGCAAGTCTATCTACTATCATTACTACGAATATCCGAGCGTGCACATGGTGCCGCGCCACAACGGCATCCGTACCAATCGGTATAAGCTGATGCATTTCTATCAATTCGACGAATGGGAATTCTATGATCTTCGATCGGATCCGGACGAGTACAACAATTTGTATGGGAATCCAGAATACAAGAACCTGGTCAATCGCATGAAGCGCGAGCTCAAGGGCTTGGTGGAGAAGTACGACGATGACAGCGACATGTCAGTCAAGCCCAAGTCATGGCAAGACGAAGTGCGCGGCATCGCCTCGAATTGAGAATTAGGATCAGCGAGGTAGGGCTAATCCCGCGACTGCGGGATCGGTCGATTTGTATGACAATGAGCGGCTGCATAGGGATAAGCAGCCCTACCTAACGTACTCGTCTAGCGGCATAAAATCAATCGAAGGACCTTTTCGTTGGAGCGGGTTTATCCCGTGATCAGCGTCGACTGTGAGAGTATATGCCTGCCTATCTAGTTGGCCCTAGAGAGGCTGGCTCAGCGGTCAGTCGCTCCCTGACCTCTTCGCGGGACAATCGTCCATCTTTATCTGTAGCCTGATCCCACGTTTCGAAGTTCGCGTTCACCAATGAGCCAGGGCGACTGGCCTCTTCTCGGGTAATGTACCCGTCGTTATTCGCATTGAATCGGGAAAACATTTGTGGAATGATTTCAGGGCCCCAAGTTCGGCCTCCTCCTGAGCCTCCGTCTCGCCTTTGCTGCTGATTTATTTGCTCGAATTCTTCGCGGGTCAGCGAATCGGTAGACGCACGGGATGCTTTACGCAAGAAATCGACCGCGAAATCCCGATGCCTTGGCCGGATTTCGTCTATAGTCATCACGTCGTCTTCATTCGTATCCAAGATCCTCCACAAGAGCTGGGGCTCTCTGGCCGGTCTTCGAGTTTGTTTCGGCGAAAACGGCTTTCCCGTTTTGGCAATAGAGCGAGAAATTTCTATCTGAGAAACAGTGATGGGTTTGGTAGGAGTGGGTATGCGCCCCGGGCCAGAACCCATCATGAGGTTGTTGTCTTTCTCAAAAATGGTATGCGGCAGTCCAAGCGCGTGTCCGAGTTCGTGAGTTAGTACAGCAGGGGTTTGCGCTCCCTTTGGCCCTCGTTTGGCGTAAAATACGATACCGTCTTCTTGCGGTACGAACACGCCACCCATGCTTTTGCCGAAGTCTTCAGCGATGTACACGTTGAAGCCGTCGTTTAGTCGCTCGCTTTTCGATGTATTGGAAACCAATGCTCGGGCTAATTGGCCGCGGGGGTTTTTCTTCGCAGTGGTGAAGGCATCGGGCGCTTTCGCGTCGATATCGACGATGGACTCAATCTCCCAAATAATATTGGCCTGCTCCCACGTGCGATTGACGATGGCGAACTGGTCACGAATCTCGTCATCGCTTAATGTGCAGTTTAACCGCGCATCCGACCCGGAATTTAATCGCAACACTCGAATAGGGATCCTTATGGATTCTAGCTGGTCTTTTTCAGTCGCGTGAGCTAGTGGGAATGCCAAAGCTAATATGGCAGCTGATATAGCAAGCCGAGCTAATCTCATAGATGTAATAGGAAGTTGATTACACGTTTTCATCTTTGAAAGCGTACTGAATCCTTAGCTACTGGAATATCTTTTTCCCTTGGATAAAGGCCTCGGTGATAATGAGTGGGAAGGCCCAATAGAACCAGCTTGCCGCGCTCAATCGCTCATAGAACGTGCCCACTTCTATTGCGTTAAGGACTCCCATTAACGCCCGAAAGAAAACGAACCCGAAAGTGACTACATAGCTTCGAATCATCCACTCTTTGTGCTGATCGAAATTTCGTTTTCGAATAGCAATGAATGCTAGCCCTGTAGTGACTGTCCACGCGCAGGCTAATCCGAACAGGCCGAAACCAAAGACCTAGTTTACTTGGGTGTTGATTGACAGGTAGAACGCTGTAACGGTGGAAACCGCGATGCTGAACAAATAGACCATTCCAAGCTTCCGATAGAGCTTCATGGAGGAGCGTCTAAAACCCATTCGAAGGACGAAGTGTCCCACGAGGAGAGCAACGATTCCAGACGCCACGTGACTAAAGATCCAGCCTTGGCGTCCTCCAAAGCGTTCCATTACCTCGGGATCGAAATAGAGATAGGGGGTGACAAATCCGATTATGAATACAAGCCCACCGATAAGAGCGAGCCCGAGTAGGGTAGGTAAAAGCCAGCCTGAAGAGATAGTTGAGGCAGAATCAGTTGGGGAGGAAATAATAGGCAAATGATTCAGACTTATAATAAAGTCGAGCGTGAAGGTGCAATTGGGTCGCTGTAGAGCTTGGCTTACCGGCTCCTATTTTGGGACTTTATCTTTTCAAGGACCTTCTCTAGCCGGGTTGCGATCTCCGGATACGTTTCAATTAGATTCTTGGATTCCGAGGGATCTGATTGCAGATCGTAGAGTTGGTAGGGGCCTTCGAAGGGCTTGCCTCTTGGGTTTTGGCGTCCTCCAGATCCATTGCCCGCTATGAGCTTCCATCGTCCATCTCTGATAGCGAACATCCCAGCCACCGAGTGGTGAATGACGGGAGCCCGATTCCGAGAGTCGGATCCACTCAGCAATGGTAACAGCGAAAAACTGTCTTCGGCTTCATTGTTTGAAAGAGGTCGGTCGAGCATCTCCGAAAAGGTCGCGAACCAATCCGTGTGCGTTACTGTTTCATCGCAGACACTTCCCGTATTCACAATTCCGGGCCAGCGTACGAAAGTAGGCACACGATGGCCAGCTTCGTAAATGTCGGCCTTGGTGCCTCGCCAAATGTGGTTCGATTGATGGTTTCCGGGATGGTAGCCTAAGGCCCTAAAGTCTTCAATGTGGTCGGGCTCGTCTTGATCTAGGCGATACATGAAAGAGCCGTTGTCGCTAGTAAAAACAAGTAGTGTGTTTTCTAGGATCTTCGTTTCCTCTAAAACAGCGTCAATTTGGGCCACTACGTCGTCCACTTGCATAACGAAGTCTCCGTAGATTCCGTATTCGGATTCCCCTTCAAATGCACTGGTGGGCAAAACAGGTTTGTGTGGAGCAGTGAGCGGGAAATACAGAAAGAAGGGATTTTCGCGTTTGGCTGATTTTCGAATAAACGAAATCGCTTTTTTCGTAAAGACATCCACCACTTCTTCGAAATCGAATCCTGGAGCTTTAGGGCCGCCGCTTATGATAGTGATGTTGTGTTCCGTCCTTGGCTTGAATTCGGTGGCAGCTTCGGTGAAGCGATTACCCTCGATGTAGGCGTAGGGGAACATGTTTAGCGATCCGGTAATGACATAGCTGTAGTCAAATCCGTAGGACAAGGGGCTGTTGCCGATTGGTTTGCTGTAGTCTACGCGGTCGATTCCGGCAACGCGTTCGGCTGTTCGGTCGTTGGGAACGGGGTTCCCATCGACGTCTCGGAAATCCATGCCTAAGTGCCATTTTCCGATACAGGCAGTCTGGTAGCCCTTTTCTTTCAGCATATCGGCGATCGTTGTCCGATTCGGATCGATCAGCGAACCATCGATACCCCAGAGGACCCCTTGCTTTAAGCGGGTACGCCAAGCATAGCGTCCGGTCAGGATTCCATAGCGAGTGGGTGTACACACCGCGGAAGGAGAGTGGGCATCGGCAAAACGCATGCCTTCAGATGCTACTCGATCCATCGCTGGCGTAGGAATAAGCGAATCTGGATTGTTGGCTTCAACGTCGCCGTACCCCAAATCGTCCGCCAAGATAAAGACGATATTAGGCTTACTCGCTGCGCTAGCTCGAACGCCAGAAAGACTTACGACTAACAAGCTGAATGCGACTATCAGTAAAATCTTAAGGCCTTTTGCGATTTTTGTCGAAGGACCGTTCATCAATTTGCTTTATTCTGTGAGGTGCGAGAGGACGAGCAAGGTTGATCGATATTCCTTACAATTGGTCAACCAGAAGGTTAGGGACTAGAATTGATTCTGTTTTTAGCTGCCAGGCCGTTGACCTGTGAAAATCCTAGCTCTCTTATAGCGGTCGCCGTTCCATTGTTTCGATTGATCGAAAACAATGTGTCCGATGAGGAGTCGGAAAGGAATAATTCGTCCGAAGCGGCGTCGTATGCCAGACCGCAGAATGAAGTATTGATTCCTAGTGGGCCCACCAAAACGCTTTCACCGGTAGAAGCGCTTATGGTGTAGAGCGAATCGGTCTGTCCACTGACACCGTAAAGGGTTTCCGTGTTTGGATCAAAGGCAAGACCAGGGATGTTGAATCCTAGTGGCCCTATGGGGGTTGCCCTTCCAGTGAGCGGATCGATGGTATATAGATTGGCTGCTGCCCCGTTGCTGGTAGCGTAGAGAACGTTGTCTACAGGATCATACGCTAGTCCGGCAGTATTGGGGAAATTGACGCCGGTCGACCCCAATATTGTCAATTGTCCGGTAGACTCGTTGATTGCGACCAAGGAATTCGTGGCTACGTCTACTCCATATAGAGTGCCCGTATTCACGTCGAAAGCGAGTCCGTTGAGACTGGGAAGGGCGGTGTCTCCAAGAGAGTCCGAAGAACCGGATTCAGGGGATATCGCGATCAACTCGTCTGTCTCAGCATCTGAGCCGAAGAGTCGACCATTTGGCAAGGGTGACAATTCTGGTTCGAGAGGATCCGGACGAGGTGGTAAATCCGGTTGTGTGATAGGCTCACGTAATGATACGAAGAATACGTTTTTAAGTTCGCTTACTTCCTTCAAGGAAATTAGTTCTATGCGTTCTGGCGATTGAGTTGCTTGGCGGGTTTTTAGTTGCTGCCATAGTCTCAAGTCGCTCGATGCTCGGATGTAGATGAGCTGGCCGGGATCGGCCTCGATCTGGGCATGGAGGCCAAGCGATGTCATGACTGGATTGATGTTTTGAGGTTCGAGAACAGAGCTCGTGAACGAATCGATAAAGTCGAGATTGAGAGGGGCCGAAATTCGAGTGTCTTTAGAGAATTGTCCCCAAGTCGCATTTACGGTGTCGTCCAAATCCGCATTCGGAGATCCGTTAAACCGAGTCCCGCCACTGACCACCCCTGCAATGACGTATCCGAATTGGTTGGCTACAAAAATGGGAGCGCCTGAATCTCCGCTTGAGGCATAGACTTCATCATCGCCGAATCCAAGATCCGCTTTTCCGAAATGGAACCCGAAGCCGTCATTCGCTTCGAGGCCACTGTCGAAATCAGAGAAGAGCCACAATTCATCCTCGCTCCCACCGACAGTGGCTGAATTGATCGATGGCGTTTCACCCGTGGCCTCATAAAGATTTCGACCACCACGCTTAGCTCCGTCCCTCGTGTCGCGACCTGTTCCAGCATAGCCGGTAACGCCGTAACCGAAAAGGACATTGGGATTGTCGATTTCCGTGCCTAGAGCTCTTAGGGGACTGTAGCGTGGTATTTCAGGTGGAGCCCTTTCTGATAGAGTGATGATTCCTACGTCAGTTCCAGAAATCGATCCGAAGTCAGGATGAGGCTGCCATAGATGGGCTTCAATGTCGATTTGCCCAGACTCCAGTGTGAACCGGACAGTAATAGTGACGACATTGGCATTATTGACGCAGTGCCCAGCAGTAAGAACATGCATGCCTCCCTCGAGAAGAGCCCCCGTGCAACCGAAATTTCCATTCATCAAAATTTGAGCGACGCCATCGTGGTTTATGCCAAACATATCTTCTCCAGGCGTCGTGACGTGAGTGCCATAGTCATCGGAAGTTACGACGGCCCAATTTGTGTGAAATAAATCGTTTGTCCAAAACAGGAAGTATACGAGCGCGACAAGATTCAATCGATTGGATCGGGGTACAGGGCTTGGGAGCATTGGGAATGTATACTGGAAAACTCTGCTAGTCGATTTTACCGCGATTCGAATATGAGTTGGTGGACGGCTACAAGAACTGGATACGGTTGCTCTTTGGTCTAATTGCTGGCCTGGTACTCGGGATGGCGTCGCTTTCGTTCGGCTTCCAATTTTTCGATGACCTCTCGAGGAACGCTTCCCCAATCCTTTGGATGGCTGATTACGGGAGCGGTCGGATATATTGAGCCGGTATAGCGTTGCGAGGATCCGGGACGCATGAATTCTCCCAATTCACGACGGGTCTTCTGTGCCAGTCCAAGGATTTTCGATACGACTTCTGGATTTGAATCTGCGACATTCTGGCTCTCTCCAGGATCGGTTTGCAGATTGTACAGAAGCGGCTGCCCAAACTGGGAGACTTGCTTGTTCCGGTCCCAAAAGGGTATCTGTTTCTCCTCCCTTGGAAGATGCAGTTTCCACTCACCCATTCTCACGGCCTGTAGGTTTTCACAATTGTAGTAGTAGAAAGGCGCATCAGCCGATCGGTTTAGGTATCCCCCATTGATCAGGGGCAATAGGCTTTCGCCGTCAAATTGGCGATTCGATGGCAGTTTTGTCTCTATGATTTTGGAAAGAGTTGGAAACAGGTCCATCGCGTGTATTTTCGCTGAAGATACAGATCCGGTTTTGATTTTCTCGGGCCAGCTCAAGATAAACGGTACTCGATGCCCTCCTTCGAAAGTGACATACTTGGTTCCTAGGTAGGGTTGCGCGTATTCGTTCTTAGTCGGTCCGTTGTCCGAGGTAAAAATGACTATAGTGTTTTCGGCGATGCCGGATTCCTCAAGGGCGCCCATCATTTCTCCTACGCTCCAATCGAGCTCCTGCATGATGTCTCCACGGACGCCGTCTTTAGAGGATCCAACGAACGCCTTTCCCGCTTCGTAGGGTGTATGTGGATAGTTGTGAGCATAATAGAGGAAGAAAGGGGCTTTGCGTTTGGCGCTCTCACGAATGATCGACGTTACGCGTTCCGTGTAGAGCTCGGTAAGTCGATCTAGAGGAGTCTCGGCGAAGATTTCCTGGTCATCGTCAAAGAACTTGGGCGAATGGGCGAAATTGCAGGGCATGCCGTAGTAGTGGTCGAAGCCTTGCTTTCTGGGCAGGAATTCAGGCTCGGTTCCCAGATGCCATTTGCCAACGATGAAGGTTTGGTAGTCGCGCTTTTTGAACTGTTCAGCGAGAGTTATTTCGTCTGGGTGCAGGCCTAAAAACCAATGCTGATCCCGTTTTGGATTAATGCCCATATAGAGACCGGCCCTTTGTGGGTAGCCGCCCGTAAGGAAAGCGGCTCGAGAGGGTGAGCAGATAGACGCTGCTGTATGAAAGTCGGTGAAGCGAATTCCGTCTGCCGCTAGACGGTCGATATGAGGTGTATTCACTTTTTGGGCTCCGTAGCAGCTGATATCCGAGTAGCCCAGGTCATCGGTCAACATGAATATGACGTTGAGCATTTTTGCATCGTCGACCGCTTGCCCTAAGAATGGGAAAATGAATAGGGCAACAGTCGTGATCGCGGTATTTCTGAGAAGCGATCGAGAATAGATAGGCGAATGGCTCTTCATGTTGGTGTATTTTAGCTTGGTTGTTTGGGGCAAAGCTATATCCTCTTGCAGGGAATAGGGGGCGCCATGTTGGATATACTAGGAAGGAGGGTTTTGAGGCTTTTGATTTTCAAGGCGTCCTCTTTGCGTCACTGTTTATGCGAATGTTATCGAGCGCGGTGTTGATACCCCCTTGCAAGAACCAGATCTCTCCTGAAACGGTCTTCGGTTCTCCTGGCCGGACGGTACCGAAGGCAAGTTCGATATCCGTACAGGGCCAGAACGACCAGCCGACAGCGATCGCATCGGGCGAGTTAATCGCGACCGTCGCGGATTCATCGCCAGTAAACTGAGTCGCGATAAACTTGCCCTGCACATTCTCTGCCGGGACCTTGGCCGCAACGGCAGCAGCGCCGGTTATGCGTTTGTGGTTCAGATTGCTGCCGGTGCCGTTGAGCGCATACTGTCGTTGCTTGAGTTTTGCGTAATTGGGTTCCTCGGCGAGGGTGGCTGTACGAATCCAGATGCGTTCTGGATTCGGTATGTCACCTAGATGGCGAATGCGTTCGTCTGTAAGCACTAGGGCATCGCGACCAAATCCGTTGGACCAGGCGTGGTTAAAGCACAAGTGCGTGTAAAGCTGATCACGTGTTTGGTTATCCTCGGAGTGGACAGTGAGGGAATAGTCGATGTGGTTCTGACGTACCTGAAATTCGACGCGCAACGAGGCCTTCGGTTCATCATTTTCATAGATGAGGGTGCACTTTTGATCCCCCTCTAGTTCCCAACGAAAGCGGTCCCAACCTTGGTCAGGAAGGCGGACTTCTTCGGTGGGTAGCGATATTAGCGCTCCCTCTACGTTTAATGCCCAGCGTGCCCCGGGAAAGCGTTCCCATTCGATAACCAGTGTCTGCAAACGGTAGTTATCCCGGCTTCGCTGATGCGCCTCACTTTTCTGGTTGTTTCTAAAGAAAGCGGCCGCATCAGAAATCCGATCTTCTTCAAGTCGGCCAGGAGGCCGACTTCTGGGCAATGGATCTTCACCGTTCAAACGTTCCATTAAGACGGAATGCGGAATCACTCGAATCGATCTAGCCTCATTTCCCGCGAATGCTTCAAATTTTCCGGCCAAGATTATGCAAAAGACTATTGCCAAAGAGGAGAACAGGATAACTTCCAATTTTAATCGGGGCATTGCTTAAGAGAGTCTGTTATCCGGGCTCGGAAGACAATCCGGATCTTCTGTCATAGAATACCAAAATCAGGTATTGGGCATCGGCTAAGGTAATCGATGTAGCGGGCGATCTCACTCCTTCGTCCCGCCACGGCGGGACTACGGCGGTGCATGCCGAGCGCCCACTATCCGCTAATAGTGTGGTCGCTCTGAGATCGACCGCTACCATTTTGACAAGCGAATTCCCGCCTCTATCGGCTACGCAATTTCGAAAGGAGCCGGAGCAACTCGATATAGAGCCAGATCAGCGTTACCAGGAGACCGAAGGCGCCGTACCATTCCATATATTTAGGAGCTCCTCGCCGAGCGCCATTCTCTATGAAATCAAAGTCGAGGACGAGGTTTAGGGCCGCGACTACTACTACAAAGAGACTAAATAGAATGCCAATCGTGCCGCTGCCGTGAATAAAGGGAATGGATACGCCGAAAAATCCCAGGACAAAGGTAACTAGATAGATGAGGAATATGCCTCCGGTTGCAGCCACAATGCCCAGTTTGAAGTTCTCGGTCGCCTTGATTAGGCCAGAGCGATAAGCGAAAAGCAGAGCGAAGAGGGTGCCGAAGGTGAGAAGTATCGCCTGGAAAACCAACCCTGGAAATTGCATCTCGTAAAAGGCTGAGAGAATTCCTAAGAGGATACCTTCCACGGCTGCGTAAATGGGAGCGGTGATCGGAGCTGCGGTCTTTTTGAAAACGGTAATCATGGCGATTACGAATCCACCAATGGCGCTACCGATTAGCCATGGGTACAGCTCTCCTGGGTTTACAGCGCTATAGGCTCGGTCCCAGCTGTAAATCGCGGTAAACATAAGAATGCACAGAAGGATCCCCGTTCGGTTCACGGTACCGTTGATTGTCATGGCATCGCCGGTAGCCGATGGTCTAAGGTCAAATGCTTTGTCGTTGAGGGCTGGATTGGATGTTCTCATTAAGGTTTCGTTGGATACGGTTCTACTCTCTTGAAGCGTTTTGTTAGGAAGTGGGTTTAGATTTTAGTCGAAATGTCTGTCAGCAAAATCTAGATACCGCTCCCAGTCATAGAGGGTAACGTCGTGTTTGCCTATGCGGAAATGGTAACCGACGTGCCCGCCGATGGAAGAATTCAATGGTGGTTGGGTTTTAGCCCCCACACCGTCTAATCCAAAAAGCTCGTATACAGGGCTCGCGGCTTTTGCCGAAAGGAATTCGCCATTCGGGTCGGCCCATAGATCTTCTTGAGCGCTGGCGACATAAACGGCTCTCGGAGCCATGAGAGCGATGAGTTGATGCTGGTCGACGGGGATGGCGGCTTCATTGTCGTTGTAGGTCTTGAACGTTCGATTGAACCAATGAGGGAAGCTAGTATTGATGCGTTTGACCGTTTCCCCAAAAGCCCGCCGGCTCAAAGCCGCCCCACCACATCCGGAGTTGTTGGAAATCGTGATGCCGAATCGCTCATCGGTCGCCCCAGCCCAGAGCGAAGTCTTTCCTAGGCGTGAGTGCCCTAGCAAAGCGATACGTTTTTCATCGATGGCGCTGTCGGTCTCCAAATAATCGACAATGCGGCTCAATCCCCAAGCCCAAGCCGTGATCGCGCTCCATTCTTCGAGCTCTAGTGGTTTTCCTTCGGAATCGGTATCGTAGTGGGAGCGAATACCGTCTTTCCAGCCCTCGGAATGATCGGGTTCGATATCCCCATAGTAGGCGGTGGCTAAGGCATACCCGCGTTCGACAATGCGTTCGACTGGCCAGCGCTTGGAGCTTTTGCCTCGGGCCTCGTCCGTGGCCTGATGGTTGATGTTTCCGTTGCCGTTGGTCCGCATCCAAGAAGTGGAAAGGTGGATACTGGGATCCGTATGGATCGTGTGATTGCCATTGAAATTGTATCCAACAAATACGGGAGCGGCGCCTTGGAAGGAATTTGGAATATACAATAAGACGTGGAGCTCCTGAGGAAATGCGTTCTCGTCAAATCGAATGGTGATCTGCTTTCGTATGGCTTTACCGCCTAAGGCATTGATCGATTCTGAGGTGACGGTGTAAGTTGGGTTCTCCGGTTTGGCGGGACGGCGGCCGTAAACATGGTCTTCGAACAAAGCCAGGATTTCGGGACGGCGTAGGTTTTCCCAATCTTGAATCGATGTGATCGGATTACGGCTCTCTGAAACGAGGGGATCGGGGAGCTCGTAAGAGGGTACATTGGCCTCATCGTAGTTGAACCCGGGTCGTTGAGCCATGGCAAACGGGATGGATAGAAAAAGGATGCTTAGCGATAAGAGGCACTGAAAAGAAAAGCTTTTTGGGCGCATGGGAGAAAAGTAGGAGGGAATAAGGGTCAAAACAAGCGTGGAAGGCGGTATCCGGTCGGGTATCCAGTTTTATTGGCCTGCCCCAAGTTGCTGGATGCCTATCATGGGCGACCGATAGGCCCCAACACTTACAGCAATCGGGCAGCTTTTTAGGCTCGCTCACATTCGGGCCTCGATCATTGCCGCCACTTCGGCAAAACCTCGTTGACGAGCGAATGTGGCCGCGGTTTCGCCATCGACATCCTCTGCCTTCGGATTGGCCCCATTGCTCAGAAGATATTGCACGACGTCACGGTGTCCTTCGGCTGCTGCGAACATTAGAGGCGTCCAGCTTTCGTGGGAGTCGATGTCGTTGATCTTGCCGCCTCGTCGATGAAGGAGAGTAACGAGTTTTAGATTGGGACCTGTGCAGGCGAACATTAATGCGGTGCGATTCGTTGAGTCGCGCAAGTCTACCCGGGCTCCCGCTTCCAGCAGTCGCTCAGCGATTTCCGTATGCCCGTTGAAGGCGGCTAGCATCAGTGGGGTTCGACCATTCTCGTCGGTTAGATCGGGATTGATGCCCGCCTCAAGCGCGAGCGCGATGGCTTCGACGTTTCCGTTCAAGGCCGAATCCATTATGAATTCTATCGGTATAGGGGGCAGCGCTTCAACGGGAGCTTTATCCGAGGAGGAACTAGATGCAGTAGGTGCTGAAGCTGAGGCAGTTGCGTCGGATTCGGGATTCGACGAATCGCTGCATCCAAATAGGGAAAAGAGGGCGAGAAGCGTAAAGAGCTTGGCAGATTGGATCAAAGACATCGATCCATGACTCGGGAAACCGGGCGAAAACGCAAATCAAAGATTTAGCGGATCCCGTTCATGTTTCTGGCCAAGGGGTTACTTGGTCAGATTGATGGATTCTAGGATTGAGGAGTGCGTACTCTGAACTACCGTAGGAGCGGTTTTATGCCGCGATTGAACACTTAGCATATCGCGGGATAAACCCGCTTCTACACATAGACCAAGGAGTCTCGGTTAAGAGGCATATAGCCCGCAGTCAAAATGGCATATGTCGCAGCCTAAAGACAGCGCCTACGAAGTCTTCTTCTCCTTCAGCGTTCGATCGAAAAATTCTACTAGAATATCCAAAGCCGGATCAAAAAATGGGTGGGAGCTCCAAAAGGGATGGGGACCGTCCTTGATGACCTGCGATTCGTGATGAATGCTAAAAGTATCCAGCTTTTTGATAATGCTCGGATAGCGTTCTCCGGGCCGGTCGAATTCGCCATCCATAAAAAGCATGGGAGGGGTCCGTTGGGATACATGAGTGATTGGCGAGGCGTCGATGTAGTTCTGTTTAGCCGATTTCCAGCTTCCGCCCATGAAGGTCGTCAAACGTCGACGGGGGTCGGAGAGGGCCTTTTCGATTTCCTCGTCTGTAGTAAAATCCATCGTCCCCGCCATGACGACACATGCTTGGATTGCAGGCGAGTAGGATGCATAGGGCTCATCGCTTTGATTGAGTTTACGCGAATATCCGCTGGTCCCCAAGAGCCCAGACAGATGTCCTCCGGCCGAACCGCCCACGGATCCGATGCGATCGGGATCTATGCGGAAGGTTCGAGCATTGGCCCGAGCCCAACGAACAGCCGCTTTGCAATCCTCGATCGCGGCCGGGAAAGGGGCTTCGCCAGAAAGGCGGTAAAAAATATTGAGAGTGACGTAGCCTTGGGCAGCTAGCTGCTGAGCCATTGCTGTGTAGCTGCTCGGGTCTCCCTTGTACCAGCCGCCTCCATGAATGAAAATGACGGCAGGCAAAAGCTTGGTGTCACTGTTGGGCCGATACAGGTCTAATGTTAGCTCCCGATCTTCGTGTTTCGCGTATACGAGGTCCTCATAGGCGCGAACGTTTTTAGGCAATGCGATAGGTACCCGGGTAGCCTTCACGGCTGGTGGAGCCGTTGGCGGCGCTTTAACGGAATTACCGTAAACCTCGATCCAATCGATGCGTGAACTCGATTTGCTGCCTCCTCCGGCTTTTTGGTCAGTGAACCCGATCTGCTCGACTTGGTCTAGCGGAGGCGCATCCACTTTTTCTTCGGCTAAAGCTTTAATGACGCTGAAGTGCCTCCAAGTGAGATCGGCTACCATGAATTCGTGTTCGTGCCAATCCTGTCCGCTATCGCTTTGTTCGCTCATGAACCAGCGTTCTCCAGGCAGCTTGACCAGCAGGTGCAGGGCATGACCCCCACTTTGCCGACTTCTCCAGCGCACCTTGGCATCAGGCTCGGAAAGATCGGCTAGATGACCCATTTTCCTCAGAGAAAGGCCCCAACTCATCCAGCAACGGCCCGACCAAACGTAGAAAGGATCATTGGGGATATGATCGTGATGGGACTTCTTAATGCCAAGCTTGCCGGGCCCATGGACCTCCATGCGTAGTTTCGAATTTCCCAGATGTTCCGGTGTAATCGGCAATGCAGCGGGAATCTCTCTCCAATCTTCCCGGAAATATAGTTTAGCAGCTTGGGCTTGGGCAGAAATGCAGGAAAGGAGCAGTATTAGAGCGCTTGCACGGAAATAGGGCATAGCAGGATCGTGCCACGAAAAGGTGCTAAGAGTCACGAAGAGAATGTCACGGAAGGTAGGGAGGATTCGTCTTTGTCCGAGGTGCCGCCTATGCTAGCGGGCAAGGTCCTCCAGCAGGGTTGCCAGATCGATCGCGGGCTAAACCCGCTTCTATGAAAAATGGCTGTTTTGCCAGTAGGAGCGGGTTTATCCCGCGATTGGTGGTTGATGTTTTCCGTGGCCTAAAGGCTGTACTTACTTCGATTGGAAAATCGCGCTTTGGACGCAGGCATGTATGAGGGATCGGAATCCATATTCGTCCGTTTCCGCGTCCCTAACAATCTGATCGATTTCCCGCCGGTCGGTGAAGGTTGTGCTGGCTCCCGTAGAATAGGTGAGGAGCTTTTCTACCATGTTCCGAGCGATCTTTTCTGGGCGGGCGAGGACCATCGATTTGAATCCATCGATGTCATCGAAACCTTCTCCATTGGTCAGATGATAGCTCGGATCGACTTCTGGGCCGTCCTTCCATCGGCCTTTTTCAGGAAGGGCGCGATAGTGTTGTCTCCAGCCTCCAATAACATCGTAGCTTTCCAGAGCAAAGCCAGGAGGATCGATTTTCTGATGACAAGCCATGCAATTCTCAGTAGACCGGTGCTTGTCCAGTTGATCGCGAATGGAGGTGGCTCCGCGAATATCTGGTTCCACCGCTGGTACGTCGTCAGGGGGTGGAGAAATATGTTCGCCTAAAACCCGTTCAAGAAGCCAGACACCTCGAATGACAGGCGATGTAGTGGTCCCATTGGCGGAAACTTTGAGGATGCTCCCTTGAGTGATAACGCCGCCGCGCCGGTGCTCTGGATTCAAGGAAGTCTTTTGGTATCCATTTCCTCTGACTCCCTCGATTCCGTAGTGTTGGGCAAGGCGCTCATTAAGCATGGTGAAATTCGAATCGATAATATTAGTGACGCTTAGATCTTCATCGATCAATTCCCGGATGAATGCCCGAGTTTCGCCGAGCATCGAATGCTTTAGTATGGAGTCGAATTCCGGATAGAGTTTGCTGTCGGGCGTGGTAAAGTCGATTTCGATTAGGTCGAGCCAGCTATCGGTGAAATTCTGGATGAATGCTTCCGCTTTCGAGTGATTGAGCATCCGTTCCACCTGGCTTCGCAGCGTGGCGGGATTCGACAGCCTTCCATTTTCGGCCAAACCGAGCAGCTCCTGATCCGGCATCGAACTCCAGAGAAAATAGCTAAGCCGAGATGCGATACTAAAGTCATCCAGGCTCCCCGATTTTTCTGTGAAGTATAGGAAACGGGGCGAGGCTAGAAGGGCTCTGTATCCAGTTTTTAAAGCATCTTCGAAGCTAGCTCCTGAATGGAGCTTCATTTGGGCGAAATCGATGTAGCGG
>CAZFUD010000090.1:1034-15696 GCA_964521705.1 uncultured Opitutaceae bacterium | reverse complement strand
CACTAGTGTCGTTCTCCCGTAGAACTGGGCCATTGAAGAGTTTGTGTTTTGCTTGTCTGGAGCGGGTTCTTAGAAAGGAACCTACCGATGAAGAAGAAGGGCAAACGCTACAGCGAAGAGCAGATAATCTACGCTCTGCGGCAAGTCGACGGCGGTCGCAGGATCGCCGAGGTATGCCGCGAGCTTGGAGTGACCGAGCAGACCTACCACAGGTGGAAGCGCCGATACGCAGGCATGGGCGTGACCGAGCTCAGGCGCCTTAAGAAGCTGGAGGACGAGAACGCGAGCCTGCGCAAGCTGGTGGCGGATCTTAGCCTGGACAAGCACATGCTCCAGGAGATCGTCTCAAAAAAGCTCTAAGGCCTGCGCGCAAGACGGAGCTGGTGAAGAAGGCGGTCGAGGTCTTCGACATCAGCCGACGTCGCGGGTGCAGGCTATTGCAACTGAACTGGTCGAGCTTCACCTATCGTCCCAAGGAGCGTCCGGACGAGGGGGCCTTGAGGGTGCGCATACGCGACATCGCCTCGGTGCGCGTCCGCTACGGCTATCTTCGCATAACCGCCCTGCTCAAGCGGGAGGGCTGGCCGGTCGGCCCGAAACGCGTCTATCGCATCTACAAGGAGGAAAGGCTCGAGGTTCGTTCCCGCAAGCGAAGGAAACGCGCCTCGGCCGCTCGAGTCCCCCTGCCGGCTGCGGCCAAGTCGGGCCAGCGCTGGTCGATGGACTTCGTCTCGGACCGGCTGGCCAACGGAAAGCGCTTTCGCGCGCTCACCGTGGTGGACCACTTCGACCGTTCCTGCCCGCAGCTCTACGCCGATCACTCGATAGGCGCGGGCAAGGTGGGCGAGGCGCTGGATCGCGCCGCGCGCATGAATGGCGGCCTTCCCGATTCGATAACCGTGGACAACGGTCCCGAGTTCGCCGGCAACGTTCTAGACGCCTGGGCGTATAGAAGAGGCGTCCAGCTGGACTTCATTCGCCCCGGCAAGCCAACAGAAAATGGATACATCGAATCGTTCAACGGCAAGCTTCGAGACGAACTGCTGAACACTCAGATCTTCTTTTCCCTGTCCGAGGCGAGGGAAAAACTTGAAGCTTACCGCCTCGATTATAATACATGTAGACCGCACAGCTCTCTTGGCTATCGGCCTCCGGCCGAATACGCCCAGAGAGCTCAATCCAAAACAAACAAAACCGTATCCAAACATCCGAACCTAACTCTGCCACTGGACTAACAAACGGGAGAAGGTCAAATAACATCCAGACTAACGAATCACGTGGCCCAGTTTGGGTAGCTAGACCAGCCCAGAGCAACTGAATGGTTCAATAAACATCACGGCCGTAACGCTTTTCCTTCTGCATCTGCTTCACGTAAGCAGTCGCCTCGCTTTCTTCCATGTCTCCGTGTTCGGCGGCTGTGTCAATGAGGGCTTGGTGCACGTCCTTGGCCATCCGGCTGGCGTCGCCACACACGTAGAAATAAGCTCCGTCGGCAATCCAGCTCCATAATTCGGCGGCGTTTTCCCGCATGCGATCTTGGACATAGATTTTGTCGGCTTGATCTCTCGAAAAGGCCAGATCTACGCGATGCAAGTGGCCTTGCTGCAAATAGGCATCCCATTCGGACTGATAAAGATAGTCCGTGGCTTCATGTTGATCTCCAAAAAAGAGCCAATTTTTTCCACTCGCTCCGGATGCCACGCGATCCTCTATGAACGCCCGGAATGGGGCGATTCCCGTGCCGGGGCCTACCATGATAATAGGTACGGATCCGTCCTCAGGAAGTTTGAAATTCTTGTTGTGATGAAAGTAGACGCCAGCCGTGTCGCCCTCGTCCCAGATATCGGTAATAAACGTCGAGCAAACCCCTTTTTTCTGTCTTCCGAAAGCCTCATACCTAACAGCCCCAACAGTCAAATGGACCTCGCCCGGGTGAGCCAACAGGCTGGAAGCGATCGAATACAGCCGCGCTGCCAACGGGCGGAGGAAACCAAAATAGTCCTCAGCAACCAAACTTTCGGCAGGAAACTCTTTGACTACGTCGACCCAATCGCGACCCCAGGAATATTCTTTGACCCATTCCCGATCGCCGCACTTCTCTAGCAACTCATCATTTCCGCAAAGCTTCGCGTACTTGGTAAGCACTACTTTGGTAACAATACGCAGATCGAACTTGTCTCTCAACGCTTCCCGCAGGGCCATCGAGTTCTCGTCGATCACCACAGATTGAGAACCCTCCAATCCAGTCGCCTCCAAGAAGTCCTCAATCAAATCAGGAGCATTTTCTGGAACCACTGCAAGGGCGTCGCCCGCTTCGTAAGACAATCCCGAACCCTCGAGCGATATCTCCGCATGGAACGTCTCCTTGGCAGAGCCCTCGCCATTGAGATTAAACTTCTTTAACAGTGGGGCCGGAAACGGATTGCTCTTGCCGAAGATTGGCTCCGGATCGGATTGCGTCAGCGCCTTGGTATCGCTCATATGATAGCAGCTTTAATGGTTTTCGTGCGACTCCCAGTTGCGGGATTATCGCAGGAAATATCTAAAGCCCCGCTTCTAACGCAAGAACGGAAAAACCTGAGGCGGCTCAGGAATTCCCGACGCGATTGAATTCTTTTAGGAATCCCTCGGCATCGCGATAACCGATAAACCTCGATACCTCCTCGCCATCCGCGTTGGTAAATATGATCGTAGGGAGGGATCGAATACCGTATTTCGAGGCCAGATCGCTATGCTGATCAACATCGATCTTGACGGCTACGGCCTTCTCTTTGACCGAATCGATCACCTCGTCGTCAATCCAAGTTGTCCGGTCCAGCATCTTGCAAGGGCCGCACCATTCCGCCTTGAAATCGATCATGATTAACTTGTCGCTAGCCTTAGCCGCGTTCTTCGCATCATCAAAACCGCCTTCAATGAACAGGCCTTCTCCATGAGCGCTGGAAACCAGCACCCCCACGGCAAACAGTGTTAAAATCAGATTTTTCATACATCTATTTGAATTTCTGTTCTGTTAGACGAAGGATTCCCTTCACTTATTTACAAAAAATCGGCTTCCGCCTCCTGTCAATGCCCTCCAGGCCCTCGTCTCGCTTGGGAATACGACTGTATCAAGGCTAGAATTCTCTAAATTTTAATTTGCCTCTCCATCTCTAACAGTCTTTTGGGTTTCGGACGCTCTCTCCATTCTCCCTAATCGAGCTATATGTCCTCCTTCTTTCTGATTCTCGGCAGTCTAGGCGTGTTCCTGTTTGGAATGCGACTTATGAGCGAATCCATCCAGAAGATATCTGGAGAACGGCTACGTAACATTCTAAGGTCGATGACAGGGAATCGGCTAGCTGGAGTCACTACCGGATTTCTTGTCACCTGCCTCGTCCAGTCCTCATCGGCCTCTACCGTGATGGTCGTCAGCTTTGTTCACGCTCGTCTGCTGACTCTAATACAAGCAATCGGAGTCATAATGGGAGCCAATCTTGGAACGACGACGACGTTCTGGATCATTTCATTCCTCGGCTTTAAATTTAGTCTCTCGAAAATTGCTATCCCCCTGATTGGCATTGGCGTCGCCATGACCTTCATGAAGGGGGATCGGCTCAAGGGTATTGGGAATTTCTGGACCGGATTTGGATTGCTATTCATGGGCCTCAACCTGCTCAAGAACTCAGTACCAGATATCAATAGCAATCCTGATGCTTTAGAATGGGTGACCTCATTAGGGGGCTATGGGTTCGGGTCTGTCCTCATCTTCTTATTTTTCGGGGTTGTTCTAACCATTGTTGTCCAATCCTCTTCAGTCGCTGGCGCCATCACTCTCACCATGGCCTACAAGGGATGGATCGATTATCCCCAAGCCGCGGCGATTATACTGGGTGAAAATATCGGTACCACGATTACGGCTTACCTCGCATCGCTAACCGCCAATACCGCAGCAAAGCGCGCGGCTCGAGCCCATTTTGTTTTCAACATCATCGGGGTGGTTTGGATGATAATCCTATTCTATCCGTTTATATCGCTGGTGGATCGTCTTATGCCAGGATTGCCAGGCAGTCCCGATGATCTTCCCAATCATCTAGCCCTGTTCCATACGCTTTTTAATTTGGCCAATATTTCGCTTCTAATAGCGTTCGTCCCCAAAATTGCTGCCCTGGTTGAGTGGATGGTAAAGGATAGGCCAGAATGGAAAGTATCTCATTTCAAATACTTGGACACGTCATCTTGGGGATCGGGAGAACTCAATTTTTCCGAGGCTAAACAAGCGATCCGAAAACTTGGTGAATTGAGCAAGAGTATGTTCGATCAGTTTCTCTACATATACAGCAAGCCTCACCGAGATTTATCCAAACAAGTGGAGCAGCTGCGTACTATGGAAGCCGAAAGCAACGCAGTTACTAAAGAGCTATTCGAATTCATGACCCATTGCGCCTCCGATCAGCTGGGCGAAGAAACTCGACGCGAGGCTACCCAGTATCTGAGGGTTGTGACAGAGCTGGAGGAGGTTTGCGACTGCTGCAATCGACTTACCAATCGAGCCGCCGAGCGTTACAAAAAAAATCAGTTCGTTACTCAGGAAATCGAAGGCGCTATCCTCGAATTCGGGGAAAGCATCCAGCGATTCATTGATCTTTATCTTTCTCGGCTAGGCTCAAAGGTTACACCGGCCGACATAGAAATGGCATTCGACCTGGAAAAACAGATCGACGAAAATCGTAAAGCCCTTCGAAAACGGGCGGTCAATCGAATGATAAGCCAAGAATCGGGGATCCATGCCGAATTAATCTACATCGACATTATCAACGCATTCGAGAGAATCGCCAACCATTCGCGAAATATCATGCAAACGCTTCCCCGCGAATAGTAATCGGGCATAATATCTAGATACTTCCGTCACTAAAGCAAAGGCAGAGCCTCTTCTGCAGGCCAAGCGTCTCCTAGATTCTCAACTAGAGTTCGATAAGAATCGATCAGTTGCCTCGGAGTGCCAAAGCCAGGAAATCTGATTTCCAAGGAAATCGCCTCGAATCGGAAAACCGCATTCACGTTTTCTATACGCACGTCGCAATGGTCGCAAGTCGATGGATAATCCAATGACAGGCTATCATCGCTCGCCTCTTCCAATCCATCAACGATTCCTTCCACTGATACGCTTTTCGAGAACAGGCAGCGCATGCATTCGAAAAGTGGGCCCACGGCCCCATTGAACGAAGCATCTTCAAGCAAGCTCGAACTGCTAGCCTCCAGCAACTCGGTTTCCGCCAAATAGCGATCGGGGCTGTCTTCAACTAGCGAATACCGTTTCTCTATTGTGAAATCCTTGCTTTCAATCCTACCCGTTCCGCCTTCCACAACAAGAGCGATTTCCTTTCGCCGGTATCCCATGGACTCTCGAAAAGCGGAGAATCGCTCCTCCCCCCATTCATACAACTCCGGCTCCGCTAGACGAGCGAGAAACTGCTGAGCTCGATCGCTGGCGAATTTCGGGGCGGTATGCCGGCTCTTATCGAAATCGGGGAAACGCTTAACCTGACCTTCTTCCCTCCCAAAAAACGATACGCGAGCAATGAGCTCTTTTCCCGAATTCTGGCCATCCGTTTTCATCGCTTGAGACGCAGATACTTGACAGCCCTGGAACGCACGCAAGCCTCAGTTGCTATGGAGCGCGCAGTCGTAGGCAACGGACCACCCAATCTGGGGCCAAGGAAAGTCCTGGTCACAGGCGCAAGCGGATTTGTGGGTCGGAGCCTGATTCACCGGCTTCTAGACCAAGAATGCCAAGTGTCTGGTCTCTGCCGCAGCGCCCTACCTGAACTAGAATCGCTTGGCGTGGAAATGAAGTATGTCGACCTCGGTAACGCCAACAGCGCTCGTGAGGCATGCCGCGGAATAGACACGGTTTTTCACACAGCAGCAAAAGTCGGTATTTGGGGCTCTATCTCGGATTTTCGCAAGGCGAATGTCGAAGGAACGCAGGCGATCATCAATGGCTGTCGTGACTTTGAAGTATCCAAACTCGTCTACACGAGTACGCCCAGTGTTGTATTCAATGGCCAGTCGCTATCCGGAGCAGACGAGTCGCTGCCCTACGGTTCCAACATTCCATGCCCTTACCCGGCAACCAAGGTAATTGCCGAAAAGGCCGTGCTCATGGCCCATGGACAGCCTCCCGGCTATTTGAAAACCGTGGCTTTGAGGCCCCACTTGATCTGGGGGCCCGGAGATGCCAATCTCATTCCCAGAGTGATTGATAGAGCCCGCAAAGGCCGCCTTCGAATAGTAGGCGATGGATCGAATCGCGTAGACTTAACCTATATCGAAAATGTAGTGGATGCTCATCTATGGGCCGAAGCCAGCCTGGATAACACCACAAGCAATCCTGGAGGCAAAGCGTATTTCATTTCTAATGACGAGCCCGTTTTGCTTTGGCCGTGGATAAATGAACTCCTAGAAGCTCAAGGGATCCCGCATATAGAAAAAAAGATGGACTTCCAGCGAGCCATGAGAATCGGTCGATTGATGGAGACCATTTGGAAAATCTTAAACCTGCGAAGCGAACCGCCCATGACGCGTTTCGTTGCCTCAGAGCTTGCGAAAGACCATTGGTTCGACATTTCTGCCGCCAAGCGCGATCTTGCCTATCAACCACGCGTATCCATGAAAGCAGGCATGGAAGCGTTTCTCCGCCACGATAGAGGCCCGATGGACTCGAAATTCTCTTAGGCCACAAATCCAATAATCCAGAATATAACCCCCAAAAAGCTAGCCAGCGGACTCCGATCTAACCGATTCAAGAATCCACCAACTAGATAAATGCAGCAAGCTTTATACATTGTCCGGCACGCTCACGCCTCGAGCTCGGAGACAGACCACGATCGGCCAGTCAGTTCCAAAGGTAGACGCCAGCTCAGTCGATTGTGCCAGGTTTTCAAGGGCAAGTCGCTAGTCACGCCCGCCGAGATTTGGCACAGCGATTTGACGCGAGCCATCGAGACCGCCCAACAAATAGCTGAGGAGCTCGAACTAACCGCCCCACTGAAAACCGTAGCAGGTTTGCGTCCATTCGACGATCCCATTGCTGCCGCCGATTTCATCGACGACTCCTCCTTGGATCTGATGATAGTAGGGCACGAACCACATCTTTCCAGCTTAGCAGCCCAGCTCGTTACCGGCGTGCAGACTTTGGAATGCGTCGTTTTTCAAAAAGCCTCAATTCTATGTCTTCGAAGATTGAAGGTCGGCTCCCAAGCGACCCCTTGGCAGATCGAATGGCACCTTCATCACAGGCTCTTCAAATAGCCTAGTTCGCTCACCAGAATCGCGATCGTGAAAATCATTCTTACTGGGGCATCCGGACTGCTTGGAAGCGCCTTCGCAAAGGCAGCCAGTCTTCGTTCCCACGAAGTCATCGGAATCGTGAATTCCTACAACCACCCTGTCGATGGACTCTCCAGTCAAAATGCCCTAGACCTATCAGATCTTGCCGCCATCGAAGCCTTCACTCTGGAAGCGTTTCCAGACGCAATCGTAAATTGCGCCGCCATATCCAATCCTAGCCAATGCGATAACGACCCAGCTCTCAGCGACCTTGTTAACATACGTCTACCTGAAAAGCTCGCCCTTCTATCCAGGCATCTCTTCGCCCGCTATATTCATATTTCAACAGATCAGGTTTTCGATGGGCGAAACCCGCCCTACCAAATTGACAGCTCGACCTCCCCTACATCGCTTTACGGCCAACAAAAAGCCAAGGCCGAAGAAGGCGTTTTGGAGATGGCTTCCGATTTCGCATCCATCGTTCGAATACCTCTATTAAGTGGCAACAGTCCACGAGGCGACAGAAGTCTGCACGAACAACTATTCAGAGCTCTCAGCGAGAATGAGCGGCCCGCCCTTTTTATCGACGAATTTCGGCACCCCTGCCCTACGGAAAACGTAGCAGACGTTCTAGTCGAATTATGCGAGAGAAATGACTATCGAGGACTGCTCCATTGGGCTGGAAGCCAGCGTCTCTCTCGATTTCAGATTGGAGAAAAATTGCTCGAGCACTTTGGATTGCCTCGCTCAAGCATCGATCAAGCAACACTCGCAAACAATCCTATATTCTCGAAACGCCCCCCGGACCTAACGCTCGATAACTCTCCTCTCCAAGGAAGACTGAAAACACGCCCTACAGGCTTCACAGATCATCTTGATTCCCTCATTGTCCCGAAACAGTTTCGTGATTGGTATCATTCCCTATAATACATAATTCCGAACAAGGTTAACGTCTGTATTGAACGAAGATAATCTCCACAATTTCCGCATGTCATGCTCTTTACATATTCTACCGGATTCGAATCTAGCCGCTGCGGAAAACATGGCCCGGGATTTTCTGCTTCTCAATCACTACCCAGAACCTAGCTCGATACGCCTTCGTCACTATGGTTGGGAGCGGGCATCCTATACTTTCGGACTTAGCCAATCCTATCAATACGCTCGTTCGGAAATTTCAGTACTAGATGCTGACTTCGTCCGGCGTCCCACGGGTGGAGGGGTTGTCGACCACCACCACGATTGGACTTATTCATTGATCATACCTGCCAGCCATTCCCTCGGGCAGCTTCAGCCAATCGAAACCTACAAAGCCGTTCACCAGTGCATCGTACGAGCAATGAAATCGCTAGGAGCCAAGATCGCTCTCAATGAGGATGCTCCTTCCGACTCCATACCTCGCGTGTGCTTTGAAAAACCGGAAGTTTACGATGTTGTACTAGAAAATCTTTCCGCCAAGGTTGCAGGGGCCGCCCAAAAAAGAACCAAGTTCGGCTACCTGATGCAGGGCTCCATCTGGAAACCTACTCTGCCCAATCTGGATTGGAATAGCTTCCACAACGGCTTTATAGACGAGATCGCAAACCTGACTGACGCCAAGAAATCTTTTGTACCCTGGCCAAAATGGGACCACGAGTTGATATCAGGTTGCCTGTCTCGATTTGAATCCGCGGAGTGGAATCAACGACGCTAACTACTAGGAAATCGGCTGTATGTCGCTACGCCAGGATGCTCTTAAAAAAGCGATCCTAGGGCTAACGACTATAGAGGAAGTGGAACGAACGACCGTTCCTGAATACGCGATCTAGGTTTCAACTAATGGACGGCCGCCAGGTCGCCTTTCGGTTGCCCCAGTTCTGAAAGCAGTTCATCGAACCAGTCTTGCTTCGTATCGAAGGGCTTGCCTCCCTTGATGCGCGCGAACTCGCAGGCTCTCATGATCCCTTGTTTGTCCTCGTCATGACCTACGACGCCGCTTAGCCCAGCCAGGGAAGACTCGACCGCCGTGTCCACGCAACTCTTGATGAGATTCAGATCTTTGACGCTAGCCGCAGCCGCCCGGGAAAAGTACCCACTCTTTTGAACAAGAACTTTCTCCGCCTTGATCTTCTCGGCAAATTGCTTGGCAAAGTATTGGCCCGGATTAATGAAATCCAGCTGCACGTGCCCAAAAGCGTCGCGTATAATCTCCTCACCAGCCGCCTCCTTAGCAGCGACGATCGCGTCTACCCCAGCCCCTTCGCTAAGGAAAATATTAACATTGCCATGCTCGTCGATTATCTTGGAGAGTCTCCCCGCTTCCGCGTCGAGATCGATCTCCAGTTCCGGCAAATAAACGGCATGCACGTCATGGCGCTCGCGACTCAATCCAATTTCCGGCAGCCAGGGCTTCGTCTTCAATCGGTCGTGGTACTCTTTGGCCGTAGCCGCCGCTAACCAGCCGCAATGGCGCCCCATGATCTCATGGATAATGAGCATCCGCGGGCTTGAGTTGTGCTCCGCAACTACATTCGTGAAGTAATTGGCCGCCTGCTCCGCGGCGGTCCATGCCCCCAAAGTCTGCCGGATCGGATAAACGTCATTGTCAATGGTCTTGGGCATGCCGATCACCCGTAAATCGTAGTCGTTCTCAGCCAAATAGGCTGCTAAATCTGCAGCCGCGGTGTTAGTGTCATCTCCGCCAATCGTGTGCAGCACATCCACTTGGTCAGCCACTAATTGATCCGCTGCCACTTTCTGCGGGTCCTCGCACTCCTTTACCAACCCGCGCTTCACGCAATCCGCTACGTTGGTTAGCTTAACGCGCGAGTTCCCTATTGGGCTTCCCCCGTAGAGGTGAAGAATACCAGCATTTTCGCGAATCTCCGGGGTCACATTTATACTGAGGCCCTTTAGCAATCCCCAGTAGCCATTGGTGTAGCAAATGATTTGCACATCAGGCGCGATCTCCGTGTACCGCTGGATGAGTCCGCCGATGGCGGAAGATAAACAAGGGGCTAAACCGCCCGCTGTCAGAATGCCTACTTTCTTAACGCTCATGCTAGTTTTCTGGATTGCAACTTGCCCACATACTCGCGGGACCATAAACAAACCCCGTACCGCTAGACCGTTTGCCTCCAGAGATCAAGACCGGTAAAGCGGGTTTTTTTGGCAAAACGGTTGGATTCCTGGTTCCACTACTCTTCGCCCTTTAGCGAATCGAGGGCTTCCAGGCGCTCTTCCAAGTCCGGATGCGTCGCTAGAAATTGGACGATATCCAAATCAGGCAAGTCGCTGTGCAACAAAATCAGAATGTCTTTCATAGCCTCCGCCCCAATACCATTGGCCTCCAAGACCTTCCCCGCGTAAAGGTCAGCCTCCGTCTCGAAATTCTGAGAATAGCGGGATTCTATGGCTAAGGCTGGAAGCGACGACGCCATACCCCCGAGGGAGGATAAGTCGCCGAGAACCATGGAAAGCATTAGAAACACGCCCGTATCCTGTATCAGGGAACGCAAGCCATGTTGCAGCTCGACATGAGCGATTTCGTGCAAGAAAACCGCTACCATTTGTTCTTCATTCTCGCAAAGTTCAATGAAGGCCTCCGTCGCGACAACCAACCCGGAAGGCAAAGCGAAAGCGTTGGGCCCTATAGCCTTCGATTCGTAAATCCTCAACTCGTAGTCAAAATCCGGATTCAGAGAATCAGACGCGAGATTCAATGCTCGCGAAAAGGCGGATTCCCCTAGCTCGTGCATACGCATAGAATAGCTTTCCTCGAACGACCCATACCGTTCGATCGTTCGAAGACCGTTTTCAGAAAGAGTCCGCCGAACGCTTTGAGGGACTTCGAAAGCTATGTACTTTGCCGTCAATGGCATGCCATACTCGAAAAACAGAAATACGAATACGACCACCCCGACTATGCTCCCCAAAGCCACCTGCCAACGCGATTCCATCCAATCGACAAAGCCTAGCATGCTGCTCGATGGGAGGATGTCTTCCAAGGCTGCCATGGCTTCGTGATTGCCTGATTCGAAACGAACGCCATCCGCGAACCGAATGACTCGATTGGCCTTTCCTAATCTCGGTTCTATTTCGTATTCGCTAATCAGATACTCCTTGGAATCTGTATCGACAATAAGGGTTACCGATCCGCGTTCCGAAACCCGGGCGACGGCATCGAATGCGTGCGAAGAACCCGACCGGTATAGAGTGCCCTCGAATTCGATCACAGTCCGACTTCGAAATCCATGAAATCCGTCGCCGCCTCGCCGAAGGCGCCTTCGTCTTCCATTTCCGCTCCGAAATGCTCACCCAATTCCCCTCCCGGCGCCAGTACGTAGACATTCTCCATTCTGTACTTGGTAATCCTGATTTTCGCCCAAGGGATCAATAGACCTAGAGAAAAGATACTGGCGAACACATTGCCAACAGCGATACCCACGTATTTTGCGAATTTCATTTTCGATTCGAAACCGAATCTACCCAAATTCCAGACCGACAGGTTGTAATTGAATATTAGAAGCCAGAGACCTTTTTGGAATACTACGCCGATCATTATAAGAACCGAGTACACAAACGCAGCTCCGATGAACGTAAGAACAGTTAAACCCTCCTCCGAAAAAATATCCGGATTCGAAGTATCAGCCGTGACGCCAAAAAGCGCCGCCGCTCCTATGGCCAAGAATATGAGAATGAAATAAAGCCCCATCCCGATGGCGAAAAAAAGCAGGTAGTATTTGTAGTACTCCGCGGCCTTCGGTTTGAAATTGAAGAAAGTCTTTCCAAACTTGAGGTTGTCGAAGAAGTATTCCTTTTTCTTCATTTCCCAATAAGGCAAAATGAATCCGAAGGTAAAAGGAATGAGGGCCGCCCAAACGAGAAACGTTACATACGAATCACCCAAGTTTCCAAAGAATTTGAACCGCACATTCCTGTAGGCGGTATTCTTGGCTCGAAACCGAAACGCCTTATAAATCATCCAGGGAGCCGCTAAGCCGTAAACCAGAATCACCGGAAATATGAATAGCGGATTGAAAAGTCCCGCCAATAGGTAAATGGCGAAAAAGATCAGAACAATCAGATAGCCGATTAGCAGATTTTTAGGCTTGGCCAAATAGTCAAAAGAGTGCCCGACAAGATGCGTATTCGAATAAAAATACCGCTTGGTACGAACCATCGCCCAAGGCCAGTAAAACCCGAGGGTGATAACCGAGAGGAGCAAGTTGACTATCCAAATCCGGAAGTACTCGTTCGTGTTGCCCGTAAAGGCGAACCCAACCGGCTGAAGCGGCAGAGTATGAGGAACGTGAGGCTGCGAATCGCTTGGCGATTCAGATTCATTGGATTCCATGTGTGTTGGTATTTGAGGACTTACGAGCTTCTTAGCTTGGCGCAAATTTTGCCCGAGAGCAAGCTCACCGTTTGCCCGAACCGACTATGGCAAGTATACCGAATGCTGCGACCGCAGGCTTCCCGCATGGAACGGGAATCTATTGAGCCCCGCTACTTTACTGTAATCGTGATCTTCTTGGAAATCACGGGCGGAGAATGAGGAAGATGTATCTTGTCCCCGAGTACGAGCTGCAAGCTATGTTTGCCCGGCGAAAGCTCGATCTCGGCTTCCGTTTGCCCCTTGCCAAAATGAACCACATTCTCTGTAGCGGGAAGCGGTACATCCAAGCTAGGAAGCTCGTCTCGGTCGATGATCAAGTGATGGTGTCCGGTATCCGGAATATCGACACCAGCTGGAGCGACTCCCATTCCCGCTAATCCAAAAAGAACCCGAACGGGAGACTTAACTGTATCCCCGTCCTTGGGAGATATGATATACGCTTTCGCCCCTTTTGGCGAAGGCGTTTTAGGCAACGCGCCTTCTCCTATAGCCGAGGTGGATGCTATGATGGAAATGATAAGTAAAGCGACGATAGATTTCATAGGTTTTAGTTTTGGGCCGAGACTATTTAAGGTTCGATTTAGGTAAAGGAGATTGCGCAAAAGCGTTCACTCCGGCATTTTGAAAATGGTATCATCGACTTCGACATTGGGCTCAAAACTGGTGATCACTACCCGCATACTCGTTCCCATCATATCGGCGCTGGTTTCCATGGGAAGTCGAATATCGCCCACTTTCTCGTAAACATCAACGCGAGCAGAAACAGGCACGCTTCCTTGCGGCCCCATATCCTCCGTGTAGTCGCTTCGCCGCAATAGCCCAACGGGCTCTTCGAAGTAGAGCATTTCTGCCAAGCCATTGTCCGCATTGATACACTGGATCATAGTGAGACCGTCTTCGCTCTTTCCCACAACCCTGGCCGATGAGTACTTGTCCGCTAAATAAAGGCCTTCTCTAAAATTCGTTTCTTCTTTCAATTGATCCAGTTCTCGACCCATAAGAGACCGACGTCCTTGAATCGGATCAATGGCCCAACCATTCTCGCCATCGAATCCTTGGCGCATTTTTCCATATCCTTGGATATCCACATCCACATAGACTTTGTCCGGCGCCTTAAACGTAACCGTACGCTCCATGTTCATACCGAGTCCCGGCATCTCCATGGACATCTCCAATCTCGCCGTATCTATTTCCTCAAAAGCATCCACTCCTCCGAGAAATTCGGCGTAAGATTCGAAAATCTTTTTGGCCGCCGGTTCAATCTCTCCATATAGGACCGACGTTCCGCCACCCGTGAATGCAACAATAGCCCAGAGACTGAGAAACCTAACCATTTGCCAACTTCTATCAATCGTTAGTCGGATTGCCGCAAGATCCATTTTCGGGCGGCGTCGATCACCGAGTCCTCGCCCTGTCGAAGCTTTGAAGGAGAAAGGGCAACGACTTCGTCTGGAGTAACACCCACTTGCTCGATTCGGTTCCCGCGCGAGGTAACGTAATCGGCAATCGCCATTTGCAAATAATAGTTGTTGGGCAACTTTTTGAATACAGAGGGCAAGGCGGCCCCTGCCGTCCTAGACCCAAATAGCCGGGCTCGCCCTGTTTCTTGCATATCCGCGGCGAAAATCTCGCTGGTAGAAATCGAGTTGCCATCAACCAAAATCGCTACCGGACCGAGAAAAGCCCCTGATTGAGGATAGACGTTAAAGTTCAAGTGCCCTTGCCGGAGGCGCATTCTACCCATTTCATACTCGTTCTCCACTAGCATTCCAGCCAATCCTGTAGCCATTAGTCCAATACCCCCAGGGTTCCCTCTGATATCGATAATCAAGCCATGGGAACCTCGATCCATTGAGCGAATAATGGAACGCATCTCTTCCATTAGACTCGGGAACCACAAGTCGAATCGCAAGTAATGGATATTAGATCCGAGCGAACGGCTTTCTAAGGCCATCGGCGATTCTCCCAAATTGCCCA
>CAZFUD010000090.1:0-1024 GCA_964521705.1 uncultured Opitutaceae bacterium | reverse complement strand
ACTGAGAGGACATTCGCCCTCGGTAGGTCTGCAACTCCAAAGAGAATTCTTTTGCCGAGGTTAGGCGGGTCGCTTTTAGACGACAAGAAACCTTATCTCCCGGAGCTCCGAAAAACCGGTTTTCCACCGCTTCCAGCAAATAGTAATGTATGCTGTTATTGAATACGCCTGACTCCGAAATTCGCTTTCTTAAATCCGCTACTCGCTCGCCCCCCACGGAAACCAACTCATGACCCGCCTGAATCCCCGCCAATTCTGCCGCTCCTCCAAAGTAAACCCTATGGACAATCACCCGGTTTTCAACAACCGACAGGTCCATGCCCTTTCCGCCACCTCGCCAAGCGTTCGGCATCAATTCATTAAAAGCCGGCGAGGCTATCGAAAAATGCGAATCCCCCAGCTCGCGGAGCATCTCAGTCATCAATTGATCAAAGGCCGTTGAACTCTCTATCGCCGACAGCCGCTTGCGGTAACGCTCCCCTATAGCTTCCCAATTTTTCCCTCCAAAGTCGGTATCGTAATAGTTAGTATTGATCTCCTGCCAAACTGCTTGAAACACGGCTCGTTGAACTGATGAGGCCGAAGCCCAGCAGCAGCTAGGCACGGCCAGCGCCAGCGCGAAAATCAGCCAAGTCTTGAAACTCCTGCCCATTGTAACCGAGGCCCAGTAGAACACTGTAGGGTACGATCCGCGAGCTTATCCGAACGAATCTTTAAGCTCGCCCTGGTAATCGAAAGCATTAGCCACCATTGCTTACACCCAATCGATCTGGCCCTTTACCTCATTCAGGTACCATTCGACCATCTGATCGAGCCCGTCTCGCAATGCTGTCTCCGGTTCCCATCCTAAACGATCCCTGATCTTATCCACATTCGCATGAGTCGCTTTCTGATCCCCCGGCCTCGCCGGTACGTTCTTGACGCGAACCTGTTTACCCAAAATCTCTTCGACCATGGCGATCGCTTCCCCCGTGGAAAAACACCGGTCCGAGCCCACATTGAAGATCTCGCCAACGGCCCGATC
>CAZFUD010000089.1:13487-15796 GCA_964521705.1 uncultured Opitutaceae bacterium | reverse complement strand
CCGGATATCCGTGGAGCCACTACAATTCGAGATCAGTTGGATAAGCATCGGGAAGTGGAAACCTGCTACGAATGCCATCGCAAGATCGATCCGCTCGGCTTCGCTTTGGAGAACTACGACCCGATAGGCGGTTGGCGGGATCGCTATCCACGTGGCCAGCAGGAAGGGCCCCTAATCGATGCATCGGGAGAACTGCCCAATGGGGAACATTTCTCGGGGATCCAGGAATTCAAGGAGGCTCTGGCCGACCGGGAAGATCAATTCGTTCGCTGCCTGACCGAAAAGCTGCTCGCCTACTCGATGGGCCGGACGCTTGAGTACACCGACCGCCCCGAAGTCGACCAAATCATCGAAAAGACTCTCGACCCTGGAACCGGTCTTCAAGATTTGGTCCTGGCCATCGTCGAAAGCGAAGCCTTTCGAACCAAATAAGTAGGAGCGGCTTTCACGCCGCTGCCAGTAGAGTAGCTCTATAAAGTAGCATAGGCTTCCAGCCTGTGTACATATGCGCTCCAAGCCCAAAAGTCGCTACATAACAGGCAGGTTGCCTGCTCTACCCTAACTCCTTGCGAGCGAAGCCGTATGTTCCCAAAGTAGGAGCGGCTTTACGCCGCGATGACAAAAACAACCGCAAAATCGCGGCGTAAAGCCGCTCCTACTTCAAAAACCGTTGCCTTACGGGCTTGTCCCAACGCTCGGAGGTCGCAAACATCGTGTATTATGGATACGCCTGCATACATCGTCGGACGAGTCACTGTTAAAGACTGGGACGCCTACGGAGAATACATGAAACGAACCCCAAAGATCATCGATCAGTTTGGTGGAAGATTTATAGCTCGAGGAGCGGACATTGAAGCACTTGAAGGCGAACCGGAAAACCGACGTATGGTCATCATCGAATTCCCATCTGTTGAAAAGGCAAAAGCGTTCTACCATTCTGATGCCTACCAAAACGCGAGGCAGATCCGGGCCAATGCCGCCGAAGCTCAGTTCGTCGTCCTCGAGGGTTTTCCCCTTTCAGCATGGGAGGATGCTGTTGAACAGAGTCTCTAGGACCACCAGACTAAAGGCGAACGATTCGCAACAAATGTGCCGGGGGAACACAGTCAATCCGTTCGCGAGAGAACGCTGAACAACAGCCCATCAAACTGATGAACCCAACTCGCGACATCGTTATCTACGGTTTTAAACCCTACCTGAGGTACTCCGAAAATATCACTGAATCCATTATCAAGGAGATCAATTCTCGAGAGATTGGCCGCGGTCTCGTTTTCGATGTCGAGTTTGACAGGAAAATGTTCACTGATGCTCTTCGGCGATACAGCCCGAAAATCATTTTAGGACTGGGTCAACATCCGAGAGCTCGGAAGATCCGCATCGAACGACGGGCTCGCAATTGGCAAGAATCGCCAGATCACTCTGGCTCCAAAATAGTCAATTCAGATCCAGAATTTCAATACGTATCGCTTAAGCTGCCAGGCAACGAGAAGACTACAATCACCTTCGATGCTGGCAGCTATGTATGCAATTTTTCCATGTACGTGGTAAATGCGGAAGCCCGGAAAATGGGGGCCAAAAACGCGTTTCTTCATGTGCCTCGCAATGCGGAAGGAAACGAAGTCGCTTCACTGATAGGCAATATGCTTTCCAAACTTTGACATCCTCCATAATAACTCTCTACCCAAGCAGTGAAACATCCAATTAGCTCATCGATCTTTGCCTCTGTCCTGCTGTTGTCGACCTCCACTTTAGAGGCCCGCAATCTGGAGATTGTCGCTCACCGAGGAGCGAATC
Source organism: uncultured Opitutaceae bacterium (assembly GCA_964521705.1). Classification (GTDB taxonomy): domain Bacteria; phylum Verrucomicrobiota; class Verrucomicrobiia; order Opitutales; family Opitutaceae; genus Pelagisphaera. The sequence continues at coordinate 14,002 of CAZFUD010000089.1, read as the reverse complement.
ATCTGGCTCCGGAAAATACTTTTGCAGCAGCGGAAATCTGTGTCGATCTCGGCATTGACTACGTCGAAATCGACGTCAGGACAAGCAGGGACGGCGTTCTCTACGTCATTCACGATTCCAAACTGGAGCGGACGACCGACGGAACTGGCCTGGTGGCGGAACGAGATTCTTCGTATATCGATTCTCTGGATGCAGGTAGTTGGTTCAGCCCCAGGTATACCGGTGAGAAAGTCCCACGCTTAGACGCGTTCCTAGAGCGATTTCGCGGGCGAATCAAAGTATACTTCGATGTAAAAGACGCCGACCTTAACAAGCTAGTCGCGCTCGTGCATAAGTATGAATACACCGATAATTGCTTTTTCTGGTTTTCCAAGGATGAGCGAGCTCGGGAGTTCAGGAGCATTGATAACCGAATCCCTCTTAAGATGAACGCCGTCGACCTTGACGGGCTTCGAAGGGCGCTCGACTACAATCCGCAGATTATCGAGTACCGGCTACCTAATTTGACGCCTGAC
>CAZFUD010000089.1:0-13477 GCA_964521705.1 uncultured Opitutaceae bacterium | reverse complement strand
CGTCGATTTTGCCCAGACACATGAATTGAAGCTCATGGCCCACGCCTTGGGGAAAGGATCCGAATCGATGTATTCGCAGATTATCGAATCGGCGGCGGACATGGTCAATCTGGACAAAGTGGACTTGATGATCGAATTGCTGAAAATCGAAAGTGCAAAAAGCAAACGAGAGTGAAGTGACGCATCCGAGAAGGTATCGATCCTCTCTTGGCATTCAAATGATTACAGACTGGGAGGATCGGTCCACAATCTTCACAGATTCGAATGCGGAGGATCGAGCCATTCCTCCCTGTTAACGACAGCGACTAGCGATTCGCTTTCGCCAATTCGGCTTCGCGGATCTGCTTAAAATTCGCCGAGATCTCGATCGCTTTAAGACGGTCCTCTTCACTATAGTCCCAGAATTCCTGAATAACAGCTTCGCACTTAGGATAATGTGAACCGTCATCGCCAACGTCCATTCTGAGCTGAGCAAATTGGGTCTTCAACTCTTCCCTAATATGATTGTATTTGGGGACATAATACACATTGCGCAGTTCCTGAGGATCTTTGACTAGATCATATAGTTCCCAGGCCGGCGGCGTTTGATAACCGCCCTCGTAGTTCGCTCCATAGAAATAGATCAGCTTGTGCGTTTTCGTGCGAATCGACATTTCCCCTGGATTGTCGTGATGGGCCATGTGCATCCAATAACGGTAGTAGACGGCCTGCTTCCAATCCCTGGGCTCTTGGCCCTTTTCGCATATCGAGCGAAAGGATCGTCCTTGAAAATCACTGGGTATATCGATTCCTGCGTAGTCCAACATCAAGGCAGGATAGTCTACATTCTCGATCAGCGCATCGGAGCGGATCCCTGCTGGAATCTTCTCGGGATAACGAACGATGAACGGCATCCGAGCCGACTCGTCGTAGGCCCAGCGCTTGTCTTGATAATCCTTCTCTCCAAGCCAAAAGCCTTGGTCTCCAGTATATATAATGACCGTATTGTCGTACAGGCCTTCCTCTTTCAAGTAGTCGAATAACCGTTTCAAGTTGTCATCCACTCCTTTAACGCAGCGGAGATATTTCTTTAGGTATCCTTGATAAGCCAGACGCGTCGTTTCTTCTTCGCTCAGGGCCGCTGGATCATAGTTAGGCGGGAATTCCTCTGGAAAACGGTCGAATAAGTGCGTGGCGTATGAGCGTCTCGGATTCCGACTGCCTATCGAAGTTCCTATATGCGGGAGCAGTTCGTTGTCGTATCCTCTCGTCGCAAGCGACCCAAAGGTATTCGGAGGATCGTATAGCGTGTCCGGTTCGGGAATGTCGACATCCGCTAAGTACGATTGATAGCGAGGGGCATTTTCGAAGTAGTCGTGAGGAGCCTTGTACTGGTGGCAAACGAAAAAGGGCTTGCCGGGATCGCGCTCGTTCCTGAACCAATCTAGCGTCGAATCGGTTATGGCATCCGAGGAATGCCGACCGGTATGAGTTACCGTATTCTTGGGCCACGGCTGATCTCCCTGTATCCGAAATTCGGTGTCAAAGTACTTGCCTTGGCCTGGTAGCACTTTGTAGTAATCGAAATTCGGTTCCTGCTTGAGATGCCACTTGCCAATCATTGCGGTCTGATAACCCGCTTCGCTCATGAGAATCGGTAGCACTTGATTCTCTGGGGCAATGTTCCCACCAAGATCGAAGACCCCATTAGTGTGAGCATATTGCCCGGTTATAATCGAAGCTCGGGAAGGCGTGCAAATCGAGTTCGTACAGAATGCGTTGTCAAAAACGATACCTTCGCGAGCTAGAGAATCGATTGTAGGCGTGGGATCCAAATCCTTGAGCAACGTCGCGTACACCCCGACTGCCTGAGCCGTATGGTCGTCGGACATTATGAAGAGGATGTTCGGTCGGTCTGCGGAGTGAAGGGAGAGAGAAGAGGCAAGCGAGGTTAGGAGAGCGAGAAGTAGGAGTGAGCACTTCATCTGGAAAAGGATTGAGTTCGTTTATAGTTCGGAGGACGGGGACCGTCCTCCCTACCTAAGATTTTCGTTAAAGGTCGAAGTCGGATACTTTCAGCTTCTTTTTCTGCCAGTAACCTTCTTCGCGTTGAAAGCCGTACATGGATGGCTCGAACTCGCCCACGATATCCACGTTGGCGCCTTCCTCGGGTACCGGCAAACCAACCGTCCAGAAGATACCATTTACGATCATGCGTCGCGTGCCAGCCTCCGCTAAATCATTCGACGAGCCCATGGTGGAAGTGAAGACTCTACCTTTCTTACCTCCCGGGATCTGATAGCTCTTGGTCCAGGCTATGGGCATCATAGGATCATTTTTGTGAAATCCTTCCTTTTTTCCATAGCTCGGAACTCTGTCGTAGGGGCCAGGACCGATCGGAGGATGCAACTTGCCCATGCCGGCGACAACCTGGCCGAGAACCACGGGTTCGCTATCTCCAGAAAGCGGCAGAGGCACTCCATAGACGTCAGTGGGACCCCAGATTTCGCCCTCCCCGATTCCATTGTGAATTTCATGGCTACCAGTTAGGATACCGCGAGTGCTCTCATACTTGTGCCATCCGTGATGGCTTACCCAAGTCGTCCCAAGGATCAATTCGCCAAAGCCGTTTTTCCATGCCTTTTTGTCGCCATCGTAGTCAAAACTCCAATGCGCGTATTTGGAATTCTTATCCGCAATATTGAAAGCATGAGTGGCGGTGCGAAGCCCGACGACCGGCTTGCCTGATTTCAAGTAATCCTCGATCTCTTTCATCTGGGCGTTTGGCAAATCCCGGAAGCGCGTGGCAATCACCATCAAGTCCGCATCGCGCAATGAATCTAGTCCTGGGATATCATTACCATGATTTGGATCGATGATTCCCGGGGTTCCCGGATGTTGAGCGTACAAAACGGTGGCGTTGAATCCATGGCGCTGGGAGAGAATTTTCCCCAACTGCGAAAGCGCCTCTTCAGAACGGTATTCTTCGTCGCCGCTGATCAAGACGACTTTCTTGCCCTTTCCGACACCTTCAGCGCCCGGATAATCCTGCCACTGCTTCACTCCTGTAGCGTCCGCCTGGGATTCCGGGAAAGGATGTTCTTTCAAGATTTCGTCCACCATATAGAAGTTAGCCCGATTTTTGGTTTCCTCACGAACTCGGGCAACCATGGATGGCTTAATCGGGCGAGTTAGGGCTTTCTTGTCCCCAAAGTTCAAGCGAACGAAGGTGAGCACACCAGCGATCTCATCATCTGTAAGCATGCCCGCGAATCCCGTCATCGGTGGAACGCCCGTCGATGGATCGAACTTCTTGCCGTTGACTTCGATGGGACCCCAAAGCCCTTTGAGCACGATCTTGATCAAGCGCTCATCGTCACCCATCACCCACTCGTTGTTGCTGAGCGGCGGATAGATGTTCGGTATCGTTCCCTTGCCATCTTCGCCGTGACAGGTAGCGCAGTGGGCGTCGCGGTGGTAAACCTCTTCACCGAGCTTGTATAGATCCAGATTCTCTTTGGAGAGATTCATCTGTGGCAATCTGACTTCTTTAACGCTCTTGTCGTACAGCTCGAGCGATCCAGCCAGATAGGATCTGGCAGCGGGATTGTCGTTCAGGGCGATCTTGCCTGCGTCGCTCAAAGCCCGGATATCGTCATCCAAGGTAATAAGCACGCTTTCATAGGCCCTGCCCATCCATTTGGTGACAGGATGCTTCATCCCTTCCAAGGCAATCTCTGCTCCCTTGTCGCTGTCTAGCCATGACGCGGCGACAACAGCTTCCAATCTTACCCGCGGATGTTCGTCTACGGCGGCTTTCAAGAATAGTTCTTGGCTATTGGGTACCTGATAATGCGTGTAACGCAATACCCGCACCGCTCCCGCTCGAACCGCATGCTCATCCGAGTTCAGGCAGAGTTCCAGAAGATCCTGGTCAACCTGATTCTGCCCCCAGGTTGCCCAGAGACCTTCGAGAATGTGCCGGCCATACTTCCGGTCATTCTTGTCCAATCCGCGCACCCATTTCTTAACAGCCGGGATGACTTCGGCAGCAGGATGACTGCGAAGCTCGCGACGTGTGCGATAGCGAGTCCGGTATTCATGCTCGGTTAAGTTGACGAGAAGCTGATCAATGGATACTCCAGCGACCTTCGGCGCGTCCACCAGTGGACGCGAAGGATAGGTAACGCGATAGATGCGACCGTGATCATTGTCTCGATTCGGATCGCGAGCGCTATGCTGCATGTGACCGATTAGCGGATTGTGCCAATCGATGATGTAAAGGGACCCATCCGGGGCGAACTCCATCTCCACCGGTCGAAAATTGGAATCGGTCGAGTACAGCAAATCTTGCTTTAATTCACCGGTAAAGCCTGCCCCATCTTCAACGATCGAATGATGCTTCGTGCCTAAGAAGCCAATGGTGTTGTTGATGATAAAATCCCCTTGGACATCATCTGGGAAGTGACGTGAATAAATGAATTCCGTGCCCGAGGTAGGACGTACCCGATGGGTAGTAAACTGGGCCAATTTGGGGATTTCCATCCCGTGCGGAATTTTTGCCGATAATGGAAGAGACCACCAATTGGCGCCCCCTGAGGCATCCGACAAAAAGGTCTGGCCGTAATCGTCGAACGCGATTGCCCAGGGATTGGATACATCCGTTTGCATGAAACGTTCCAGCCGCCAATTCTTAGGATCGAAACGCCAAGCCCCCCCATCGGTGCATCGCTCAGGACCATAGGGCGTCTCTACTTGGGAGTGTAAGAATCGACCCTCGTTCATGTAGATGGCGCCCGAAGCATCCGCGCAGAAAGCAGATATCGAGTGGTGAGTATCATGAGGATCAAAGCCATGCAGCAAGAGTTCCTTCCGATCCGCCCGATCGTCGCCATCATCATCCACTAGGAGGACCAAATTAGGCTGTTGAGCCAAGTAAACGCCTTCCGGAGCTATTTCGAAGCCGATAGGCATGTGCAAGCCATCCGCGAATACCTTCTGCCTATCGGCGCGACCATCGTTGTCTAGGTCCTCGAATATGAGCAGCTTGTCGTTAGGCCGCTCGTTTCCAGGACGATAATGCGGATAGGAAGGAATGACTGCAACCCAAAGCCGGCCCTCGTTATCAAATGCCGCCTGAACTGGATTTCTAAGATCGGGGAACTCCGATTCCGATGCGAACAAGTCGATTTTGTAGCCTTCCGCCATGACAAATTCGTCGAGGGCTTTATCCACTTCCAGGAACTCTATCGGACGGGTGTAGTTCGTTTCTATCGGAGACAAGGATCGCGGCACGCTGTCATCCACAGCTTTGCCGGGCGATCCGCCTTGAGCCACTTCGTGGATCTTACCGTCACGAAGTTCTGTCATCTGACGGATCTTTTCGATCTCTTCCGGGTAGTTGACGTTTCCATACGGTTTGTAACGCCGGCCATACACGTGAACGCCATTGAGAATCCTGTAGTCGTTCAGCCAAAACCAATTCTTATCTTCTACGACTCCATAGAGAGCTTCTCGAGAAACCATTTCCTGCGCCTTTACTTCCCCATAAAGCCCCTCAATCAGGATCTTGGAAAGATTCTCGTATCCTTCATCCGTCAGCGCGAAACCGTTAATCGTTTGCGGATTCCGTTCACGCTCATAAAGCCTTTTAGTCGGGTTGAATAAGTCTACAAATCCCACACTGCGCGCTTCGGCCACGCGTCGAATTGCGTCAGTATACGCCTCTAGGCGAGCATTCTCCTTCTTGCCATCCGGCAAGTCCATCGTCGCCGAAAGATCTTCAAAAGCAATTGGCGAAAAAAGCACGAGATTCGGAGCGGATTGCCCGTTATACTTCTGTTTGAGCGTGTGGACGACCCAGGCATCTAGCTCATTGTAGAAATTATTGACTCGCTCGATTCCATCGAAAGACTCGTTGTATCCAAAAAAGGCTAGAATGCTGTCCGCTTCGAGCTCCGTAAGCCATTCGTCTGGGGCCGGATAATGGCCGATTCCGAGGTGCGTCTCGTACTCAGGATGGAATTCCTCCGCTCCCGGAAACGCCCATTGCGAATCTCTGGAGGGATGGGGTCGAAAGCCTGGCGTATCTCCTGGCCGAGCGAGATTGCGAATGACAAGATTCTTGTTCGGGAACTGGCGATGCAAGTCGGTTTCGAAATGGGGGAAATAGATCATACGCTCCCCAAGACCGCTGCCGATGATAACGATCCGCTCTTCTTGCCCAGCCTCTAAAGGAAGCGAGGTCTCTGCGCTCGCTTGAGCGGCAACTAGGATGCCTGCAGTTATAGATGGGAGTAGTCTGATGAACATTTTCATTAGTAGATTGTAAGTGCAGTGATTTAAAATTCAGGGCTATTTCAGGATTCGCTCAGTCAAGTCTAACGAGTGAATTACTGTCCCAAGGCGGTTTCTAGACGAATGGATTAATTCTTTGCAAAAATGGCTAACCGCGATGGGTATCGCGATACACCTGGGGAGTCACCCGCATCATGCGAGCGAACTCCTTGGTTAGGTAGCTCTGATCGCAAAATCCGCACTCTTGGGCGATCTCCGCTATCGTTTGATTCCCTCGGGCGAGTTTGCGGCAAGCCATATTGATGCGGACCTTCTTCAGATAGGCGATTGGGCTGATACTAAAGCGACGCTTGAACTGGCGCTCGAAAGTGCGAATGGTAAGGCCTGCCTTTTCGGCCATGTCGGCTACGGTCACTTTCTTTCCATAGCCCTCTTCTACGAAATCGATTACCTTGAAGAGCTCCGGATAGGGCCCGAGGGCACTGCTAGCCGGCTTAAACTCTCTCGTGACGCCTTCCAGTCCGATGATGGAACCGTCCCGGCCAAACAACGGCACTTTAGTCGTCGTATACCAGTAGACCGACAGATCGTTACGGGTAACCAACTCGACTTTGTTGACCACTTCCTTCCCGTAAAAAAGAACTTCCTGGTCGTCTTTAAAATAATTGTCCGCCAAATAGCGTGGGACCAACTCATAATCCGTTTTCCCGAGAACGTCCGATTCCCGACTATAGCCAAGAAGCAAAATGAGCGCTTCGTTCGCCATGATGAAGCGGCCGGTTTGATCTTTAACGAAGTAGCACACATCGTTCATATGCTGGAACAGGCCGAGACCACGTCGCAGTGGGTCGATGTCCTTCAAAAAGGATTTAGAAACCGGAGGCGTGGTGGCGGTAATCATCTACGAGTTTCAGAAATTCCGCTGGCTTGAAAAGCCGGCGGATGAGACTAGGATCACTTTAATTGAAACCCTTGTTCACGGATAGGAGGAAAGCGCTAAATCCATTGTAGGATTACGTCAATGTAGATATTTTACAATGGAACCGATCCCCTCTCAGTGGAAAGTCCAACAAATAGATGATACCGGGTTTTCAGCATAGGGGCGTCGCTTACGGCGACCGCAGACGCGGCTGATCCTCTACTTTCGCGGTCGCCGCAAGCGGCGACCCTACAAATTTCAGATTTATTGGACACTCTTTGATAGAGGTAGGCCCAATCAATCTCTGACTCCATTTACCAGGGAATAATCAACTGCTTGACCCTGGCTCGGATAGGAATCGATCACAGCCTGGAGGGCCTTTCGAGCCCGTTTTGCGGCTGGGCTCGAACGCTCAGGGTCCAATGGACTCTTCTCCAAGACATCCGATTGCGTATCGAAAAGGTCGCCATTATCATAGAGTTTAAAACGCTCATCGCGGGCATAGCGGACTTCCCAATGACGATACTTGTTGTCGAAACTATCAGCGTAAGGCCGCGGAAAGTAGTATCCATAAATCCATTCTCGCTTAGTTCCCTGTTGACCCAGGCATTGAGGCCAAAAGCTGATTCCGTCGCTTTCCGTTACGGCTTTGGGGGGCAGATTCACCGCTTCGGCAATAGTAGGGAGGAAATCGGAGAATGCGATTAGATCGCCGTTTACTTGCTTGGGAGGAATCACCCCTGGCCAGCTGATGATCAGCGGAACATGAGTCCCATGGTCCTTAGTATACCCTTTCCCTCCCACGATATCTTCCCCTTGGAAATTCGAAGTTAAGTCCGCATTGGTCCCATTGTCGCTGGTGAATATGATCAACGTGTTATCCCGGACTCCACTCTCTTCTATGGCATCAGCTATGCGACCAACCAAGGAATCCAGGTAGTTCACCATATCGATGAAGTTCGCCTTATCGTCTTCGCTATTCTGGTCCAGACTGTTAGGCGCTGGCGGAAACGGATTGTGCGGGAGGATCATCGGATAATATGCCAGAAAAGGCGTGTTCGACTTTGCTTGCTCCTCGATGAAAGCCTCCAAAAAACTCGCGCAAATATCGGGGCCATATGCGTTTTCGGGCAAGTCGAGTATCTTGCCATTTTGATCCAACGAAGGATTCCAGTAGCGATTGCGACTGGTCTGAGGCATATTCCAGAGGCAGTAAGTGTCGAAACCCGCTTCTGTCGGAGTGATTCCTTTGTCATCCAAAATTAGCTGCCACTTTCCGGCAACAGCGGTTGCATATCCCTGATCCTTGAGATGATTGGCGAATGTCGGTTGGCCTTTAGGGTAGACGCCAAAATTGTAGTAGTTGAATACGTTCGACTTGCCTGACATCAAATTGACTCGGCTCGGCGTGCAAAGCGGCGTGGAATGGCAGTTTTCGAAACGTATCCCTTCTTCAGCCAAAGCGTCCAGCCGAGGCGTCGAATACTCGCGACTTCCGTAGCTGCTAAAACACTCGTAGCCGACGTCGTCAGCCATTATCAACACGATGTTGGGTCGAGCGTTCGCTAAAAGCGTGGTGACGGCTAAGCTGGCAAGCAAACACAGGTAGGAAATACGCATAACGATCAGAGAAGTAGCACAGGCTTCCAGCCTGTGTCAAAGCAGGCTGGAAGCCTGCTCTACTCTTCTCATCCTTTCTTCGCCTTTCGTTTTAATCCTGCCTCCTTTAAACGCGTATCCAGCTTATTACGCCAAGTCCGGAGCTCCGCTTTCTTCTCGGGATTGATAGCAAGATTCGTGATTTGACCAGGATCAGACACCATATCATAGAGCTCCTCAGTATCGTCGTTGTAGCGAATGTAGGCCCAACGCTCGGTGCGAAGAGCGTAACCGCTACCGTCGATGGATAGCGCGGCTTCCCTCACCCGTTGATTTGGATCATTCAAGATGGGCACCAGGCTTTCGCCTTGAACTGAATCGGGAATCGATAAGCCCGTAAGTTCAGCCACCGTGGGAAAGATATCCATCAGTTCCACCATAGAGGCGGACCGACCCCCTCGAAATCCCGGCGCGGAAATTATGAGAGGCACTCTAAGAGCTTCCTCGTGCAGATTGCTCTTCTGCCAAAAATGGTGCTCGCCTAGATGATACCCGTGATCGCTGGTAAACACGATTACCGTCTCCTCTCTCAGTCCCTGGGCTTCCAACTCGTCGACGATGCGGCCTACTTGTTCGTCCATGTAAGTAACGGTCGCGTAATAGCCTGCCCACATGCGCTTCTGATTATCGGGATACTTTCCAATCGGGTCCTTTGTGGAAACGACATTGGGAAATCCCATGGGCGGAATATCATCATGGTCGTCCTCTGGCACGTACGGCAGCTCGATGTCTTCAATCGGATACTTATCGAAATAGCGCTGGGGCGCCACCATGGGATAGTGAGGCCGAACAAATCCTGCCGCCAGGTAGAAAGGCTCATTTTTGTGTTGGCGAATGAGATCGATCGTCTGGCTGGCGGTCTTATAGTCAGGCTGATCCGAACCATCACCCTCGTAACTTACGGTAACGAACCACCGGTGCGGCATGGCCGTCGAATAGCGGCCTCCCAAATCTGAAGTGAAAATATTGAGATTCAAGCAGGCGTAATCGCCTACGGTGTGAGCCTCCAGGCCAGGCGAATTATAGCTCTCGAGCCAGGTCGATTCGATATCCAGACCATCCGTGCCAGCTATGATGTCTCCTGGCACTTTCATATGGTATATCTTGCCGACTCTGGCGCTGAAGTAGCCGTTATCAATAAAGTGCTTGCCCATATTGATCTCGGTCTCGCCTTCATAGCGGCTGTGCATGAAAGATCGGCGAGATGGGGCGCATGAAGTGCCTTGGCAATAGGTTCGATCGAAAACCATTCCTTCCTGAGCCAGCCTGTCGATATTCGGCGTTTCGCAAATAGGATCTCCGTAGATGCCTAGCACGCTCGCCTTCAGATCATCGGATATCAAGAAAAGCACGTTCTTGATCTTGGATTCCGCGACGACGGAGGCAGCTGCCAGCCAAATTGTGATTAGAACGAATATTCTCATTGGCATTACCTTATTAAGTTGATGCCTCAGGGACCGTATTCGGGCTTCAGCATTTGCCCCGTTTGCGGCATGGTATCGATCGCTTTCTGTAGCATCGCCCGGGTTTCTTCCGCATAGCTTGTACCATCGCCTGGGGAGATGGGGGCGACTTCGAATCGATCGGCAACCGCGTAGAAAGATCCGTCTTGGTATAACTTAAAGTGCTGATTCTGAGCCCATATGATTTCCCGATCCCGAACGCCCAACCCATGTTTCTCTGCCGCAGGTTTGAATTTGGGATAGTAATATTGTGTGATTACTTTTTTCGGATTCCCTTCTTTGCCAAGGCATTGCGGCCAAAAGCTCCGTCCATCCAACACGACCTTGGGCAGTTTGGTTCCCGTTAATTCAGCCAAGGTAGGAAGCACGTCCGAGAAGTCTATGAGATCATTGTTCACGATTCCCGATGGAACGACCGTTGGACAATTGACGATCAATGGAACATGGCACCCCCCTTCAGTGGCATAAGCCTTTTCTCCTTTATAATAGGCTCCATTAAATGGATACGTGAGCGTTCTATTGGTTCCGTTGTCTGCCGTGTAGATGAAAACGGTCTTCTCCCTCAAGCCCAGACGATCTACCGCGTCAACCAGCTTCCCAACCATCTTATCGGCGTAGGCGACCATATCACGGTAATTTTTCAAGCCTTTGCCAAATTCAGCTTCCTCTTTAGACGCCGGCTGGCTATCCGGCGTTTCAGGAAACGGATTGTGGACGAGAATCATTGGGTAGTAGACAAAGAATGGTCGGTCCCGGTTCTCCTCCATAAAATCGACTAGAAAGTCGGAAACGATATCCGGTCCATAGTCCTCTTCTGAGGTGTCCAGGATCGTTCCATTCTGATTTAGACTAGGATTCCAATACCGTTCGCTCCCAGTTCCTGGGAAATTCCAAAGACAATAGGCATCGAACCCACAGTCTTCCGGCAGCGATCCATTGGGAGGAGCGTGCAATTGCCACTTGCCCGCAACCGCCGTCGCGTATCCAGCATCCTTGAGCATCGTGCCGAACGTCGTCTCGCTCTTGTCCAAGGTACCGAAATTGACGTAGTTGCGAACGCCATCGCGGCCGGTCATGATCTTTACCCGGCTAGAGGTGCATACCGGCTCCGAGTAGCAGTAGTTAAAACGAGCTCCCGTTTCCGCCAGATGATCGAGTCGTGGTGATTGAAAAAAGTCGCTCCCATAGCAGCTGTAATTATCCACCGCTGAATCATCAGCCATAATCAGTACGATGTTCAGCTTTTCGGCGCCAGCAAAAGCAGAGGTAATCATGACCGCCAAAGCCAAACCGATGGAGCGACGAAGATTAACGGGGAATTTGGGGAACTCACGCATGAGAGACAACAATCAGTCGCAAGCAGACCACCTTGGCAAGCGCAAGTAGTGGCGGCGATCTTGGCCGACAGGGCTATCGGAGGACTGAGCCAGTCCTCCCTACCAACACAGAACAGGTAGGGAGGACCGGCTCGGTCCTCCGATCCATCTTTCAATACCCCGGTTACTACCGACTGCGTCCAGCGGCGATGATTTCCTTCAGCTGCTTTTTCATGCGTTCGCCTATACGCTTGTTCTTGGCGTAAAGGTCGTTTTTCTCCCCTGGGTCTTTGGATAAGTCAAATAAGCGATATTGATTTACCTTGGTGTTCGCTAGCTTGGTTTCTACAACCACGTTGCGAGCCGACTTGGAATCGTGGCGCTGCAGCTTCCACTTGCCCACGCGCAAGCCATAGTTGCCGCCTCTGCCGTTGTCTTGCTGAACAAGATGGTCCCGGCCCTTTGCCCCGCGTTCGCCAAGAAGAGCATCCATAACATCGATACTGTCCAAGCAAGCGTCGTCTTCTAATTTCGCCCCTGTTAAACTCGCAAAGCTGGCGGCGAGATCGATCGTACATACCACTTCATCGGAAACGCCCGGCTGAATACGGCCTTTCCACCAAGTGATGAAAGGCGTCCGTGTGCCGCCCTCATAAACGCTGTACTTGCCGCCACTAAAAGGTCCACCCGCGCGATGGTCTCCCAAATTCTCTAACGCAAGATCAGCGTATCCATCATCCATTACTGGTCCATTGTCCGAGCAGAAAACGATCATGGTATTTTCTTCCAGGTCCAACCGTTTCAAGGTTTTCATGATCTCACCCACGCACCAGTCTAACTGGACGATAACATCTGCCCGATAGCCCAGTGAAGTCGCTCCTTGAAATCGTTCATGCGGAATGCGTGGCACGTGCAAATCGTGGGACGAGAAGAATAGGAAGAACGGGTTGTCCTTGTTTTGCTCGATCCATTTGACCGACTCCTCAACCCACTTGTCAGCAAGGTCTTCGTCGCGAAAGCGAGCGGCGTGCCCGCCTGTGTAGAACCAAATACGGCTGATACCATTGTGTATGGTTGAATTATGCCCGTGGGTCCAATCCATCTTCAAGGTATCACGATGGGTAATCCCAGTTGGATGATCTTCGCTTGGTTTATCTTTCCCCACCCAAAGCGGGTCGTTGGGATCGAGATCAACAACCCGGTGATTCTTCACATAAACTTGAGGGACTCGGTCATTGGTCGTCGGAAGCAGAAAGCTGTAGTCAAACCCGATTTCCCGAGGTCCAGGCTTCAAATCGCCGTTCCAGTCGGGGCCTTCGGGACCGCCAAGACCTAAGTGCCATTTACCGACTACGGCCGTCTTGTAGCCAACGGACTGCAGGACCGAGGCAACCGTTTCGGTACCGGGCTGAATGAGAGCCGGACTGTTAGGCGGAGCGATTCCCGTATTGGGACGACGAAACGCGTAAGTCCCCGTAAGAAGGGAATAGCGGGTAGGTGTGCAGGTCGAAGCCGAACAATATCCACTTGCGAACCGCTGCCCTTCCGCCGCCAATTGGTCGATATGCGGTGTCCGAAAGGACTTTGTACCATAGGCGGAAATATCGCCATAGCCGAGATCGTCGGCCATAATCAAAATAATGTTGGGTTTCTCCGCTGAGAAAGCGGCCAAGTTCAGGGACAATCCCAATGAGGCCAGTAGCAAGTTTCGAAAAGAGAGCATAGTAGAAATTGATTGGTTCGGTTGTGAGTAGTTATTTCGATCAATAATCCCAAGGACAGCCAATCCTGCGATCTGGTCCAGTACAAAACGATTCTGGTGGTCCAAGAGAATGTCCGATTCT
>CAZFUD010000088.1:0-15862 GCA_964521705.1 uncultured Opitutaceae bacterium | reverse complement strand
TCATCAATACGTCCAGGCTAACGAAAGCCATGGCTCAGTTTGGGTAACTCGACCAAATATCACATAAGCTACTCAAGGACAGGAATTTCCTGCCACACCTAACGCTGATTGGGTCTCAGCATTTGAAAAGCTAGCCTGTTATCGGGAAAAGTCCCACGATAGCCAAACCGTGCGTGGCGCGGATATGGAAACTAGTCCAGCGGTAGAGATTCCCGTTTCGAATTCTTCATCGAACAGGTTTTCAATATGCAATGAGATGGCGTGCTGGCCGGATATCGCGTAGCGAACGCCCCCATCTACCTGAAAGATCATATCGAGCTCGCGCTCGTTGCCAAGGTCTTCGTATTCGCTACTTTGATACCTTAGGCTAGACCAGACATTGACGGAATCGTTGGGCTGCCAGTCGAAAGTCAGATTGGCTTTGAACGGCGATGCGTGCGGAAACTCGTTTCCGGCTAGGGCAGGGAGGCCGTCAGCTTGTTGTATATCGGATGGAGCATATACGACCTGGGCTCTTACGCTTACCGTGTCGCTCAAACGAGATTGCCAATCGATCTCCACGCCCTCGACAGAGCTATCGGCTATATTTCTGCGTTGGCCGCAAGATCCGCCTCCGGGAACGAAACCGCACAATGGATTGAAACCCGACTCTTTGGAGAGAACGGCATTGGCGATCATGTTGTCCAAAGAATAGCGAAAGATGTTGATGTTGAGCGACCAAGCATCGTCAGGGCTGTAATGAAGCCCCGCTTCCCAGCCGAAGTGTTCCTCGGCCGCAAGCTCCGCATTGGATTCGATGATGTCGTTCTTTACGCGAAATGGCCGATAGAGCTCATTGAGAGTGGGGGCCCGAAATCCGCTTGATTGGCGAATCATCCCTCTCAGGTTGTCAGAAAAATCGTGATACAAAGTTATATTGTTGGAAAAGAATGACTCGGACTTATCTGGAATTGAGTCGGCTCGAATTTGGGCATCGGTTTCTGTATTCCATTCATTACGGAATCCGTTCCGATCTTCGACCTCATCTAGTCGCAGAGATCCCGTTAATGAGGTGTCGTCTGAAAGCTGCAATCGGGCGGTAGAAAATATGCCGATGAATTCCTGCTCTCCTCCAGCTTCACGAAGGCGGGTAAAGCCGGCTCCAAGATTGCGGAATTGTTCGGCCACGGATCCATCTGCATCCCGGAAATCTGCCCCGATTGAAAAGTCGTGGGAGTCTTCGATTCGAGTGAAGTAGCGTAAGCTGGCCCCGTTTGCCGAAGCAGGCACGTCGAATTGGTTGAGGGCTGGCCGTTCGGAATTCCGATCGTCAGCGACTGCTGTAAACTGATTTTGGAAATCCCGATCTTGGTGATAGACGATCATTTTTAATCCAGAACTGCCGCCATCGAATACCCTAAGGGCGGAGGCGGAAATATCGGTAGCTTCTGTGCCATTTACAGCCAGCGGGGTGCCATTCACGCGATCTTCGTCGAAACGGTTGGCGTTCACCTCGATCCGCCACAAGTCATCGACCTCGAAGTCGTAGCTAATAGAAAAGGAAGACACTTCGGAGTTCGCCTTTCGATCTATCGATCCACGCTGGTCTTGGCGAAGTGTGTAGAATCCATCGGTTTCGCCTAGGATTCCCGAAAACGAGAGCGATGACTGATCGTCTATTTTCGAATTAGCGAAGAGGGAGAATTCGCGTTCGCCATCGGAACCGACGGTAGCCTTGGTGTGGAGCCCGAGGGTGTAGGGTCGGAGGGATTTCATGGAAATCCTCCCTCCCGTGCCATAGTTGCCCCAGGACTCGCTGTCGCTGGATGGACGAATACTGATGGACGACAATGCGGTTGGCTGGTAACGTTGCCAATAGATCCAGCCTCCGAACGGATCGTTTTGGGGAACATCGTCCAGTGTGACAATAGATCGCGAAGTCGAGTTTATGCCCAAATTGCGTAGGCGCACGCCTTGAGTGGTCGGGTGGGCGGCCCGGGTAGGCGTTGTTCGAAAGGCGGCATATCCAGGATATTGCACGAGAGCTTCAGAAAGATCTCGAACCCCGATTCGAGCGCCGCCTATCAGAGCGTTGGCGATCGTTTTGCCCGAATTCGACGATACGAATTCGGATGGCTGCACTAGCCGGTCAGCATAGATCTCGAGCGGAGCCAACTCTTCGGTAGGCAAGTCGACCTGAGCTTTAGCAAGATTGGCGAGACCGGCGACGACAGTCGTCGCCAGTAGGACGGGTTTGTTAAAGAAACGATAAACCATTGGGTGTACGTACGTAGTTCGATAGCGCCTTACGGGCGATAGGTCCCTCTTGAAATGCCCACACTTAGGCAGCGCGACCTCGTGAGGAAAGGGTTTATCTCCAATTACCCATCGGTCAATTGGTAAAAGATAGGTCACAGGTGAATGATTTTGTTCCCTAACTATCGTTCCTTTGCGGCTAGAAGCTACGGGTTTTGCGCCGATTCAGGAGAGGTCGACATCTATAGTATCGCTTAAGCAAAGAAATAAAATGAGACGAAATAGAACAAATCTTACCCGCGTATTCGTGACCGTCTTCGCTCTCGTAGCTGCTGTAGCTACTTCAAATGGGGCAGACTTTGATGCCTCGTCGGTGGAATGGAAACTCGATGCCGGCCTGGAAGGCGATCGATTCGACAAGGCTTTAGAGGAGCGTCGAAAAGAGGGAATGCGAGTCGTGGATGTGGAACAGTACTCTTCTGGAAGAATCACGAAGCAAGCCGCTCTTTGGGTTAAAGCGATGCCGAGTGATGAATGGGACCACAGTCGCGACCTGACAGTCGTCGAGTTTAAGGAAGAGCACGAGAAGAATTTGAAGCGCGGGTTCGTAGCCGTTGATATCGAAGTCGATCGGGTGGGGCGGATATTGAACTTCGGTGGCGTTTGGTTGAAAAGCAATGAAGGTTTCGTAACCGAAATGAAATTCGGGATGAACGATCTTATGTCCTCCAACTTCTATGGAGAAATGACGGATCGGGACACCCGACTAATCGATTTCGAAGCCTATGAAGCCAATGGCAAGACGCTTTACGCCGCGATTTGGAAACCCAAAGTAGATAACGAGGAGGTAGGGTTCTACCAGGTTCTTTCGAAAGAGGAATTTGGCAGCGTTTAAGCGATCATGGAAAAAGAAGGATTTCGTCTGGCAGATATCGAGGGATACACTGTGGATGGCGACCTCAAGTTCGCTTGCGAGTGGGTTATCTTGGAAGAAAAGCAAGATGCTCGTTTTGGCTAAGATATGCTTGCCGATGAGTTTTATCAGAAGAATGCCACCATGATGATGGAAAGGTGCCGTTTGACTGATATCGAAGCGTACCTAACTCGACGTGGAGAACTGCGTTATGCCGGCAGCTGGGCTGTGGGAGAAAAACGAGTGGAAGCTGAACCAGCCAAAAAGCGGAATCGCGACATCTTCAAGCGGCCGGGCTGAGAATCTTGATGATCTAGTTGGCCGGTTTTTTTGCTCAGGTCAGCCAGTTCGAATAATTTTAAGAGGGGGTCGCATTTGGCGAGCCCCTTTTGCTTGTTGGGAAATCAGGATTTATTGAATTGCTCTTGGCTTTTCGATAGCCCCTTTTGAGCCAATGCCTTACGAGCTTTGGCAATGGGTATTCTTCGCGATCGCCGCGATAATCATAGGAATGAGCAAATGCGGCATTCCGGGACTAGGCATCCTCAATGTCGCGATTTTCCAGAACTTATTGCTTGCCAAGGATGCGACAGGATTCGGATTACCGCTCTTGGTTGTTGGCGATTTCTGCGCGGTTATTGCCTTTCGGAAACACGCGGATTGGAAGCAAGTGCTGGGATTGATCCCGTTCGCGGCAGTGGGCGTAATCGTAGGGTTCTTTGTCTTGGGATCCATTGACAATGCTCAGGCGCGACTCTTAATCGGAGCATCACTGGTCATAATGATTGTCTTGCACGTCGCTAACCGGAGGTCGAAAGGACCGAAAGAGTCGGGACTCCTTTCTAGGAGCTTCGCTCCGATGATCGGTTGCATGGCGGGATTCGTCTCTATGATTGCCAATGCCGCCGGTCCTTTAATGACGATCTACCTGCTTGCCATGCGCATGCCGAAAATGGCGTTTCTGGGAACGAGCGTCTATTTCTTCACATTGCTCAACTTGTTCAAAATCCCGTTCTTGGTATCGATTGACATCATAAACTGGGAGAGCGCAATGGCTAATGTTCGATTGGTCCCCTTTGTCATAGTCGGCGCCTTTGCTGGCTATTATTTCGCTAGGAAAGTAAATCAGAGATGGTTCGAACGCACCGCGTTTTGGCTGACCATTATTGCAGTAGGCTATATGATTTCGAATGCCTTTGAGGAGCTCTGGCGAATGTATTATGCCTAGAAAAAGCGCCAGACAGTTGTGGGCTGACAAGCTCAAGGGAAAATCCACCGAGGCGTCGCAATCGAAACGACTGCCTACGATTGGATCGCCGTTTAAAGGGTCCGTTCTAGGAATCGATCCCAGCTTACGGGGCACGGGCTTAGCGGTGGTCGAAATACTAGGGCCAAATAGGCGTACGCTCCTCCATAGCAGGACCGTGCGTATTAAGCCTTCGGTTTCTATGTTCAACTGCCTTGGACAGATTAACGAAAGTGTATCAGATATTTTGAATACGCATTCGATAGATGCCGTGGCGGTTGAGCAAACGATATACGTCCAGAATTTTCAAACCGCTCAGGTATTGGGAGCGGCCAGAGGAGCAGCGATTGCGGCAGCTGCAGTGATGGGAAAGCCAATCTATGAATACGCCCCCTTGAGGATTAAACAAGCTGTTGTGGGTGGCGGTAGGGCTAGCAAGGAGCAGGTCGCCAAAACGGTGATGGGATTGATGGGTATGAGCGACGCGTTAGAGCATGATCAATCCGATGCAGCAGCAGTTGCCCTTTGCCATGCTTTTACTTCATCCGAAGAATAAGCAGGCTCTTTACTTTCTGCCTATGTTCCGATCGTAGATCGCGTACGAGAGCTTCTCCTTCTCGATCGTTTGGACCTGCTCGTCCACGAAGTCGTGCGCTCGCCTATTTTCCGCATCGGGATCGCAGACAGATCTTAAATCGGCCTCCAAGTCACTGGCTACTTTCGGTTCGCTATGGTATAGGTTTTCGAGTTCGTCTGGGTCTTTAGCGAGATCGAATAACTGGCGAGGGGCATTGCAATGGTAGATCAATTTCCAGTCGCCTTTTCGTACCATGAAAGCGCTTTCCGAGGCACCGTGACCGTGATACTCTGAAAACGCGAAGGTTTCGGGCTCGTCCTTCCCGATTTCGCTCAAGGGTCTCCCTCTCATGCTTGCCGGCCTTTTAGCTCCTGTTGATTTAAAAAACTCAGCTTGAACATCTAGCAAGTTCACGGGGGTCTCAATACATCCTTTGTTATCGAAATCTGGTCCAGTAGCGAGAATTGGGATACGAACAGAATCCTCGTAAAGGGAGCATTTCCACCACATTCCGAATTTCCCGAGCATCTCACCGTGATCTGAGGCGTAGATGAGGTTTGTGGATCCGGAAATTCCTGCTTTATCGAGCGCTTCCATGATTCGGCCAAGCTGCTGGTCTACATAGTCTATGCACGCGTAGTATCCGCGTCGCAACCCGCGAACGGCTTCCTCAGGAAACGCTTCGACCTGAAAATGCTTCCGTTGCTCAATGGACCTCGGGTGCTGGGCAGAATCTGCTTCAGCCCCATATTTTGGCAAATCTTCCGCGAGCGCGTATTTGTCCCAGACGCTTTGGTGGCAATAGTGAGGAAAATGCGGGGCCAAAATGTTGATGGCCATAGCGAAGGGCTTGCCGATTCCACTTGCCTTAGTCTCAAGCCAGTTAATCCCGTTTTCTATGGCGCAGTCGTCATGTGGATACGGATCCTTTTGGGGACCGAATTGCCAGCATCGTTCATCGGCTCCGTGGCGAATCGCCATAGGTCTCCTTGAAATGTTTGTGTCTCCAGGGGAAGCCCGGTCGCCAGTGACTATTTCTTCGCTATATCCAAGAGTCGACGATGGCGCGTAAGCGTCAACTTTGCCCACCATGACGGAGTGTATCCCTTGTTGGTCGAGCGCTCCCCCCCAAGTTTCGAAATTCGTTGGCAGGTTTACATTGGAGTTATTGTAAGCCTGCGTTTCGTGGGTGTATCGACCTGCGGTAAAGGCCGCCCTGCATGGCAGGCAAAGGGGAGAGGAACAATAAGCATTACGGTATAGCGCTCCCTGATCCGCCATTCGTTGCATGTTGGGAGTGTCGAGGCGGGAATCTCCATAGGGGGAGGAGAAAAAGGGATTGTGCTCGTCCGACAGAAGAAGGACGACGTTCGAGGAAGTGGGCATATAATTGGGGCTCGATTGGCGACTAGATAGTTCGTGGGCCGCTCTGGGACCTATCGAGGTACAAGCACGAGGATCAGGTTGCCATTTTGGGATGGGGCGGATGGTCCGCCTAGTATGAATGGTTTACCCCTGTCTTGATTAATGGTCGTATTTAATAGCATGCGACGCTGGTTGGACCATTTGACGCTAAGCCGGATTTTATTCCCAGAGCTTCCTTGAGCATCCAGCTCTACGCCGTGTCCTCCACCTAGGCTCATACCCGCTTTCCCTGGTATGCTCAAACGGGCATTGGATTTCCCTCTCAACTGGTAGGAGCTGTATTTGAAAAGCCGTTTCAAATTGCTTTCGTAGGCCCGAAGAGCGGGATCGATTCCGTCTCCTTGCGAGGAAGCGAAAATGAGCGTGGCGGTGACATTCGTTTGTTGGGCGTGAGCCGATGTGGCCGACAATGTTAGCAAGGTAGCGAACATCGTTACTAGTATGATAAGCGATCTGGATTTCATTTTAGGAATTCCTTCATTTGCGATTGGATGGCTTTTCGGGCGTTAAAAATGCGCGACATCACGGTGCCGGTCTTGCAGTTGGTTTTCTTGGCGATCTCCTTGTAGCTGAGACCTTCGTTTTCTCTGAGCATGAGAGCGGTTTTGTGGTGTTCGGGAAGTTCTTCCAGGGCTTTGAGGAATCGGGTTTTGATTTCCTTGAGCTCAAGATTGCGTAATTGCTCCGGCGGCGCAACAACCGATGCGGTCTGTTCGACGAAATAGCTATGTTCCTCGTCGTCCATGCTAACCTCTCGGCGGGAGTCTCGTTTGCGAATGGCGTCCAGAGTGGTAAAAGTGGCGACACGATAGAGCCAGCTGGAAAACGCTGATTCAAACCTGAATGTATTGATTTTTTTCCATGCTTTGATCCAGGCGAGTTGAGCAATTTCTTTAGCGTCTTCCGGATTGCGAACCATTCTGAGAATTTGACCGTATACATGGTTGTGATGAAGCTTCACCAATTGTCCGAAGGCCCGCTGATCTCCGTTTTGCGCCCGAGCTACTAGCTCATGCGATTGGCTGGATTCCGCATCGCTCATCGGGAAGGAAACGTGTTAAGATAAACTGTCTCTGCAATTTTTAAATAGCTGGCAGTGCCGTGGCTGGAAGTTAAGACGCAGTTTAGGTGGACTTTATTCAAAAGACTAGGAGACCTAGTTAAGGGACTCCATAAGACTGACAGCCGTTTTGACAGCCCGAATTTGCATGTTCGCGCGTGTTTGGATTGGAAGGCAAGAAGGCGATTCTATCGTGAAGTGGATATGCGGTTTTTTTCGGTAAAGATGGATGGCTTCAGGCCAGCCGTCGTTGAGGGAGTCTTCGTTGACGAACTCCAAAGGAAGAATCAGGCCTCCGCTGCTAGGGTGGCCATCGACGCTTTCGGATTTCTCGATAGGCCCGCTTCTACCAACTGATTCCAAAATGGTCTCTCCGTAGTCTCTAGCATTATTGGGGCTCAATGCGTATAGATAGAACCCTTTGGCTTCCCAGCCCTCATGGAGATTCAGAGACATGTCGATCGAGCCCTCCGCTTCGAGGCTCGATTTATAGGCGAGTATTTCGGGAGATCGGGTATCTAGAAAGTCCCGATTGAGATCGATTCCTTCCGCATTCTCTCGAGTGCCCGTTTTGAGACCCGTTGGATTGAGAATCGGATAGATTCGCCAATCGAAATCCTCCGAGGAGTAAAAGTGGTCATTGAGCAATTGGAAAAGGGCGATTACGGGAGCGCGTTCGTCGCCATGGATTCCCGCGGAAATAAGAATAACGGGTTTATTGGAAGCGCTGTCTCTCGCCAGCCTCAACAGGGGCCCGGCAGGTGTTTCGAAAATCGTCTCGACGCTTAATCCATTGAACTCGGCTGCCTGTGAAAAATCCTCGCAGGAGGGAATGTTCATCGGGCTGGAAGATGGCTGAGGGTGATCAAAAGTGGCAAGTCGAATCTATGACTCAGCTAAAGTGTCTGAACCAATCGTCGATAGTCCGTAAAAATATGTGGAAACACACAAAAGACGGGGTCTAAGCGCTTGTCTATCGGCTCTTTCCCGCCACCGTCCTTATTAGAATAGAGAATCCCTTTAATGAAAATTTGCTGCTTAGGAGCTGGCTACGTCGGTGGTCCAACAATGGCGATGATCGCCCACAAGTGTCCACAGGTCACGGTTACTGTAGCGGATATCAATGAAGAGCGGATTAACGCTTGGAATTCGGATACCCTTCCGGTGTTTGAACCAGGGCTTGACGAAGTCGTTCGGTCAGCCCGTGGAACCAATCTATTTTTCACTACTGACAAGATCTCGGCAATTAAAGAAGCGGACGTTGTCTTTGTCAGCGTGGGTACGCCGACTAAAACGTATGGAGTCGATGCAGGCCGAGCGGCGGACCTGAAATACGTAGAATTGTGCGCTAGAGATATCGCGGAACATTCGGAAAGCTCCAAAATCGTAGTAGAGAAATCTACCATTCCCGTACGAACGGCAGAATCTCTAAAGACAGTCTTAAGCGCCAATGCGGTTGACGGGATTTCGTTCCAGGTTCTTTCCAATCCAGAATTTTTAGCTGAAGGGACCGCGATTCGGGATTTGGAGAATCCGGATCGAGTCTTGATTGGGGGTGAGGAAACTCCCGAGGGCCAGGAAGCGATGGAGACGCTCGCCAGTGTTTATGCGACATGGGTGGACCAAGAACGGATTCTTAAAACCAATCTTTGGTCTTCAGAACTTTCGAAATTGGTGGCCAACGCCTTTCTAGCTCAACGCATTTCCAGCATAAATTCGATTTCGGCTTTGTGCGAAGCAACGGAGGCGAACGTAGACGAGGTTGCTTACGCTATTGGCAAGGATTCTCGAATCGGTCCTAAATTCCTAAATTCCTCCGTTGGCTTTGGAGGTAGCTGCTTTCAGAAGGATTTGCTGAACCTCGTGTATTTGTGCCAGCACTTCGGCCTTCCCGAAGTCGCTGATTATTGGAAAAAAGTCATCGAAATCAACGATTGGCAAAAGCGGCGCTTTTCTACCCGTATCGTTAACTCGCTCTTCAACACCGTGAACGGCAAGCGAATAGCTTTGCTGGGCTTCGCGTTCAAGAAAGATACGAACGATACAAGAGAGTCGCCCGCTATTTACGTAGGGCGAGATCTTCTGGAAGAGGAGGCGAACCTGGCGATTTTTGACCCTAAAGTCGCTCCCGAGCAAATTCACCTCGATCTGGGTTCCGAATTTGGCGATCAAATTGAGATTTGCGACGACCCTTACGAGGCAGTTGAAAACGCTCACGCGGTAGCGATCTTGACAGAATGGGACCAGTTCAAGGATCTAGACTACCAGAGGGTATTCGATAAGATGATGAAGCCGGCGTTCTTGTTCGACGGTAGAAGCGTGACAGATCGGGGCAAATTGAGAGATATCGGATTCCGTGTCTATTCGATTGGCCGATGAGAATTTCCTGTATTCTGTTTGTATCCAAAGATTGGGTATGGATATCTACCGACGTACTAATTGAATAGATTTACGATATTCAGGCTAGCGATGTGAGTCAGAAAGCTGATTACCGATAAAATAGTCATCGCAGCCACCATCTTCGGGTTCTTGGAATGCTTGACGACTATA
The DNA here is from genome assembly GCA_964521705.1 of uncultured Opitutaceae bacterium. Lineage (GTDB taxonomy): Bacteria > Verrucomicrobiota > Verrucomicrobiia > Opitutales > Opitutaceae > Pelagisphaera. Next base: position 5,856 of record CAZFUD010000088.1, on the reverse strand, counting down.
AACGCAATAGCGAATCCCAAGAGACTGTTGAGAATGAAGTGGGTGACGCTGATAACCACTGCGTTGCTTGCGCTTTCTCCAAGCTCGCTCACGTGCAGAAGGTATATGCTGATGGCTTTGAGTAGACCAAATAGAATTCCGGAAAGGATGGGTCTCTTGCTCTGGTGCGCCGTTGAGGCGAGCACAATGAGGAAGAGGAGATCGATTAGCATATCCATGGGCTCCGACTTTGTTAGCTATTGGCAGGCGAAGTCGCCCGAACTAGCAAGTTGGAATCCCCTTTACGCCGAATATTCGTTATTTTATTACGCTTTCCGACGGTTGCCGAAGTGGGCTATGAAGATTTGGCAGCGACTTTCTTTTTGGCCTTCTTTGTCGCTTTCTTGGGAGCTCGTGGCGGGAATTCGAATTTTGTTTGGCCATTGTCATTGAGGACCAAATACGCATCGAATGGGCGTTTCGTGCGCTTGGACCAAAACTTGTCGAGCAAATCCGTTTTCCCGGTTTCCAGAAGTTTAATGACTTGTTCCTTCGGGATCTCCCTGTCCAGGATCTTGCGGCTGACCTTAATGGGAGTCTTTTCTTCGTCCCCATCCATAACGCGAACGATGTAGGAATTGGCTGTTTCAAAAAGATCGCCCCCGGTTCGCGGACACTTGGCTATAGGCGTTAATTTCGAAAAGTCGATCTCCCCGTTTTCCGAATCCCCGTTCCCGAAGTCGAATTTCACTCGTTTGCTTTCGTCGTCGAGGAACAAATAGGCACTGTAGTGCTTGCCTCGCTTGGAGCGAAAGTCATCGAGTGGCCCGATCCGTTTCTTCTCGAGGAGTTCACGAATCTCTTCTTTGGACATTTTCCGATTGCCGACTACTTTGTATACCGCGAATGAGTTGTCTTTGGTTCGGTAAGCTCTTAGAGATTCGTACAGGGGCTCGTTCGTGTATGGGGAAACTAGATCAGTTGGCTCGAGATCGTCCTCGGTTTCTTCATACGATTTGATATTCTCTACGACTTCTTTAGTCATAGATACGATTTCATCGATGAACGTTTCGCTATCGAGCTCTCCGTTTTCGATTTTGCGCAATTTGTATTCCCATTCGCCCGTAAGAGCCGGCTCGGTCAGGGCTTCGGCTTTTACGGCCGACAGAAAGTCCAGGAGCACTTCCGCTTTAGGGGTAGGGGCCAGATTGCGGTGATCCCGCTCCATGTAGCGCTCGGCGATCAGGCGCTCGATGATAGCCGAACGCGTAGCGGGCGTCCCCAGGCCGTTTTCTTTCATGGCATCTGCCAACTCATCGTCTTCGACCAGCTTTCCTGCCCCTTCCATCGCGGACAACAAAGTGGCTTCCGTGTAGCGAGGCGGTGGCCTTGTTTGCTCGTGGACAGACTCGAAATCAGCAATCTTGGCCTTGCTCGGGCTTCCGTCCCCATCGCTGATTGCGGGAAGAGTCTTTTCGCCTATCCCCTCGGTGGATTTCCCGTAGACCTCGAGCCACCCTGGCGAGACAAGGACTTTGCCCTCGGTTTTAAAGACGTGGTCTTCCACTTCGCTGAGGCGGGTTGTGACGTTGTATTCGGCGGACGGGTAGAAAATGGCGATGAACCTCCGGGCGATCATATCGAAGATCTTCGCTTCGTCATCCTTGAGCTTTTTGCGTTTCTCTGCAGTTGGGATGATAGCAAAGTGATCGGAAACTTGCTTGTTGTTGAAGACTCTCTTGTCTTTCGCGTTTATCCAATTATTCGATACGACTTTCTTGGCGGTGGCAGCTAGATCGTCATCCAGATTGTTTAGCGTTTTGCGGCAGGTTTCAGGATAATCTTCGGGAAGGGCTTTGGAATCCGTCCTCGGATAGGTTATCATCTTATGCCTCTCATAGAGGGCCTGTGCGAGTTGAAGTGTGCGTCGCGCGGAAAAGCCGTATCGATTGTTGGCTTCACGTTGAAGCGTAGTTAGATCGTAGAGACGGGGAGTCGACTGTCTGGACTTCTTGGTTTTTTCGCTGATGGACGCGGTTTCGTTACGTTCAAGCGACTCGATTACCCGGTTGGCGGCGTCTTCGTACCATAGGCGATCGACTCGATCGTGCTCATCTTCTGATTTTCTGAATTCGGGTTTTTGGTAGATGCCCTCGTAACCGCCGTTGGCGATGGAGAAATTGACGACAATCCTCCAGTATTCGCGTGGCTTGAATTGCTCGATTTCCCGTTCTCTTTGAACGACCATCCCCAACGTTGGAGTTTGCACGCGTCCGACACCTGCTACGTTGCCTGCTCGTGAGCCGTAAAGACGTTTAGTGACTCCGCGCGTGCAATTGATGCCGATCAGCCAATCTGCTTCGGATCGGGATGTAGCTGCCTCGGCCAGATACGACATTTCTTCGCCATCGCGAAGATTATCGAAGGCTTCTCGAATGCCTGCCGGTGTCATAGAGAGCATCCAAAGTCGTTTAACCGGCTTTTTGCATTTTGTAAGCTTGTAGACGTAGTTGAAAATGAGCTCTCCCTCTCGTCCGGCGTCGCAAGCGTTTATCAGGGTATCGATGTCCTTGCGATCAATGAGCTTCTTGACGGCTTTGAATTTCGACTCGGTCTTTTCGATCGGCTTGAGTTTGAATTTCGATGGAATGATGGGGAGGCTGGCCAATCTCCAGAAGGCGTCTTTCTTGTCATAGTCTTCCGGCATGCAGAGCTCTACGATGTGCCCGACTGCCGAAGTAATCACGTAGTCATCATTTTCGAAATAGTCGTCCTTCTTCTCGAATTTGCCATCCAGGGCTCGGGAGAGATCTTGGGCTACACTCGGCTTTTCGGCTATAATGAGGGACTTCATAAACGAGTAAAAGTTGGTTTGTTAGATTGATTCCTGTTTGGTTACTTAGCTTGTCTGACGCTTGAATCTCCAATCCTTCAAGGGGTCTAAACCTTGTTTTGCTGCTCTCTCCAACGCATCAAAATCGGGTCGATGTAGCGCGGGCAGGGTTCTGGCAAGTACAATTTTCTGGGAAGCATTCAATGGAGCGAGATTGCCAATCGATTGATTGCGGGTCGTTTTCCTCTCGTAATGTTGAAGAGATTCGCTCCATATTTCCGATTGACGTCCTGATTGCATGGCAATTTCCCGATTCAAGAAACGGCTATCTCAGATCGAAGAATTCGCGGTTGATGTGTTCTATGATCGCCGCCGCGGCAAGCGCGCTTTTGCTTTGGGCTGCTTTCTCTACGTTCTCTCGCTCATTTTTGGATTCATCGCTCGGCTTCGATTCTTCCTTTACCGGAAGCGCATCCTCAAGGATCAGCCTCTGGGTTGCTTAGTGGTGGTTGTTGGGAATCTGACTGTCGGAGGCACGGGCAAAACTCCAGTCGTCGAGAAATTCGCAAAGTCGCTTCAACAACAAGGTCGTCGGGTCGCGATTCTCAGCCGTGGCTATATGAGTAAGGATCTGGCTCGGGAAACGGTTTTTCAAAAGATGTGGCGTTCCTGGGTGTCAGGCGGAGATCCACTTCCTCCGAAAGTGGTTAGCGACGGGAAGAAGGTGCTGCTCGATTCTGAATTCGCCGGAGACGAGCCCTACATGCTAGCCCGTAACCTGCCCGGGATAATAGTCCTGGTGGACAAGGACCGTGTGAAAAGCGGAACCTATGCCATCAAGAAGTTTGGATGCGATACTCTCGTTCTCGACGATGGCTTCCAGTATCTTCCGCTTAAGGGTAGGCTCAATCTTTTGCTGATCGACAAGAGCAATCCATTCGGCAATCGCCATTTGATGCCCAGGGGAATTCTCAGGGAGCCGATCCGCCACATCAAACGGGCTTCCTATGTGTTTCTGACAAAGTCCGATGGAAATCCGGATCCTGATTTGGAGGCCCTTATCCAGAAGCATAACCCGGGAATCGATATTATCGAGTGCGCCCACAAGCCACAATACTTGCAGCAAGTAAATGGAGAAGGGCGATTGCCGTTGGATGATTTGCTGCAGAAGCGAATCGGGGCTTTTAGCGGGATCGCGGTTCCCGAGAGTTTTGAGGGGTTTCTTCGTGGATTTGGAGCGAACCTGTTGTACACGAAGCGCTTTTTAGATCATCATAGGTTCGATGCGGACGAACTGGGAGAGATCTTCAACGAGGCCTTAGATGCTGATCTGGATTTTATCGTAACGACTGAAAAGGACGCGGTCCGTATTCCGGAGGACCAGGAATTTCCTTTGCCGCTGTATTTCTTGCGTTTGGAAATAGAAATTCTGAGAGGAGTCGAGGACTTCGACGCGGCTGTATCCAAGATCTGTTTCTCCGGGAACGAACGAGGAGGCTTGGCGATAAACAAACTCGCCTAAACCGTATCGATTTTTCCCGTCGGCTATTGCAACCCGAGGAAAAGCTATTTGTAAAGAAGTACGATGACCGATCCAAGATGCTCTCAGCTTGCTCGAAATTTGACCTCTTATTCGACTAGTCTGCAGCCAGGAGAAAAGGCTCTGATTGATGCCTTCGATGTTCCAGACGAGATGATTATCGAGTTGCTCCGCTCGGTACGAGAGAGGGGGGCTGTTCCCTATGTGAATTTGAACCACGCTCGAGTTTCCCGGGAAATCGCGTTGGAAGCGACCGAAGATCAGATGCGTATCCAGGGAGCGGTGGAACTGCAAAGAATGAAGTCCATGGATGCGTACATCGCCCTTCGAGGATCTCAAAACATTTTCGAGTCTTCCGATGTATCCGCTGAGCAAGTTCAAATGGTTTCAGAAGTTATGAAGCCGGTTTTGGATTGGCGAGTGAACCACACTAAATGGGTCGTCCTAAGATGGCCAACGCCTTCGATGGCTCAGCAGGCTATGATGAGCTCGGAAGCCTTCGAGGATTTCTTCTTCAAAGTCTGCAATCTGGATTACAGTCGAATGGAAGAGGGGAGTAACCGCTTGGCCGAACTCATGACCGATGCCGATGAAGTTGCGATTAAGGGCAATGGAACGGATCTGCGGTTTTCGACGAAGGGGATTCCTGCGATACCTTGTGTGGGCACCCACAACGTTCCGGATGGCGAAGTGTTTTCCTGTCCCGTGCGAGATAGCGTAGAGGGGGTGATTCAGTATAACGCTCCGACCGTATACCAGGGGGTTTCCTTCGACGACATTCGCTTGGAGTTCAAAGAAGGCAAAGTTGTCGAAGCTCAATCGAGCAATAGGGAAAGACTGAACGAAATATTGGATTCCGATATCGGTGCCAGATTTATTGGCGAATTCGCGATCGGGTTTAATCCCCATATCCGTGAGCCCATGCGGGACATCCTATTCGACGAAAAGATCGCCGGATCTTTCCATTTTACTCCGGGCCAGGCGTATGAGGAAGCAGACAATGGAAACAAGTCACAAGTACACTGGGATATGGTCTGTATCCAACGCGAAGACTACGGCGGAGGCGAAATTTGGTTTGATGGCGAGCTCATCCGCAAAGATGGCCTATTCGTGCGGGAAGATCTTGCATCGTTGAATCCGCAAAGCCTCCTTGGAGGGAGCCCCTGAGGCGCTGGTTCAATGAGCTTCCCGATTGGCACAGAGGATTTGGAGGACCGGATCAGGCGAATTCCAAAGACGGAAACGCATCTGCATATCGAAGGGGCTTTGCCCTACGAATTGCTGCATGAGCTGGACCCCAAGCGTTTTCCAGAGAATCCGCCATTCAGAGAGCCGGGCTATCGATTCCTGAATTTCGTGGAGTTTGAAACGCTTCTAGTGGATCATGCGGTGGCTTGGTTTACAGGGCCAGAACGATATCATGAAGCATGCAAACGGATCTTTGCGGGGCTATTCGAACAGAATGTTCGCTATTTGGAGACCAGTCTTCACCTGGCCATAATCG
>CAZFUD010000087.1:0-16053 GCA_964521705.1 uncultured Opitutaceae bacterium | reverse complement strand
GAGCGACTGTTGGAGATACTGATGCGTATTGAGCGTCGGTATGGCAGAGTTCGGGATAAAGCCTGGTGGCCAAGGACTCTGGATATAGACATCATTCTATTTGGAGGAGAAAATTGGAGTTCTCCGAATCTAGAGATTCCCCATCCAAGAGCTCTTGATCGGGCCTTTGTCCTCCGGCCTCTAATGGATCTTGCCCCGAAGGCCAGTATCGAAGATTCCTCGGTCGAGGAGGCTTTAAGCAGAGTGGATACTGAGGGCGTTGATCGCCTAGTTGATTTCGAGAAGATTCAATCAGTTGGGATTCTGGGAGCGAGCACGAATCCAGACCGGTACGCTTATCGAGCGCAAGAGCTACTGGTCCAACATGGTCATTCGGTGTTTCCGATATCATTACGGGAGGAAGCTGTTCTTGGGGTTCCATGCGGCCGTTCCATTTTGGATAGAGCCGAGCGGTTAGACACGTTAACGCTTTATCTATCCCCGAGTCGGCAAAGCGCGATTGTCGACGACATAATTAGAGCCAACCCGGCTAGAGTGATTTTCAATCCTGGTACTGAATCCAACGAAAGCCTAGCGAAATTCGAAGGCGCTGGAATATCGTGTGCAGAAGCCTGTACTTTGGTAATGCTCCACACGGATCAGTTCTAGCGATCGCTAGCCGTAGTCGTGGCTGGTTCCTCAACTAGAGGAATGATGGATCTTCGAACTGAATGTCTTCGCTTCGGGCGAAGGTAGCCCGGCGTCTAATCTGCGATGATCCAGTAGTAGCGATCGGCTGCGATTTTGCGGAACTGGCCCGTGGCTAGATTCCCATCGTCTATAATCGCATCGGCCTTGATCAAGGCCTCCTCGTCGAGAGTAGGCGAAGCTACGCCCACTGCTGAAGTGACCCCGCTGTCGAATTGCTCGAAGTCCCATCGGCCTCCCATAGGCGTTGCGGACTCGAAGAAGCGTTCGGAAAAGTAGCCTAGCATTTCGTTAGGGAATATGCCTGACGTTGTGTCTGGAGGCCACAAACCCGACTCCAGGATGTAGGTTTCGGAGGCGGTGGCGAGCGTTCGGATGTCGCGACCGAACGCCGTGGATCGAGAGTCGCGTGTTACTTTCAAAAAGGTGGGTATGGCTAAGGCAGCTAAAAGTCCAACAACGACGATAACGACCAATAGTTCGATGAGGGTGAAGCCTCGTTTGGATCCTTTATGGTGTAGCGTCGCGTTAGTCATTTCAGGTTTAGTCAGTCTTAGAAGAGTTTGAAGCAATTGGTTTGGGGGCATTAAGCCGCTAGTGTCGTAACGGTGGGGATGGGCTAGAGGATTAGAGAAATGTGAGAGGTTTCTGGAATAATTTTCCAATTTGAGTGACAGCGCCATCGCCTATAGGTTGTTATGCCAATTCTTCACCTAGAGGGATCCGGCTGGGCACGGTATTGGACTGTCCTGGATAGCGGTTTTCTGTTGATTGCGACTGGCTCTATTCCGCAGCTCTACAAGCTCTATCTATCGCCTCCAATTGTTCCCATCGTTGGAAAATCGCTTCGGTCTCGGTCTCGATGGAAGCCAGTTTCTCTTTTGCGGAGCTGGCGAATGAGGGATCGGCTCGGAAATTGGAGGCATCGCTAAGCTGGCGAGCGATTTCTTCTTTGCGTTGATCAAGCGCTTCGATCCTAGACGGAATTGACTCTAGCTCGATTCTTTCGGCTTTCAGCAGACGCCTTTGCCGCTGTTTCCAATTTTTATTCTTAGACTTGCTGGCAGGGGGCCCGTTCGGGGGAACTTGGGCAGATTGGGATAGCCAGTCGTTGTAGCCACCGGAGAATTCTGTAGCGTTGCCGGAGGAATCGATAGCGATTAAATGGGTTACCGTGTTTTCCAGGAAGGCGCGATCATGGCTGACGATTAGCAAGGTTCCCTGGAAATCGCTGATTTGCTCTTCAAGAGTCTCAAGTGTCTCAAGATCGAGATCATTGGTTGGCTCATCTAGCACCAGCAGATTGGCGGGGCGTGAAAAGAGTTTCGCCAATTGTAGCCGGTTTCTTTCGCCTCCAGAAAGCGTCTTGAAGGACGAACGAGCTTTCTCGGGAGTGAATAGAAAATCTTGTAGATAGGAAATGACGTGCTTAGATTTTCCCTGAATCGTTATCGTTTCGTTTCCGTCGGCTAGATTGTCGAAAACCGTCGCATTCTCGTCTAACTGATCCCTCAACTGATCGAAATAAGCGACTTGCAGCTTGGTTCCCCTTTCAATTGCCCCCGATGAAACAGGGATTTCGCCCAGTAGCGCTTTTATCAGAGTGGTTTTTCCAGATCCGTTGGGACCGGCGATACCAATGCGGTCGCCTCTAAAGATCTCCAGAGAGAATGGCTTCAAAATCGTTTTTCCGGATATTGCTACCTCAACGTTTTCAGCCGTAACAACCTTCCTTCCAGACTGGGAAGCTGCTTGGGCCTCCAATTTCGCGTCTCCTTGGCGAGAGCGGCGATTTGCCCGTTGCCGCCGCAATTCCTTCAAGGCCTTGACTCGCCCCTCGTTCCGGCTCCTTCGAGCTTTGATTCCCTGTCGCAGCCAAGCTTCCTCTTTGGAAAGCTTCTTGTCGAAGGTTTGTTGATTCTTCAATTCCGCATCCAGCAAACCGGACTTTCTGGACAGATAGGTGTCATAGTCGCATCGAAAGCTACGGACTTTGCCTAGATCGATCTCCACTATTCGAGTAGACAGGTTGCGAATCAACGATCGGTCATGAGTCACGAAAATTACGGTCGCCTCGCATTTACGCAGATAGTTCTCTAGCCAAGTAATGGATTCAATATCCATGTGATTGGTTGGTTCATCCAGGACCAGTATCGCCGGATCATTTACCAGAGTCTGTCCGAGCAGAGCCCTGCGCTTCATCCCTCCCGATAGATCGTCGAAGGAGAGGGATGGGCTTAGTTCGAGCTCCTGCAAGACACGTTCGATACGCTGCTCCATCTTCCAGATTCGATCTTCATCTACGACGTTCCCGGCATGGGCATCATCGCCCGTCTGGGAGAGGACTGAGCCCTCATCTCCATATCCTTGAGCGACAATTTCGAATACCGACTTGCATGTTCCCGAGGGAATATCCTGGCGAAGAATGGCAGGAGCGCCTCCGTTGGGAAAGGCGACAGAGCCTGAATTCGGGACAAATTCGCCAGTTATGGTCTTAAGCAAGGTCGTTTTGCCCGAGCCATTTCTTCCGAGCACGCAGACCCTTTCCTTGGCATCGATATTGAGTGTAATGGTATCCAGTATGGGGGGTCCACTGAACTGTATCGAGACATCTGAGAGGCTTAGAACGGGCATGGTCTTTGAGATTCGAATGCAAGGATTAAGCTGTAACAACGCAAGCCAGAGGAGACGGACCGACCTGACCTATTCAGGTTTGCTCTGGAAATGGAGATCTTTGGCTTGAAAGGCGTCCGGGCCTTGATCACTGCTAGTGGGCCCTCACAAATCTATTTCAATGCCCCCATCCCAGCACAAAGGTATCGCCGCGAACAACTTGGCAGAAATGTACTGCTCAGCGGCGGAGCGGTATGGTGACTTGCCCGCGTTTGCGGCGCGGGTCAAGAGCGGCGTTTTTCAGCCGGTCAGCTATCGAGAGTTGTACGATTCCGGCCTATGCTTGGGGACCGCCTTGATCGAATTAGGCGTCGGGGCGAGAGACCATGTAGCATTGCTGTCCGACAATCGAGTAGAATGGAACGTAGCGGACTATGCGATTCTGCTGATTGGAGCCGCCGATGTGCCTCGGGGAACCGATATTACCAATCAGGAAATTGAATACATACTAGATCACTCGGACAGCGAGGTGGTATTCGTTGAAACACGACGGCTTCTAGACCGGGTGATTTCGCTTATGCCAAAATTGGATAAGGTTCGTCATCTTATTTTGATGGATCCCAAGGCAAAGCCTTTGCAAGGCATCCTTTCCTTGACCGACCTCATTAGTCGTGGACGCGATTTGAGATCGGCGGGCGACCGGCAGGTTGAACAAAGAATGGAGGGCATTTCGGCAGAGGATCTCTATACGGTAATATATACATCGGGAACGACTGGAACGCCGAAAGGCGTCATGCTCACTCACGCCAACATGGCGTCGCAGGTTCGATATTTGCCATTCCCTTTGGAGCCCGATGATCGTCTGCTTTCTATCCTCCCGGTCTGGCATAGCTACGAACGCATATTTCAGATGATAGCGATCAGCAATGGGAGCTGCACTTACTTTACTAGTCTCAGAACTCTGGCGGACGATCTGAAAAAGGTTAAGCCGACCATTATGGCCTCCGCGCCTAGGCTTTGGGAAAACCTGTATTTGCGCATCGCCAAGAACGTCCGTGATTCCCATTGGATCCGTCGAGGGCTGTTCCATTGCGCGTACTTCAGTTCTAGGATGGTCAAGGGCTCGCTGTTCTTCCTGCGAGGGAAGTGTATCGACCTGCATGGCAGAAAGGCGATTCAATCCCTGGGGCTTGGTGTATTGCACGTGTTGCGCATCCTCTTGTTTTGCCCGCTCTATGTCGCTTTGAACGCGGTTGTCCTGGAAAAACTGCGACTGATTGTCGGAGGCAGTTTTAAAGGTACTGTTTCCGGTGGCGGAGCTCTGCAGCCGCACGTAGACGAGTTTTTCAATTACATTGGTATTCCAGTGCAGGAAGGCTATGGACTTACTGAAACAGCTCCGGTGATTGCCGTTAGAACGTGGTCTAAATTGGTGATTGGGACAGTAGGTCCCCTGTATACGAAGACACAGCTCCGCATCGTCGATCTGAATACAGGGGATATTCTATACCCGAATCCAGATCGGCCGGGAGAAGGCAGGGGATTGAGGGGGGAAGTCCATGTCAAGGGGCCGCAAGTGATGAAGGGCTATTACAAGAGTGAGGAAGCCACTGAGAAGGTCCTCAAGGACGGTTGGTTCAATACGGGGGATATCGGGATCTACACCTACAACGACTGTTTGAAAATCGTCGGAAGATCGAAGGATACAATTGTACTACTCAATGGTGAGAATATCGAGCCGATCCCAATCGAAGCGAAGATTTGCGAATCGTCGCTGATCGACCAATGCATGGTGGTGGGGCAGGATCAAAAGCAATTGGGAGCCTTAGTCGTACCCTCTTTGGAGGGATTTCGGGAAGCTGGCCTGCATGCGGAGTCCATAGAAGAGCTTTCGGGCAGTGACGATGCGGAAAAACGTGTCTTGTATGAAATCAAAGGGCTCGTCTCAAGCCACAACGGATTCAAAAGCTTCGAGTATATCCAAAGTGTCCGGCTAGTGCCGAAAGAATTCGAAATCGGCGATGAAATGACAAACACCTTTAAGATCAAGAGGCACGTTGTCACAGACAAGTACGCGGATCTTATCGATAGCGTTTTTGAGAAGTAGCTCTTTTTCTACCTGAGCAATTCGCACTTGTTGTGGCGGACGAAATACAGGGCCGCTGCAGTAAGTAGCAGATGGACCCCAACATTCGTGACGCCGTCAATATTGCCAAGGAGCATGAGACCGTAGGCAAGGCACACCAAGGTTAGGCTAGTCACTGCCAATGTATGTTTGGTGCGAACTCCCAGCAAGAGCGCTGCTCCAAGCAGGATTTCGATATAGGCAAGCGAGTAGAGGATAGGCGAAAAAAGAAAAGCGGGGAGGTTGGTGCTGTTAGAGAAGGCCTCTATCCTTCCTGCTACGAATCCATCGTAGAGATTGCTAAACGAGTAACTCCCTTCGCTGTTGAATTTCCCTAACCCCGCGGTCAGAAATCGAAGCGAAAGAAATAGCCGGAGCGATAGAAAGGCCCACGTTTCCGCGGACCAGAATAGAATGGAGCCATTGCGTTGATTGGAGTTTCTTGGCATAGGAATGACGGGATAAGAGGGGGTGGGTTTTAGGTTAAAATCTAGGGCTGCTAGAGTTTCAAGGAACCGGCAGTGAATAGTTCGGCTTTGACGGTATCGTTTTCAGCGTGGAACCATTCTCTGCGCGTGTATTTACGAATAAAGTACGTTACGACTGTTGAAGTGTTGACTATGAAAAATGAGTAGAGAAGGGCGGGCCACAGGATGTTGCCTGATATTTGGCTACTGAAGCTCAATAGAATAATGGCGAACTCTAGAGGCCCATTCTGGATTCCGGTTTCCAGCGACACGGTCCGGCTTTTCCGCTTATCCATCCCCAACGCTCGACTAAAATAGTAGCCGAATAGAAAACCGCCAAGGCCCAAAAATATGCTAGCTACGAGAATGAATGGGCTGGTCTCGTTTGGGTTCAGCATGCGATCGACGTTTCTCGGAAGCCAACTGATGATAAGGAAGATGATGACGATGATCCCCAGGGCGCTTCCGGTTTCCTCCATGTTCTTGCCCCAGCGAGCGCTCTTGGATTTGAGGTACATGCCTCCTACCACAGGCAGTAGGCAAATCAGAAGCGATCCTATGACCTTCCCCAAATCGATCTGGATCTGATCATTGGTAAAGGGACCGGCATAAATGCTCAACAGGATCGGCATGGCGACCAGGGCAACGGTAGTCGTTAGGGTGCTCAGAGAAATACTCAGAGCGAGGTCCCCTTTGGCGAAATAGTTAAATAAGCTGGATGTGGTACCCGAAGGGCAACAGGCTACGATGATCAATCCAATCGCGACGGGATTGGAGAAATTGAACAATTTGGCCATGCCGAATGCCAGCGCTGGCATTATCAGGTATTGAGATAAAAATCCGACGAGCGCTGGTTTAGGGTGCCTGGCAGCGTCCTTAAAATCACCAATGGATAAGGTGCATCCTAAGCCAAACATGATGACGAACGTCATCAGTATCAGCAAGTTAGTCTCGGTGGGGGTAAGCATCCACTGTTTTGTATGGGAGATTTTAGCCTCTCGTCAATAGTTGCTCCCATTTAGGCCATCCGGAAGTGGCTTAACTCTCGAGTGATAGGCGCCGATAAAAGGAAATTGATGCGTCTGCTCTGTATAATCGCTATCGTTACCGTATTCCAAGGTCCTGCTTGGGCCCGAATACCCAAGTTCGAGCCAACTGAAAAACAGATCTCGGAGCACAAGAGTGAGGTCTTTAAGATTGCTCGCAACTATATCGTCAGAACGTTCAACCTAGATCCTATTGCAGAAGGGCGATTTAATGCAGTCCGATTCAATTCAACGGGTGTTTGGGGAGACTTCCGCTGTCGTATAAAGGAGCTTGGAGAGCATCGGTACGAGGTTCAGGGATGGATTTCGTCCGCAGGATACGAGGAAGAAGAGGTTGTTTGGTCGGTAGTCATGACCTACGCTCTAGTGGATCCAGATGCTTGGAAGTACCGCCGATTAGATGCGTCCTTCAACAATTCGCCCAAAATCACCTCTTGGCGATTTGGAATATACCGGAGTGTTCCCTACGAGGCGGAATATTCGGATGATTTCCTGGCTCTAGCCGAGAAATATTAGCAAAAGCCGATTTTTGGGTTCAGCGAGTCGCTCAACGGATCATTTGATTCAGTTGATCAGTCGGAAAGTATCTGCCCGGACAAAGCGTATGCTTGGGATGCATTAGCTTGTGGGTGGTTATGTTCTTAGCAGGGATCCCCGTTTTTGATCTAAGATAGTCGATCAAAGCTTCTAGCTGATCGAGCTGGCGGGACTTGGGGCGGGTCTTTTCGAAGTTCCCGATGAGGCAGATGCCTATGGCTACCTGATTGTGGGCCCACAGCTTCATGTGTCCGCCATGCAATTGCTTTTCCCATCGATTGCCGATGTAGATATCGCCGTTCCTCGTTCCTCGAGTGCCGTTCTCGATAACGAAATGGTAGGCGAGCCCATTTTCCATGCGCCTTTCCTCACGGTGAAAACGGGCGATGTTAACCGCCCGGTCGGCTGTGGTCCCACTGTGATGCACGACTATGCTTTTCCATTGCCCCCGGTTAATGTCGATCTTGTCGAGGGCATTACGGACGCTCCAAGGTAACCGGGTGTACTTCGGAGGAGCCACGCCTGACTTAGAAGGTATTCGGATCACTTGTCCGACTCGAATCTTATTCAAGTTGCGAATACCATTGAAGGCGCCAATCTCTTTGGCCTTCAGTCCGTGCTGAGCCGCTATTGAAGAAAGGCTTTCCCCCTTGCGAACCTTGTATTCAATATATTTGGGCGCTGTACCGGGAATATCGAGTTTCTGGCCGACAACGATTTTGTCTGCGTTCCTTAGATTGTTGGCTTTCTTAACGGAGTCCACCGTCACCCCATAGGATTTGGCGATGGTGGTAAGATTCTCTCCCTTGCGCACAACGTGTACGAGAGCTTCGCTTGCGGGAAGCGTTGCTACCGCTAGCAGGACTAAGAGTATGCGGCAGATGGGCATGGGTTTATTTGGCGTCGCTGGAAGAACGCTTTTTCAAAATCTTCTGTAATTTTTTGCGATGCGCTCTACTAACTATGTATCCAATACAGTTAGACTCGCCACAGAGACAGGGATGTTCTTCCCAATGTTCCAAATCGTATCCGTAATCAAATGTCAGCTCTTCGCCTTTCTTGATGCTTTGCAAAGCGACTAGCCAAATCTCGCCGTCGATATCCTGAGCTTCGCAATTCGGCTTGCAGGAATGATTGGCTAGACGAGCGATGTTCCATTCGAAATTGCCATCGAGATCGCGCTTGCCATCGAGATTGAATATATAGACCGAGCCATCATCGCTCTCTAGGGCAGCATCGTGCTGGGCGACACCCCGACGCGTGGATTCCTTTTTGGGGATCAATTCTCCAAGGTACTGGATAATGTAAGCATCCTCGGGAATGCGCTTGGCTGCGAAGAGACCTCTGTTGTGGATCTCGGATGAAGCGGTCTGCACGTAGGGAAATTCGGGAGGATTTCCGTCCTCGTCCAGACCGACTAATACCCATTCCTTAGCCTTTTTCGACTTCTTTTTGATGTCTTTCAGTTTCTTGGCCATTGAATGCGCCCTTCGGCTTGTCTTGCCGATTGAGCAAAGCCGTACGGTCAATAGCATTGATGGCAATCCATTTCTGTCGACTGGATTGGCCCCTAGAAATCTTGATAGATTTTTGCCGAATAGCCGCTTTCAGAAACGGGAATGCAACGAGAGTTCAGTTGGTATCGCCTGGACTATCGAAACTTGCGGCCGACCGGCAAAACGTTCTAGTGATTACAGGAGGGTTGGGAACGAGGTAACTAGAATTGGGGTCCTAAACGAAGTAATGCGCCATTTGAGAAAGCAGAAGCCATTCGAGGAAAAGCGAGAGCTTTGGCGGAGCAAGCTGGATAAGCCCATCGGTCCGGGAATGATGATAACCCTGATCCCGACCTTGATCATGTGCGTGTTCCTGGTGATGGCGGCCCCTTATCTCAAATCGATTCTGCTTAAATTTTTCGAAATGGATCAGGAAAGCGTAATTGTCCCCATCAGCCTGAGCGAGGACTCGGAACCGGTATTGCCGGACACGCCGCCGCCCAATCCGGAAATAGCGATTGCCGAAATTTACCAGAGGCAATTTGACAAAGAGGGCTTCGATTGGCGTAAGCCGCCGGAATTAGAAATTCCGGAAGAAGTACAGACAGAAGAGATCGTTAAGGAGATAAGGCCGGTACCCGTAGAGATCCCTCTACCGACCCAACCTCCAGAATTCGATCCGAACCTATACCAGGTGGAAAATTAGGCCTAAGCGACTGCCGCTAGACCAAATTGTAGTCTCCTTGGAGGGTGGCGTCAGCCCGCTGAAGGCAGTCGCTAACGTCGGTTACCAGGTTCCACAGCGTTTGTTCACCTTCGCCAAGCAGATTCAAGACCAGCAAGTCGGGGCCCTGATCTTGATCGGGTAGCTCGTTGGTTTCCCTAATTACGCCGGTAATCCATTTGGAAAGATTTAGCAAACAAGCCATTTTCCCGGTGGTGGTGCAATCTAGAGGTGAAAACTGAAAGCGTACCGGATCCGTAAAGGTGTCGGGGAAACCCCATAGACGGAAGAGCGTGTAGCTTAATCCAGAGCTGCCGAAGCTCTTCAAGCGCTCATTCAATCGGCCAAATGGATCAGTGAATTGACGTTCAAGCTCTTCGTCTTGGGCCTCGCTGATCGCGCTCGCCAACGAGTGGAGCAGTCCTATCGAATAGGCTTCATGCGGGTCCAACTTGTGTTTGGCGGCTAAGCTTTCCATACAGACAGCGCAGGTGACGGCCCGTTTCCAGGCATCGACACTGTAGCTGGACGAATGGATTGCATCGTCGCAGTACTGATAAGCGTAGATGCCGAGGAGATCGTACATGCGTTCGAATCCCACTGCGGTTGCGGCTTGTTCGATGCTCGTATAGCCGCCGGCTCTGACCTGAGATAACTTATTGGCTTCTCGGATTATTCGCGTTGCCAATAGGGGCTCTAGACGGATGAGAGCGATGATTTCGTCGGGATTGATATTCCCTTCTGATACGAGGCTCTTGAGGCTGTTCGAAATTCTGGGGGCGGGAGTCATCGTCTCAAATCGGCTTTGCAGCCGATCGACGATTGTGGTGATTCGTTCCATGGGCCTTCAAACGCCCAATGTTCGAGGGCTTTAAGTGATTTAGAAGAGAACTGGTAATCGAACCTATAGCCAACGCTCGATGTTACCGTTGCAGCGCGATTCAATATGGCTATTTTCCTCTAAGGCTGAGCGACGTGAATCACTCATTTGTTGAATCTGGAGATCGGTCGTGGAATTCGACAAGAGGCGATCGCCCACTTCGGTCGGAAGCCGACGGGTTTCGCAGCGGATGAGCGTTCGAGTTAGGACGATCTAGAGAGTTGACTCCCAAGAGGTTGTGAATGTAGTCTAAAACAAGCGTTGATTTTTTCTAGCCGATAGGTTTCGTGAGTATTTGCGCGAGATCCCCGTCGTTGGTGTCTCGCGTTTTTCTATTTTATGGAAGTCGTGTCTTCATGGATTTTGCCGTTTCTGATCGGTTCAGCGGTCGCCTTTCTTGCAGGCTACCTTATGTCGAGAAGATCGCGGGCCCAGGCGAAGACAGAAGCGGAGTCGATAATATCGCTAGCTAGAAGAGAAGCGGATGTGGTCTCTAAGGAAAGCCGATCGGCTCTAGAGCTGGAAATTCGCGAGAAACGGAGCGATATCGAGCGAGAGGCCAAGGGAATGGAGATGGAGATCGATCTTCAGCTAAATGAAATCAAGTCCCACGAGGAAAGCCTGGCCGCCTTGGATCACGAACTCCGTCTTAGGGAAAAGAATATTGAGGACGAGATTCAGGATCTGAAAGATGACGAATCGCGGCTTTCGGAAATGTCCAAGAATGTCCAACGAACGATGGCCAATCTGGCGTCAATGGATGTCGAGCAGATCAAAAAGGAGCTCCGCGAACAAGTTAAGCTCGATAGCAACGATGAACTTTCGAGGTTGCGTAAAGAACTGCTCGAACGCTCCGAGGCCGATGTGAACCGAGAAGCAAAACGAAATTTGCTGGCAGCGATGCAGAGAATCGCCAGCAAGCCGAATAGCGATATCAGCGCGGCAATCGTCCAGCTTCCGAACGATGACATGAAGGGCCGGATTATTGGACGGGAAGGCAGAAACATTAAATGCTTTGAAACCGCTACGGGCACAACGCTGCTTATTGATGAGTCGCCTCAGATGGTGCTAGTCTCTTCTTTCGACCCAGTACGGCGTGAGATCGCCAAGACGGCTCTCGAGAGATTGGTCAAGGACGGCCGGATCCATCCGGCTACAATCGAGGAGTTTGTTGGAACTGCCAGACTGGATGTGGACGAGATCGTTGAAAATGCTGGAGACGCTGCCACCAGTTGTTTGAAAATCTCCCGGCTCCACCCGGAAATCATAACCTTGCTGGGCAAGCTGAAGTTCCGCTCTTCCTATTCTCAGAACGTCCTCGAGCATTCCATTGAGGTGGGTCAGCTTTGTTCGATTTTCGCTTCCGAAATGGGCCTCGATCCCAATATTGCTAAACGGGCCGGCTTGCTGCACGACATTGGCAAGGCCATTGATGGAGAATACGAAGGTAGCCATGCTATAGTTGGAGCCGACTTCGTAAAAGCTAGGGGAGAGAGCGATATCGTCGTCAATGCGGTCGCCGCCCATCACAATGAAGTCCCGTCAGAAAGCCTGTACGCGGGGATCGTTATTTTAGCGGACACGATTTCCGCGGTCCGCCCCGGGGCTAGATCCGAGTCGATCGCTTCTTACATCGACCGGTTGAATTCACTTGAGAAGCTAGCCGTGTCTTTTCCAGGTGTTAAGTCGGCTTACGCGATTCAGGCGGGCCGAGAAGTGCGTGTGCTCGTCGATCCCCACGATGTATCCGACGATGAAGCCAAGCTCCTTTCTCGTAGCCTTCGCGATCGTATCGAAGACGAGCTCGAATATCCGAGCTCCATTCGCATCACCATAATTCGGGAACAACGTTTTACCGATACGGCGAAATAGGGGATTGCCGTCCTTCAAGAAAAGGATTTCTCTAGCCAGCAAACGTCGTAGAACTGGTCGAATTTATATCCTACTTCAGAATACACGCCGATCTCTTTAAAGCCGAATTTCCTGTGTAAAGCCATGGAGGCTTCGTTGGGGAGGGTGACTCCACCATAAGCCCGATGAACCTCGGTGTCCTCGAGCTGTTCGAAAAGCGCTGCGTATAGTTTTGAGCCGATACCCCGGCCCAATTCGAGCGGATCGATATAGATGCTCGATTCAACCGAAGTGTAGTAGGCGGCTTTGGCTCTAAACTGGCTGCTCGACGCGTATCCGACCGTTTTTCCATTCACTTTGGCTACGAGCAATCGATAAGGACCAGTCAGGCTGTAGTGATTGAACCACGACGATAATCTTTGATCTACTGATATCGGCTCGGTATCGAAACTGATGGGCGTGTTAGCAATGTAATGGTTGTATATCTCGGTTAAACGAGGGACATCGCCCGCTTCGCCTGGCTTGATGATAATAGCGTCTTCCACGAATTTCCCGGTCTACTGAGATTGTTCCGAAACCCTGTTGGCAGAGCGAACCTAGGATAGTTCAGCCTGTAGTTGGAGTATCTTTTCTCTCAAGGTCTTTTCAAGCTTCTCGGCCATCGTCCCGTTTTGATCGTGCCCCGCTTCGTGTATTCTAACGGCTAGGATTTTTAGCGTGTTGATAGTCGAACTGGTTGCTCCGTCTGGAAGCTTTGCCTCGATTGCGGCAAGAGCTTTGGTCAATGCGATTTCGAGGTGATGCATCTCGACATAGGCGCTTTCAGCGGTGGCTGTGGTCATTTCGTCGGCAAGCCCAAGCAGATGGCTCAAAAGAGCGTCGGTATCTAGCTGATCGACTTGGACGCTTTCATAGGGCTTGGGGTCCCGGTCGACTTCGTGAATATCCATGCCGCCTCCGCCGCAACCGGCCAAAAGAATGAGAATCGAGGAAGTGATAGCTATATGATTTTTCATCTGTATTCAAAAAACAGTCGTGTCCAAAGTCGACAAATTAAGCGTTCAGAATTCGAATAACGTCCGCGTGCAGGTCCGAATTGGCGGCGACGATCGAGTTGCCTTTTGCGGGATCGCCGCCTTCCCAATCCGAAATCATCGCCCCAGCGCCGCGAATGATGGGGATGAGGGCCATCAAATCCCAAGGATTCATCTCGGGGTCGAGCATGATATCGGCCTTGCCGCAGGCGACAAGATAGTAGCCGAAGCAATCGCCCCAAGTCCGGGTAAAGTAGGTCATGCGGGAAAGCTGATTAAAGTTCTTCGATCCCTTGACCTGGTCGATATATCCTTGGTCCGTGCAAAGCAGGATCGATTTGTCGAGAGGTTTGCCAACGGTAGCGGTTACGGGGGAGCCATTGACGTAAGCAGCCTCTCCGTCTCCGCTGATTCGGTCGCCGATAGCCGGGTAGTTGATGCAGCCGTAGATAGGTTGGCCACGCTCCAAGAGAGCGATCATCGTTCCGAAAAGGGGGCTGCCCGCGGCAAATGACTTGGTGCCGTCAATGGGATCGATAATCCAGGTCATCTCGGCATCCGGATTTACATCATCGAATTCCTCTCCTTTGATTCCGTGCTCTGGGTAGAGAACCTGAATCGCTTCACGAATCTCGCGTTCAGTTTCCCGGTCCGCGAAGGTTACAGGAGTGTCGTCTGATTTCGTCTCGACGACCAATTCTGGATTCCGATAGGCGGATAGAATCGTTTTCTGGGTTTCTACGCAGAGTTTGCGCGTAAATTCGTCGAATTCATCGAAGTGCATGGTCCTAGGATTCGAAGATTGCGCGTTCAATCCGGCGGCTTAAAGCTTTTTGCTGACGAGATGGAAACCTATTGGGATGCAATTCCGATTCACGTAATCGATTTCGAGGGCGGCCCGCAATGCGGGATCGTCGAGTTCGGAGTGGTTTCCATCAAGGGGACTACGATTGAATCTGTCGCCTCTCGACTTTGCCGTCCCTTGAGAAAGATCCCATTGCGAGAGCAATCCGTGCACGGAATTTCCTCCGGAATGACTGCGTCTCAATCCTCTTTCAAGGACGAGTGGGACCGCTTCGCCGCTCTGCGGGAGTCGGGCCCTATGGCTGCCCACTTTGCCTCTGCGGAAAGCTCGATGCTAAAGTCGGTGTTTCCCTATCCGCGGAGTTCTCCCAGCTGGCTTGACGACGGTAAGAGAGTGGTCAGTTGGGGGCCATGGATAGATACCGGCGTATTGTACCGTGGCTTAGGATACGATAACGAGTCCAACAAGTTGCAGGATCTCATAGGGAGATACGGGCTCCAGGAAGAACTGGATGAGCTGGGAGCTGCCTATTGCCCGGAGGGAAGAAAAGGTTATCATTGCGCTCTATACGACGCTATTGCCTCCGCGTTGCTATTGATAAATTACTGCCAGAATCTCTCGGATGAAACCGTTTCTTTGACAAGACTGATTGCCCGAAGCCAGGGGAATCCCGTTAAGCGGCAAGAGCTTGAGCAAAGGGAATTGTTCTAGTCCTTATGATATCTAGAACGATTAAGAGTGGCGAAATCGCTTTAATCGGCTTACAGCCGTTCCAGCTCTTCTTCCTTACTCTGTAGCTGGTCCGTGAGCTGATTCCATTCTTCGTACAGCGATTCAAGGGTTTGCCGGTCTTGGTTGTGTTTGACCATAATCTCCTTGGCTTCCGGCAGCTTGAAGTATTCAGGATCAGACATCTTTGATTCTAGTTCCTGCTGGCTGAGTTCGATGTCTGCAATGCGCTTCTCGATGGAATCATGCCGTTTGCGTATGGGGCTGAGCTCAGCGACCAGAGCAGCCCGAGCTTGTCGTCTTTGTTTCGGTGTCAGTCGAGTGTCCCCGGCGGTCTGTGGCTTTTCGGTTTCCTTAACCGACGTGTTGGAGTCGCTATCGATTCTACTTTCTACGTGCTCCAAGTAATCGGACACATTTCCTGGATATAGCGAAAGGCCATCTTTGCGTATCTCGAGAGTTTTCGTGACAATGCTGTCCATGAAAGCCCTGTTGTGAGAGACGATCAGAAAGGCGCCATCGTAGGATGACAGCGCTCTTTGAAGAGCGTCTTGCGAGTGCATGTCTAAATGGTTCGTGGGCTCGTCCAGAACGAGGAAATTAGCCTTTTTGGTTAGGATTTTAGCGAGAGCCAGTCGATTGCGCTCCCCTCCGGAAAGAATGCGTGTTTTTTTGAATACATCGTCGCCATGAAAGAGAAATGCTCCCAGGGCCGTTCTCAATTGAGTAGTGTTTTGTCCGGACTCGCTGCTTTCAAGAGTCTCCAATACGGAAAGATTGGGTTCGAGTTCTTCTGCTTGATGTTGGGCGAAATAGGCGATCAAAGTATTGGGGCCCAATTCTCGATTACCCCCTTGAAACGGTTCGATCCCGGCAACGATTTTGGCTAGTGTCGATTTTCCGGAACCATTGACCCCAACCACCGCGATCCGGTCTCCGCGCTCGATGCGGATGGATGCTTTTTTGAATACCTTGAGGTCTCCAAATGATTTCTCGATGTTCTCTAGCTCGATGACTGTTTGTCCGCTTCGCGGGGAGGGGGGGAATGTGAAGGCGATT
>CAZFUD010000086.1:0-16058 GCA_964521705.1 uncultured Opitutaceae bacterium | reverse complement strand
GCGCCGATGAATAGCGATTGGTCAGTTAGGTTGCGAAATTCGAGCTCGTGCTTTATTAGGTAAGCTTTCTCTTGAGTAGTGTCCTCGCTGATGGAGTAACGCCGCGTTACCTGATAGTTGCCCTCGATGACTTTCCGGAATTCGACGATGCTGGGATCGCGGCTGGGCTCCACTAGCTGAAATGCCTCGGTTTTGCCCAAGCCTAGCAGGCCAGTCAGTTCGAGCGCGGGGCCAGATCGTTCACCATTCATCACGTAGGGAGAGTCGTCGTCGCGAGAAGTTGCGAAATCCTTGAGCACGATTTCCTGAATCGCTCCCCCGTAGTTGGTGAAACGGGCCTCCATAAGGGCGTTTTCACGCTTTACGATAACTTCGTCTAGATTGCCCTCCAGGCTTTCCAGAATTGCCGGCCCTGTCGTAGGCTGTGGGGAAGGACTCGCATTGACCGGGACAGCTCTTCCCGTTTGGCCTTGTTGAGGAGGCGCAGGATTAGTAGGCGTGCCGGAAGGGGAATCGGTAGCGGGTTCCGCGTTTGGATCGGCCGGCGGCGGAGCCTGATAAAACATCAGGGCGAATGCTGCGAAAAGCAGTAGCAGTCCGATTGCAGTGTTCTTCTTATCCATCCGGGATTGATTCAGTCAGGTTGTTTCGCGTGTCGGCGAAGATCGGTCATAAAAGAGTGTGGGAATAGGCAGGCAAGCAGAATTAGAGTCCCTATCGGGAGATCTCCACTACTGCCAGAGACTATGGTTTCGATCGCAATAGTCTTAGGTACCTGACGGCTTGAAGGAATCGATGGTCCAATTCTTGAAAGGAAGCATTGGCTGAGGGCTTACGGATGCTGAGGAGTAAGTCCGATCCGGGCTGGATCTGGTGGCGGATTTTCCTGAATAACTCCCGGTAGTGTCGCTTGGCCCGGTTGCGGGTAACGGCGCTGCCGACCCGTCTGGATGCTGAGATGCCGATGCGGGCGGGAAGACTCTCCGTGTTAGGATACGAGAACAGTATGAAGTAGGGGCAGCGAAAAGGCTTTCCTTTTTGCCGAACGCGAACGAAATCCCGATTTCGCTTCAGGCGGCTGGATTCGGGCAAAGTTTGCTTCGGAGACATGACAGGTTCTCCGTTTATCTTATCTAGATTTCCTAGACGTTGACCAGACGTTTGCGTCCTTTGCGTCGCCTGGCGTTGATAACGGCTCGTCCGCCGCGCGTGCCCATACGGGCCCGGAACCCAATTTTGCGGACTCGTTTCAAGCGATGTGGTCTGTATGTCGGTCTCATGACTAGAAATTCGAAAAAGAGGGAGAAAATGGAAATACCTGTGGGGGGCTGTCAAGCAAGTATGAAAGAAGTTTCCCTATTGGCTACGCCTTGGTTTACCCAACCGCCGTCAATCGGCTATATACCTCTAAATATCGATTCTGAGTTCTCTGCACGATATCTTCCGGCAGTTCGGGCCCGGGATCAGTTTTGCCCCAATCCAAGGTTTCCAAATAGTCGCGAACGATTTGCTTGTCGAAACTAGCGGGAGAAATTCCTTCCTGCCATTCGGAGGCTTCCCAATAGCGAGAGGAGTCCGGGGTGAGCGCCTCGTCTATCAAATAGAGCCGCCCATCATCATCGAGACCGAATTCGAATTTTGTATCTGCTAGAATGATACCTGCTTCCCCAGCCAATTCGTGCCCGAATCGGTATACCTCTCCGCTAATCGATTTCACTTGTTCGAAAACTCCATTGCCAACGATGTCTCGAGCTTCCTCCTCCGTGACGGGCATGTCATGGCCCTCCTGGGCTTTGGTCGTGGGGGTAAAGATTGGCTCAGGCAGCTGGGAAGCCAAATTGAGACCTTTCGGTAGCTGTACCCCGCAAACGCTCCGAGATTTCTGGTAGGATGCCCATCCGGATCCGGCCAAATAACCGCGGACAACGCATTCGATCTCAAGGGGTCGCAATTTCCGGACGGCCATGCTTCTCAATTGCCCGTCAGCGCTCAAGCCGAGCTTGTTCTTCAATATCTCTTCTTCGTTATCTATGAGATGATTGGCAGCGATTGCTTTCGTTTTCTCGAACCAAAATCGACTCAATTGAGTAAGAATCGCCCCTTTGCCTGGGATGCCACCTGGAAGAACAACGTCGAAAGCGGAAATTCGATCGGTAGCGACAAGGAGAATACAATCGTCTAAATCGAAGATCTCCCGCACCTTGCCTGAGGCGATCGTAGGGGCTCCAATCGATTCCTGCAATTCCCTTACAGGTTTTTGGGGGAGTGCCGTTTTTAGCGCTTCGCCGGATATCATTCAGTGACTCTAGAAACCTTTGAGGACTCGGAAAGCTTTTTTGCGGGATTCGCGCGGTCCGCCTGTTTGGGCCCGTTTTCTTGGCTGTTAGATTTGTGGCGCCTCGTTGTGGGGCGCCGTAACTGGGTGAAGGAGTGAGATCGGCCTGGCCCGACTCAACCATTCTAACTGGCAAGGAGATGGCTATTTCAGTAAGGGAGGGAGGTAGTCTTCGTACCGATCGAGACTGAGATCCCAGCCTGTCTGGGCTCTAGTTTGCTGGACGAGCTCAGCTGCCGACTGGTCTTGGTAGCGGTAGGCGAGAACAGGCGAGTAGGGGGCGACGGGCGTGTTGTCTGTCAGGACCTCAATTCTGCCAGTAAGCCCGTTAACAATCCAAAGCGTATCTTCGTCGTATTTCGGAGTCTCATTGTATTCAATTTCACCCGTCTCGTCGGCTTGCCCGATAAGGCTCATCGTTCCTTGCATAGCCAAACTGTAGAAAGTGGCGAAGGCCCTAGCCTCGTCGACGAGATTGGTTTTGGAGGCAATTCGAAAGTGTTCCGTCAGCTGGACGGAAGGGGAAATTTGTTCAACGGATGACAGCCATTGGCGTTTATCGATCTCATCGGATGATATGGATTCGAGCGATGCTTTTTGCATGGCGAGCGAGGGTGTCAAAGGAAGGCCCCACTTCCAAGGATTCAGCTCGATGAAAGTTATCAACCGCTGCTGCCAATAAGCTCGAAACGCGGGTGAAAGGGTTCTGAGTCGAGTCAGTTCGTCGATTAGTTTGAGAGGAGAAAACCGTTCGCCTCCCGCTAGAATGCGCATAAGGGACAACCGAAACGACTCTTGGAAATAGATGGACTCTTTCGACAGGTCCGATGGTTCATAGAAGAATCCCCAAAAAGTCCCATCAGGATGGCTCAGAAAGTTCATTTCCTGGGCAGCTTCATCCGCGACACCGTTTTCGTTGAAGCCCCAAACTTCGAAGCTGAAATTCACTCCTGTCTTCAGCCCTGCAGTATTCCCTTTGCGAACCGGTTCTTTCAGAAAGACGGAGTACTCGCTTCTGGCAACCGGCGCCCCTTCAAAATATTTGACCTTGGATTCGTAAATCGAAGGGAAGAGCGTGTCGTCTATTTGCCGTTGGATAAACGCCTTTTCGGTTTCATCGAGCTCGATTTCCGAGCGGGAGAAGTCGGACGAGCGATTGAGTTCAAACCAGCCGTCTTCGTCGCCGGGGAGTATCAATGCTTGGAGGAGTGAATCGTATTCGTTTTCCAACCTGAGTATACGTCCAATATTCCTTTTCCCCTCGGGTGGAAGCGTATCGAAATTGTAAATCGCCTCGAGCGATTGCAGGTAGGATGCGAGGTCCTTGGCTCCTGTAATCGATTTTTGAGCAGCCTCCATGGTATCCCGCTTATTTTGAATCGACCTTAGCGAGTCTTCGATACGCTTCAGATTTCCCGACTGGAGGTCATTAGGATCCAATTCGGGATACTTCGACAAAAACTGCCGAGCATTGGATACGGAGTCCACGACCGCTCTGGAAATAGCGCCGAATTGCTGAGCGTCATCGGCGGCGCTAGCTTGCGTCAGGGCATTTTGGGCTTCATCCACGTAGGCTAGTAGAGCTCTCTTCCGGTCGGCCTGGATCTGCTCGATCCTACTCTGGCGCCAAATCTCGAATTGGGCGATTCGGTCCGCCACCGCTTTTGGTTCGGGAATGTCCAGCGAACCGCGAGTCGATTGAGCCTTTTCCAGCAGCGTATTAATTTCTCCCGCATTTGGATCCACTCCGCTGATAGATTTTATCTCATCCAGCCTGTCGGCAATTTGCGAATACACTGCTTGAAGAGATTGCTGCTCCTCAATCCAGCTCTCCAGACTATTTGCTGCCAGTTTGAGCGAATGGCCTTCGGGTGCGCTGGCGATTAACTTGCTCCACTCGCTCAAGGCGGCTTGAGCCTGGGAAATGTTCTGGCGAGCCGCCGCTTGGTTTATGGCGGCCGTGGCGGTTTGCAGTGTTTCTGCCTGTCGCCGATCTTGTACTTGCGTATTCACGATCCAAGCGACGATCAATGCTGCGGCGATACCTCCGCCACCAATTATCGCATACTTAGGAGCGCGTTTACGGGTGGCTTCCGACAATGCCTTCCTGATTTCCTCCAGCAGATCGGGAGGAATTCGCCGGCCCATTTTTTTTGCCTGCGATTGAAGTGATTTAAGGCGTTCTTTAGCGTCATGAACGGTAGCCTTCTTTCGGCCGAAGCTGATCGACACGCCCTGGAGCACTTTTCTGAGATCATCAACAGCCTTGCCTAGGAGGATATTGGATTCGATTTTAGAGCGCTGATGGGAAATGCTTGTAGCGACTTTGTTGTATGCTTCGCGCAATGGCGCATCGATCTTCGAGCGCGTATCATCGATTGACAGGTCGTAGTCGCATTGCAGATAGGCTCTCTCTAAAGCCAGTTTTTCTTCTTCCGATTCAGCTGAATCTGCCTGTTTGAGTAGGGCGTTAACGGATTTGGTCGCTTCAGCCACTTTCTGATCGGAAATTCGCTTGAGAACGGTTTCAAACGGTCCTTCCGTATTCGGAAGTTCGAGACCGAACTCCTGATAGCGAGAAGCTAGTGTTTCGGGCTGCTCCTCGGGGACGAGCTCTTGAAGGGAATTAGCCAGCTCAGACTCTGCTTGGTTCAGCAATTGGGCTTTGAGGCGTTCTGATTCCCCGGTTAAGCTGGGATCTTGATCGCCGAATTGAATGGCTAAGACCTGGGCTATTCTGAATGCCTGAAGCGTTTGCTTGGATCGGGCTTGGTTTCTATACTCGCTTTGGAGCCAAGTCTTAATGTCGCCGATGTCTGCAAAACGGTCCCGCAACGCCTTGATTTTCTTGGCGTCAATCTCGGGAGGAGATCGCCATTCAAGGATACGGCAACGCTCTTCCCACTGGCTTGCTTCGGGGAAGTCCAGTTCGTCGAGAGCATCCAATGTGTTGGGCTTGGTATAGGCTAGCAAGTAGGCCTCCAGGACGGTCTCCGCTTCGAGGCACTTTTCCCGCCTGATCGAGTAGAAGTCGATTTCTGTGGCGTATTGCCAGGCAAGACTTGCGGTCTCCAAACCGTTTGATTCGCCTTTCAAGGCGGTTCGGATGCGGTAAACAAGTCTAGAAGCTTCGGGTCGCATGCTTTTCTACAAAAATTCGATTTGTTAAGCTGTCGGTTATAGAATGAGAATACAATCCATTCCTCGGTAAATGATCGTAAGGGATTTTGCTAACGCTCTTTGGCGTCAAGATTCATCAATACCCACTGAGTTTGGTTATCGATTTCCAGAACGGCGCTTTCGGTTGTATCAATCGCCGTGTTCAGCCGCTGGGCCTTGTCGAGTTCTCGTAACGTTTCTGGCGGAAACTCGGATTGAAGTCGGGCCAGGGATCGTTTGCTATTCGCCAAGCGCTCAAGATTGAAGTTTATGATCGTTTCCTTCATCAAATCGTCTCGCAGGAAG
Source organism: uncultured Opitutaceae bacterium (assembly GCA_964521705.1). Taxonomy (GTDB): domain Bacteria; phylum Verrucomicrobiota; class Verrucomicrobiia; order Opitutales; family Opitutaceae; genus Pelagisphaera. The sequence goes on along the minus strand of CAZFUD010000086.1, from coordinate 10,258 downwards.
GTGGTTCGCCATAGGTTCTGAATCCTCTGCAGCTGAGCGCGATCGCCTGAGGACAATGGATCCGCTTTTTCAAGAACATCGTAGATCGCTCGAGCGGCAACGATGGCGCTTTCATGATATTGACTAGCATTAGCGAGAGCCTGCCTGAATTCGGGGCTGGATCCCATCGAAGAAGCCTGAGGAAGCATATAGGTTTCATACAAGCTTTGCAGATGATTCTTGATATCCGTCTCCTGCGGCGTCGCCAAAACGCCAGAGGAATTAATGGATAGAAACCCTTTGCTGGAGTTGATGCCGAACGCGGATTCCAACGCTCGAATGCTAGTTGCGAGCTCATATTCTTCTAGTTGATTGGCTTGGGTTTGGAATTCCTCGGCTGCGGAGACCGCCCCCAAGCCTTGTTCAGCGAGTTGATCGCGAACGTGCCGACGAGACGATTTAAGGCCCTGGATGATATCTTCGGGAATAAAGCGGTCCGGCAAAAGCCGCTGAATTAGCGATCTAAGCGGGGAATTCTCGTCCGCTGGAGCAAGAAAGATTTCGGTTAGGGATTCCGGGATCAGGGCGCCCGTGAAAACCGGCATCGTTGATACCAGTGTGGAGTTCAATTCGTATTGGAACTCGTTGGAATCCACGATTCCGTTTGGCAGGTCGATCAGCGGTTCGCTATTCTCGATACTACGTTTGATGGCAACCAGAGACTCGACGATGAGCGAAGGTTCTTTGTCGCCTGCCTGGGCCAAAGACTCACTGATTTCCAGGACCTCTTCGAGATTCCGGTATAGCGAGCCGGAATCGAGGAATCCATGCCATCGGGAGCGGGCATCATTCTGAATGGGATTATTTTCTGAGGTAGCAAAGGGATCCTCGCCGATGGCGATGGAAGTAGCGTCGGGACTTGTTTCGGAATGATTGAGGTCTAGAAGCAGATAGCTTGCGATCCCGCCGCAAAGGAGGGCGAGTACGACCAACGAGAGGTTCAATGCTCGCTTGAGCCGCTTTGGAGTCCATTTCCGCTTGGGGCGCTTCCGGTCTTCGGGTCTAAACTCCTCTGGAATTTCAACTTTAGGAGCGGAACGCACGATCGGCTTGGCATCGGGTCCGGATGGCGAGCCGTCTTCGACTGAGTCGGTTTTCGGCTTCCTGAAAGTGGTCGTTGTCCTCTCTATTCTAGGGCTCTGAACCGACTCGAATTCGAAGGGGAGCGAGCGATTTTCCCAATTGCCTCGCCAGAGGAAATCGGCAGGGCGGTCCGAGGTTAAGATGAAACTCGTGAATACGACATTCCAACGGGACTCAGCGGGCAGTTTTAGAAGTTCATTGCGATAATGCAGCGCTAGTTCTCGCTCCCACCCCACCTCTATGGTGTAAGGTTTCTCTATTGGGCGACCCCTTTCGATTGCAGTCGGGAAAGCATCCGAAAGTGGGGTCGATTCTGTATCTAGATTTTGGATCGAAAATGCATCCTGTTCGTTCAGGATCCGTGGAGGCTCTTTCCAGGAATCCCTCCAGCCTCTCCAGAAAAGGAGTATCGTTGCCGGGTCTGGAAGTCGGACCACTTCCTCTTCAGTGAACGACAAGTGATGGGCAATGTGATTGTTACGTTTGGAATAGTCGGTACCCGCGTCGATCAAGCGAGAAAGGACGTGGTAGTTGCCGCTGCGTAGAGAGATACGAAGATGTCGGGCGATCCAGGGGTTTTCGCGATCCGGGAAGTGTTCGTAGCGACTAAGGCGTTCCAGCTCCGTAGCCAAATCTGGAGGAAGGTCGCGATCTCGAGCGACGCAGCAAAATCCGGACTTTCCAGGCTCTAACCCACGGCGGGCGCTGGTATGTAGGTACTGCAGCGGCACGAATTAAACGAGAGAGTGAGGGTTGGGCTTAGGGGTAGAAATGACATTGGTGGCAGTTAAGCGAAGAGCCCATATGGTAGGGGCGGTAGCCAGTATCGGTTTTAAGCGATGGGGATTGGGCGCCAGCTTCCCTGCGAGGGGACCTTCCTCTATTTCCTTGGGGGAATGACCAAGAGACGAGACTGGGAAGTAGCGAACCTGTGTAGATATGGAATCGGCGTTGGCTACAATCGTCGGGCAATATTCCAAGAGCAAATTACGAGTCATCTCGCTGTTTCTTGCCATTTCTTCTTCGGTTAACGGCCGGTCATCGGGCATTGCCAGGGAATCCTCGGGCAGTATGGACTTCCAGACATCGCATTTCCCCACAATAACGGCTAGAGGCGTATCCACTAGCTCATGATTGTCCTTGGCTTTGAGCTTTTTGACGCGGATGCCCATTTCCGCCAGTATGGTGTCTTGCTCATCCGTAGCCTGCGAGCGTAGTTGAGGATCTCGCTTGCGTCGAAGCCGTTTGCGAAAGGCCCGGTTCGCAGCAGGATCGTAGAGAAAAAAGAGAGCTGATGAGGCGGCTACATGAAGCGCGCCTGGAGAATCGTCCAAACTGATGGTGGGTTTGAAATGTTCGCCCGCATTGTCGTAAAAAACGAGGGCAATGCGGCGCTCGGGATTGCGGGTCTGGCGTAAGTGGTAAACGAAGGGTCGAGGGAGGGCTACCGTTTTTCCATTTCGAGGCAGCAGCTCGTACATCAGCCCTTCGAAATCGGTTTTGGAGATAAAGGCGTCTTCTGGCGTCGTAGCTGAGAAGAGGCGATTCTTCATTTCGTTTAGCCGAACATTTCCGCTTGGATCTCCGTCTTGAAGGATGCAGTCGAAGTGCCGCATCAGCTCGACTGGCAACAATTGAAGTAGCGTGGATAAGTAGTAGGATTTTCCGCTGCTGGGCGCTCCCACCAGAGATAATATTAGATGGCGCTGACTTAGGAAAGACGTGGGGAGCCTTCCTCGGCAGTGCGGGCAGGCTAGTTCTAAGCTAACCACTCCGCGTTCGTCCAATGCTTGACCCAGTTCGTTGAATCGATTGGCGACAAAGCGTTGTTTGGCATGAGGTCCGAGTTCGGGGTCTCCTGTAAGGTCATCGTGGGAAGCGATATTGAGAACGTCCCCTTTGGAGAAGGTCTTCCAGCAAATAGGACAGGTCGGTTCTCCATTTTCTGTCGCTTTCGTGGCTGCGTCCTGCCCGTAGCCAATGGGAGGGCGCGAATCTGGAGCCGCGTCGACGGGCCTCTCTTTGGGTAGCAGATTTATCAGATCTTTTAACGGGAAACGTACTTCTACGCTTCCTGGCAGAACGACATAGTGGCTGGTCGGGGAGAATCGATTCAGGAGCGCTGTTTGATTCAATTCTTCAGGACGCAATTGTAGGCGTAGGCGGTCCCCGCTGACAGCTTCTACGCTCCAGTCGTGGGCATTGAAGTCCTTCCCGAGGTCGGGTTGCTTTGGGGAGATCGAAATGACGAGCAAATGGCCTCTTAGGCTAAGGGCATAAAAACGATCCCTGGCTATCTTATTTCGTTGGTCGATGGGCTCTCCGTCGATTAGCGGGAGACTTTTGGGATTCAAGGAATCTATATAGTACTCACCCTTGGACTTGGAAATACGGCATAGGGGGGTAGTTGCCCCATCGGCTGTTTTCCCATTTAGAGTGGCTGGGAAATTCGATACGCTGGTGATTGTCCGATTAAGACAATCGGCAATTGTCAGAGAAGCTGAGCTTCGTAAGAAATCGAAAAGTCCCATAAAACGCGAGTTTACTAACGTCGGCCAAGGTGTTGGCGCTTATGGGGTAAAGCGAATGATTCGGCAAATGGCAAGGTTGTGAAATCCGGCAGTTGGGTGTCCACGGATTAAAACGGGGCAAAAGCGGGTTTAAAGGACAAAAAAGCCTTGCATGAGTGATTCGAATTTCTACTTTCTGCGGCTCACTTATCCGTCCCGTTCGTCTAGTCAGGCCTAGGACACAGGGTTTTCATCCCTGCAACAGGGGTTCGAATCCCCTACGGGACGCCAAATACAAAAGGATCGCATTCCAATGGTGGGCTGCGGTCCTTTTGCATTCAGCGCTTCCGCAAGGGATTTGAACCCCGATAGGGGCATTCGACGGAGCGAGTGCGTCGAGCGGAGATGGGACATGCGTAGCATGGGTCCGCAGGACTTGCCGGGCAGCGGCAACCAATCCCCTACGGCAAGAGGCCTGGCGTAGTTCGAAGAGCAAAGACGGGGGCGCCAAGCTACAGGAGGCCAGAAGCTGCTTCTACCCTTAGTAGAGCCGAGGCCCTACATCTGATACCCGATCGATATTGAGCTCGGTAGCGGCACCTTCGAACTCATAGAGGTCTAGATATCTTCCCACCAGATCCCCGGCAAATCTACGCCAAGACAAGGCCTTAACAATCGCTGCGGGATTTCCCTCGAACCGATAGATGAGCTCTTGCCAGTACTCAATGTCCTCGGCTTCCCAGGTATCGTTCGCCAGTAGGGCCTCAATAGCCTCTTCCCTGATGCCTTCTCCGTACCCGATGGCTATCCAGACCTCGACAAGGTTTGCGATGAGCTTTTCGTCCCAAACGCTCCCAATAGATTGATCCTCAATTGGCAGGAGCTCTGAGGGCTTGGATCCGTTTGCCGATTGGAATTGGCTAATGATCTTTTCCAATTCGCTCTTCAAATCGTTAAAAAAGTAGCGGTAGTCGCCCATTTCTAGGGCACAGATGCGTTTGATTAGATTGTACTCCGGAAGTAAGGACTGAATTCCATCGGACTGGATGCGACGCTCGAACTCGGGCGCAACTTCGCTGAGAACGTCGATCGACCAATAGCTCATGAATATTTCTCGAGCCACGAACCCTTCTAGAGAAGCGAATGCTCTCTCGGCGATCGCTACTTTCTTTTCCAGGTAGGGTTCTTGGTGGATCAGACTCTCGTAACCTCCATTACCGGTCGCGGAGAGGCAGCATATCTGGATGCTGAAACAAAGAGCCATTAAACGCATGTTCTCAATATCGGAACATCCTCGGAGCGCTTGAATCGAAGAACGCTCATTTAGCATGATGGAATTTAGGTCATAGCTGGACCATGAATCGCCTGGATCCCACCGACAATGGGAGTCCGGCCGATTGGGAAATCCCTGTTTGGCTCTCCGCTACTGGCTATTCTCGACTTTTAAACCTTTTTCCAGTAGGTCTGTTATCCGATCAACATCGTAGACGCTACCTGCCCATGAGCCACCGCTAGCATTTTGCAAAGCTGCCCACAGAAGGGTGTCTTTAGGGACTTTTGGATCGGGCTTCAAATCGGGATGCCTGCCACGGGCCAGAAGTTCGTCCGAAGAAATCGATACGATGTCGACATAACCCTTTAAGTTGATGGTGTCTATTTCGATTTTTATTGTATCTCCATCACGAATACGGCCGATAGGGCCTCCTGCCCATGCTTCGGGGCTAACGTGCCCAATGCAAGCGCCAGTGGACACGCCTGAGAATCGGCCATCTGTAATTAAAGCTATCTTATCACCATCTTTGACGTGCTTGAGAGCGGAAGTAATCTGATAGGTTTCCGGCATGCCGCAACCCGGTCCGATTCCAATTAGAACCATGGTATCACCAGGCTGAATCGCCCCGCTTTTGATAGCCTGTATGGCTGCAGGTTCGCTCGTCATGACTCGAGCAGGCCCTTGATGCCGGTAAACGCCGTCAGAATCGATGCGCTTCGGCAAAATAGCGGTGCTCTTCACTAAGGAGCCCTCGGGGGCCAAGTTTCCCTTGAGGAAAGTGACTGTACTCGTGAGCCCGCGGGATTTCGCTTTTTCGCGAGGCATGATCACTTCGGAAGGGTCGATGCCGTCCAAGTCCGTCAGCTTCTGCTTGAGAATTCGTCGTCTCTTGGATGTTTCCCACCACTCGAGATTTTCCCCGAGCGATTTTCCAGTGACGGTGTTCGCGTCAAGCTTGAGCAATCCGAGATCCCGAAGGTGGAGCATCACTTCGGGCACGCCTCCTGCTAGAAAAACTTGCACGGTAGCAAAGTACTGGGGGCCGTTTGGTAGCGAGTCGACGAGGCGGGGAACGGATCGGTTGATACGGGCCCAGTCTTCCACCGTTGGTTGTCGTAAACCTGCCGCGTGGGCGATGGCTGGAATATGCAGCACAAGGTTTGTCGAACCACCTACTGCGGCATGAACGACCATCGCATTGTAGATGGAGTCATCGGTTAGAATATCTTTAGCGCATTGTCCACTCGCTTCCTGAGCGATAAGCGCCAAGGCCGACCGGCGAGCGAGATCCTTCCAAATTGGAGCTCCACTCGGAGACAAGGCAGCATGGGTTAGCGAAAGGCCGAGCGCTTCTCCAACCACTTGGCTGGTGGCAGCGGTGCCCATGAACTGGCAGCCTCCTCCAGGACTGCCGCAGGCTTTACATCCCATCTCGGTGGCGTATTCAAAATCGATTTCATCGCGAGCGAATCGGGCAGCTAACGTCTGAACCTTTCCGGCGTCTTCGCCCTCTTCCGCCAGAAGCGTCACGCCGCCGGGAACAAGAATAGTGGGTAGGTCGTGTGTTCCAGCCAGCGCCATCATCATTGCGGGCAAGCCTTTGTCGCAGGTTGCGATTCCCATAACGCCACGCCGGGTTGGAAGTGAGCGTATTTGGCGTCGAAATACGGTGGCGGCATCGTTTCGGTATGGGAGGCTGTCCAGCATGCCCACGGTTCCGTTGGTTCTGCCGTCGCAAGGATCGCTACAAAAGGCTGCAAAGGGTATGGCTCCTTCGCCTGTCAAGGTCTTGGCGGCTTCCTCAACTAGGAGCGTGATTTCCCAGTGACCCGTATGATACCCAAGGGCGATAGGCGAGCCATCGGGAGCTCGAAGGCCGCCCTGAGTGCTTAGAATAAGGAATTGCTTGCCTACCAAGCGTCTCGGGTCCCAGCCCATACCCGCATTCTGCGTCCATCCGAAAAGATCGCCACTAGCCATCCCTCTCAATTGCTCGGGTGTCAGTGGCAAATGGCCAGAAGGACCCGGACCATGGGTGCGGAGAGTATAAATCTCCGGGTCTGATGATTCGAGAATATCGCTAAGCGGAATCATCCCGTAATCGGAACTCAATCCAGCGTGAAGGCAATGCCCGAATTTGACAGTACCTGTTGCGGCTAGATCGCCTTACCTCTCTCTTAGGGATCCCGAGGCTTTTTCCTCGAGGAAAGTCTGGTAAGTCATGCGGATGCCTTCCTCCAGCGGTATCCTCGCCTGCCAGCCTGTTTCCGAGAGAAGGGACACGTCCATCAGCTTTCTGGGGGTGCCGTCGAGCTTACTGGGGTCGGTTTCGATTCCGCCTTGGAAGCCCACCACAGTTTTGACCATTTCCGCGATCTCCATGATAGTGTGATCTACGCCCGTGCCGGCGTTGACCAAATTAGGAGGGTCCTCGATCTGGAGGCAGTGGACGATAGCTCGCCCTAGATCATCCACGTGCATCAGTTCGCGCCGGGGCGTGCCGGTGCCCCAGATGGCGACGCTTTCCGCTCCGGAATCCTTGGCCTCGTGGAAGCGCCGGATCAGGGCGGGTAGTAGGTGGCTGTTCCGCGGGTGGTAGTTGTCCCCGGGCCCATAGAGGTTGGTCGGCATCAGCGAGTGGAAGGCCACTCCGTACTGCTTGCGATAGTACTGGCAGAGCTTCAGACCGGCGATCTTGGCTATGGCGTATGCCTCGTTGGTGGTCTCCAGCTCGCCGGTCAGCAGCGAGCTTTCCTTAAGCGGCTGGTCGGCCAGCTTGGGATAAATGCAGGAGCTGCCCAGAAAGAGGAACCGCCGGACTCCGGATCGGTAGGCGGCATGCACCGTGTTGGCGGCGATCGCCAGATTCTGGTAGGCGAATTCCGCGGGATAGGTATCGTTGGCGTGGATGCCCCCGACGCGGGCTGCGGCCATGACCACGATATCGGGCCGCTCAGACTGGAAGAAGTCGTCGACTTCGGCCTGATTCGCTAGATCGAGCTCGTGGTGGCCGTGAGTCAGGACATTGCGGTAGCCGAGCCTCTCAAGCTCGCGAACCGTCGCGGATCCCGCCATCCCCCGGTGGCCCGCGACATAGATCTTGTAGGACGGGTCCATGGCAAGCAGCTACTGGCCGAGGGCGTCTTTGATCTTGGCTTCCTCCTCGGCGAGTTTCAGGTCGGCGTCTACCATGATGGCTATCAACTCCTTGAATTTCACCTTGGGCTCCCATCCTAGCTGCCTCTTGGCTTTGGCGGGGTTGCCGATCAGCAGATCCACCTCGGCGGGACGCTCGTAGCGCTCGTCGTAGTCGACGTACTTCTCCCAATCCAGGCCAAGACGATCGAAAGTCTCGACAACGAACTCCTTGACCGAATGCATCTCGTTGGTGGCGATCACGTAGTCGTCGGGGCGATCCTGTTGAAGCATCAGCCACATCATCTCTACGTACTCCTTGGCGTAGCCCCAGTCGCGCTCGGCGTCGAGGTTGCCCAGGTAGAGCTTGTCCTGCAAGCCGACCTTGATGCGGGTAGCCGCCCGAGTGATCTTTCGCGTGACGAAGGTCTCCCCACGGCGCGGTGACTCGTGATTGAAGAGGATACCGCTGCAGGCGAACATATCGTAGGATTCTCGATAGTTGATGGTCAGCCAGTGGGCGTACATCTTGGCGCAGCCGTAGGGCGAGCGTGGCCAGAAAGGGGTTTCCTCTGTCTGAGGCACCTCCTGGACCTTGCCGAACATCTCCGAGGAGGAGGCCTGGTAGAACCTGACCTTGCCAACCAGGTTGGCCTCACGGATCGCCTCCAGTATGCGCACCGCCCCTACGCCGACGACGTCGCCGGTGTACTCGGGGATCTCGAAGGAGACGCGAACGTGGCTCTGGGCCCCCAGATTGTAGATCTCGTCTGGCTTCAGGTCGTAGAGCAGTTTGACCATCTGCACCGAATCTTCACCCCGTTGACATGGGGATCCTGGTAAAGTTGGTCGATACGGTCGGTGTTGAAGGTTGAGGCTCGGCGTATGATACCGTGAACTTCGTAGCCCTTGGAGAGCAGCAGCTCGGCCAGGTAGGAACCGTCTTGCCCGGTAATGCCGGTTATAAGAGCTTTCTTCATAGATTTAGGATCATTCGCAGTCGCCCGAGATCAGTTGTTCATAGGCTCAATTTGATTTCGATCGATCTCCACTTTTGCTCGAGACTCCATAAGGTCCAGAAGAATGGAGACCCGCTCTTCTTGTGAAGTTTCTCGCATAAATACTGCTTCCAGACCTTGCATCGGTCCCTCTGTGATGCGTATCCGATCCCCTGCCTTGATTGGATTTGGTTCGAGAGTGATGATGTCGCCTTCAGATCCCGCCCAATCGCGAATATGCTCGATCGTTTGATCGGAAACTTCGGTTGGATGATCCCCTGTGCTAACGACCCCTATAATGTCTCGACCGTAGGTGACGGCTCGGTAGCTTTCCGTTAAGTTGAGCTTGCAAAAAAGGTATCTCGGGAAAAGCGGTTCAAGAACTTCGTGCCTGATTCGACGAATCGTTTTCTTCCGCTTGAGTCGAGGATAGTAGGTTTCTAGGCCCAGCTCGTTCTGCAAGTAGTGTTCTACGAGCTTCTCTTTTTTCGGCTTGGTATGAATGCAATACCAGTTCATGGGTCCCATTACAGGATCCACCCCAGCAATCATCGGAGACTTTTCAAGCATTGAAGGGTAAATAAGGCGTAAGCTTGAAGGGAAGTAAGCGCTAATGGAATGCGTGTGATACGGGTTAGCGAAAGTTAATAGCGGGGTCAATGGGCTAAGGGGAGATGGTATGAGCTTGTGGGTTTCTTTTGAAGCGAAGGGTTAGCGTCCAGGGATTCGAGTCTTCGAAGAGTCTCGAGACAAGAGAATGCTCGAAAAGCTGGCGGTCAGCATAGGGGCAGTTTTCGGTCGACACGCTAGCAGGATGCCGCTTTTTCAGGGTCGATGCGAATTCTCATAACCGGGGCTGCTGGATACATTGGTTCGAATCTCGCCTTTGAGGCTCAATCCCGAGGATTTGAGGTATCGGGGGCGGACGTAATCACCAGTTATTACAATCCCGACCTCAAACGGTTCAATGAAAAGCGACTTAATGAAGCGGGGATCGAAATTGCCAATACAGACTTAGCGGAAGCTTCGCTGGAAGAGCTCGTGGGTGGAGTCGATGGGGTCGTCCACCTGGCGGGCCAGCCGGGAATTTCCAAGGCTACTCCTTGGTCGGACTACAATCGCAACAACGTAGTCGCGACACATCGGCTAATCGAAGCGGCTAGAGTAGCGGGCGTATCGAAATTCGTAAATGTATCTTCGTCTTCCGTCTATGGTATACG